>QZJT01000079.1 GCA_003597935.1 Phycisphaerales bacterium | reverse complement strand
TGGTTCGGATCGGAGGCCGGCCGCTTACGGTCGCGGCTCGGATCCGGGGCCGGTCGCTTACGCTCGCGGTTCGGATCGCGGGCCGGTCGCTTACGCTCGCGGTTCTGATTGGCTGCGTCCCGCCGTCGACCTGGGCCAAGACGTTGGCCGACCCGTCGCGAACCTCAAGCAGCCGCCAGCCTGTATCGCGGGCTAAAGCCACGCGGCTCGCTGAGAACAGGTGCCGAATCGGTCACGCGCCGCGCGGCTCCGCCGCCGCCACCCCGGATGTCCCCCCCCGCCGCGCGGCTCACCCTTTCAGGAACCCGTCCGCCACCTGGACGAGTTCTTTGACGTGGGCGACGCTGCTGGCGAAGAGGTCCTTCTCGGCCGCGTCCAACTCGACTTCGATGACCTTCTCGACGCCGTTGCCGCCCAGCATGGTCGGCACGCCGACGAAGTATCCGCCGACGCCGTATTCCTTCTGGCAGTAGGCGGCGCAGGGCAGGATGCGGCGCTTGTCCTTGATGATGGCCTCGGCCATCTGCACCGAGCCGGCGGCCGGGGCGTAGTAGGCGCTGGTGCCCATCAGCTTCACCAGCTCACCCCCCCCCATCTTGGCCCGGTCGATGATCGCGTTCAGCCGGTCCTTCGGGATGAGCTGCGTCACCGGGATGCCGGCCACCGACGTGTAGCGCGGCAGCGGCACCATGTCGTCGCCGTGCCCGCCCAAAAGCAGCGCCGTGATGTCCTCGACGCTGCATTTCAACTCCAGGGCGATGAAGGTGCGGTAGCGGGCGATGTCCAGGCAGCCGGCCTGGCCGACCACGCGATGGGTCGGGAAGCCGCTGATCTTCCAGGCGGTGTAGACCATGGCGTCGAGCGGGTTGGACACCACGATCAGCACCGCGTTCGGCGCCACCGCGATGAGTTGCTCCGTCACCGAGCGCACGATCTTGACGTTGGTCTGGATGAGGTCGTCGCGGCTCATGCCCGGCTTGCGCGGCAGGCCGGCGGTGATGATGACGACGTCCGACTCGCTGGCGGCGGCGTAGTCCGCGGTGCCGACGATGCGGGCGTCGAACCGCTCGATGGGGGCACATTGGGCCAGGTCGAGGGCCTTGCCGGCGGTCTTGTCGGCGAAGTCAGGGATGTCGATCAGCACGATGTCGCCGATCTCCTTGGCGGCCGCCCACAGGGCACAACTCGCGCCGACGTTGCCGGCGCCGACGATGGTCAGTTTCGCACGTTTCATGGCTCGTCCCTCACTTTCGGTGGAATGTCGGGGGAATCGTGCAGCGTCGCCGTCGGACGCACCGCCGCGCGGACCGGAGGACGGAACGTCCTCCGCACCCCCATCCATCGACACAGTGTAAGGGCTGGGCGTCGGTACGCCAAGCGTGGGCGAGGCGTGACACGGGTCCTGGAGCGCGTGACGCCGCCGGGGAGGCCGGCGACGAAGCTACCGCCCGCCTTGAAAGGCGGGGCTCTGGCGACGCGGGGCGGTGGGGTGGCGAGGGCGGGGCGGTCAGTATTCCATCCGCTGGCGGGCGTTGGGGATGTCCAGTTGCTGTCGGTATTTCGCCACCGTGCGGCGGGATATCTCGATGCCCCCTTCTTTGAGCTGGGCGGCGATCCGGTCGTCGTTGAGGGGCGCCTTGGGGTCCTCGGTGCGGATGATCTCGGCCACCCGGGCCTTGACGGTGTCCCAACTGGTGGTCTCGCCGGCCTCGGTTTCCGTGCCGCCGGTGAAAAAGCCGCGCAGCGGGAAGATGCCGCGCGGCGTCTGCACGTACTTGTCCGCGACGGTGCGGCTGATCGTGGACGGGTCGCAGTTCAGCTCGACGGCCAGGTCGCTCATGCGCAGCACCTGCATCGCCTCCGGACCGGTCTCGAAGAACTCGCGCTGGTGCTCGACGATCGCCCTGGCCACGTCCAGCAGGCGGCTGCGGCGGAAGGCGACGGCGTCGATCAGCGCCCCGGCCGCCTCCACCCGTTTGCGGGCGAAGTCGCGCACGTCCTTGTCCGCCGAGCGGTCGCGGGCCAGGTCCATGAAGTTCGGCGACACGCGCAGCCGCGGCGTGTTGCCGCGGGCCAGACGCACGGTCAGCCCCCCCCCGGTCTCGGCGTACTCGACGATCACGTCCGGGCGGATCGGAGGAACGTCGCGGCTGACCAACAGATACCCCGGGTGCGGATGGAGCCAGGCGCGGATGACCTTGATGGCCTCCATGATCTCGCCGATCGAATAGCCGGTGGCCCGGGCGATGGCGGGGATGCGATTGCGGGCCACGTCCTCCAGGTGCTCCTGGATCAACGTCCGCTCGATGCGATTGTCGCCCGGCAGGGCGTCCAACTGGAGCAGCAGGCACTCCTTGACGTCGCGGGCGCCGACGCCGTTGGGCTCCAGGCACTGGACCTCGAACAGGGCGGTTTCCATTGTCTCCATCGACACCGGCGGCCGGCACTTGCCGCACAGTTCGGCCAGCGGCACGCGCAGGTATCCGTCGTCGTCAACGTGGTTGATGATGACCTCGCCGGCGCGGCGGACCTCGTCGTCCGCGAACTCGGTCGTCTTCCACTGCGTGAGGAGGTGTTCCTGCAGGCTCTCGGACGGGCCGGGCGTGTTGGCCATCGCCTCCATCTTGGCGTCGCGCTCTCCGGGGCCGGCGCCGACGCCGCGGCGAAAGCGGGCCAGATCGTCGTTGTTGAGGTCATAAGCGCGGCTGAGGTCATCGAGGCGGTCGAAGCTGACGGCGTCCTCGTTCGGCTTTTCGAGGGTCGCCTGGCCGTTGCCGTCCGCCGGGGGCTGCGGAGCGGCCCGCTCCTCGACCTCCAGGGCGCTGTTCTTCTCCAGCTCCTCCGCGATCATCGTTTCCAGGTCGGCCACCGGCATCTGCAGGATCGACATGGACTGGATGAGCTGCGGGGTGAGCCGCTGCTCCAGCCGCATGTACTGGCCCAGCGTTTGCGAAAGCGACTGCGACATTCCACGCTGCCCCCCGATCGACGTGGGCGCGCCGGCCCGCGGCACTATCCCACGCGTGGGTCAATTTGCGACCCTCGGTTCTTGGACACCGGATTATAGCAGGAATCACACCCGTGCCATGCACCGCACGGGCGGACGTGTACGATAATACGGCCAGGCTGCGGCTGTCGCCCCATCGAGGATCCGGGCCGGCGGTTGCGGCCTGAAACGGTGAGCGGCGTGGCGAAAGGTCCGTTCGTCATTCGTCAGCAACGGCGCACGAACGCATCGCAACCCGGACCAGGGCCCAACGCCCGTCCACGGCGGCGCTTCCACCGATTGAAAACCGGCGCCACACTCAGACGGGTCCGCGCCCGCGGATGGCGGCATCGAGCATGGCGGCGCTGGCGTATTCGAGCTGCGACCCCACCGCCAGGCCTCGCGCGGGCCGCGTGATCCTCACACCGGTATCGGCCAGCAGACTCTGGATGTGCAGCGCCGTTCCGTCACCGTCCAGCGTCGGATTGAGTGCCAGCACGACCTCGTGGATCCCGCCGGCACGCACCCGCGCCGTCAGGGCGCCGATCGTCAGGTCGCCGGGCTCGATGCCTTCCAGCGGGGCGACGTGGCCCATGAGCACGTGGTAGACGCCGCGGATCTGGCCGGTCGCCTCCAGCGCCTGCACGTCCGCCGGCTGTTCGACCACCCACACTTCGCCCTGATCGCGGCGGGGGTCGGCGCACACGCTGCACGGGTCCGTTTCGGTCAGATTGAAGCAGCGCCCGCAGTGGCGGGTACGGTCTTTGACGTCCACGATCGCCCTTGCCAGGCGTTCCGCCTCCTCGCGCGGCTGGCGCAGCAGATGAAAGGCGATGCGTTCGGCGCTGCGCGGCCCGATGCCGGGGAGCTTTTGAAACTCCGTCTTCAGGCGTTCCAGGCACTCAATCGTTCCGGATTTCATGGCAGGGGCGAGAGGAGGCCAAGGTCTGCGATTCGGGATCGGGGATTGAAGATCAGCGGTTCTGGTTCATCAGGTCCGCCAGGCCGGGTGGAAGCGGCATGCCGCCGGCCAGCCGGCTCATCTCTGCCTGAAGGGCTTCCTGCGACCGCTTCACGGCCGCGCCGACCGCGGCCGTGATCAGGTCCTCCAGCAGTTCCACGTCGGCGGTCGCCTCCGGGGCGATTTTGATGTCGACCAGGGTCGCCCGTCCATCCACGGTGGCCCGCACCTGGCCGCCGCCGGCCTCAGCGGAATAGCGCTTTGCCGCCAGTTCCGCCTGCATCGCGGCCATGTTGCTCTGAAGTTCCTTAGCGGACTTGAGCAGCCCGGCCAGATTCCCGAGATTCCCCAACATTCGCTTATGTCTCCTCGCCGGCCGGCTCCCCCTCGGGAATTACGTCGGCGTCCACAGCGGCGTCGTCGCCCGGGATTCTAGTCGAGACTCGCTTGACGTCGACCAGCGTTCCGTCCACCAGCTCGATTGCCCGCCGGACGCGCGGATCGCCGGCCACGCGAAGCCGTTCCGCCGACGAGGCGACCGAGGTCATCGCGCGAGTCGCATCGGCGAGCCCGGGCGTCGGATCCACCTGCACGCGCGGCGATTCGCGGACCGGACCGGCAAAGCCCGCCGAGCGGACAGGCGCGGGCGACGGGGAACCCACGTTCGACTGCGGCCCAGAGAGGTCGCCAAGGTCAACCGCACGCGCCGTAGTCGGTGCCGCTCGCTCATCGGCGCGATCGAACTGACGGGCGGCGATTCCACGCGTGGGGTCAACGCCGGCGTCCGGCCCCGGCGTCATCTGCTTTTTTTTTTCGGCAGCGGGCGGTTGTGGGGCGGTTGGAGCCGACGGCAGCGGTCCCCGCAGCAACGTGGCGATATCCGTGAACTGGTGGCACATCGCCAGCCGTACCACGGCCGCGTCGGCCAGCGCCCGGCCGGCGCCGCTGTATCGCGCCGCCCGGCGCACCTCTTCCACCAGCGTGATCATGTACACGAAAACCGGCGGAGGAAAGCGGGCGGCCTGGTCGCTCATCGGTCCGCGAACCTGCTCCGGCACGTCGACCAGTTCCGTCGCCGCGCCGCACACGCGCAACAGCATCAGCGAGCGCAGATAGTCGATCAGTGCGTCGCAGAAGCGGGCGACGGTCTGGCCGCCGGCGAAAACCGCGTCCGCCTGGGCCAGCGCCGCGGCCGCGTCGCCGGTGGACACGTGATCCACGAGGGTGAATAGCTGATCGTCGTGCGCCGGCGGCAGCACCTGCTCCAACACCGCCGTGGTGACGTGGCCCGACTCGAAGGACAGCACCATGTCCGTCAGCGACAGGGCGTCGCGGATGGACCCGTTGGCCAGCCGCGCCAGCCGTCGCACCACCGCGTCGTCCACGCGGATCGACTCGGCCTTCAGGATGTTCGAAAGATGCGCCGCGATCGCGTCCGGGGCGACGGCGCGGAAGGAAAAGCGCTGACACCGGCTCTGGATGGTGGCCGGAACCTTCTGCAGCTCGGTGGTGGCCAGAATGAACTTGACGTGCTCCGGCGGCTCCTCCAGCGTCTTGAGCAGGGCGTTAAAGGCGTTCGTGCTGAGCATGTGGACTTCGTCGATGACATAGACTTTGAAGCGTCCCCGCGCCGGGCGCAGCGGCACGTTGCTGCGCAGCTCACGGATGTCGTCCACGCCGGTGTTGCTGGCCGCGTCGATCTCGATGACGTCGATGTCCTCCCCTTCGGCGATGGCGGTGCAGGAGGCGCATTTGCAGCAGGGCGTTGGCGTGGGGGCCTTCGATTCGAGGCAGTTCAGCGCCTTGGCCAGGATACGCGCGGTCGACGTCTTGCCCACCCCGCGGGTGCCGGTGAACAGGTACCCGTGGTGGACGCGCCCGGTGGCGACGGCGTTCTTCAGGGTGGTGGCGATGGCGTCCTGCCCGACCAGGTCGTCAAACGTGCCGCTGCGATATTTTCGAGCCAGAACCTGATAAGCCATGATTCCTCCGCCGCCTGTAACCGCTCGAATGAGAGGAACGCCTGGGCCGAGCCGGCCGCACCGGCTCGGGTCCGGCGGTGCGTCCCCGGCCGTGGGCGTAACGCCCGGGCGGATTCTAACTGACGAAAGCGTCGCCGTCAGCGGCGCAGGTCCTGCAGGAAAGTCCGCCTTGCCGCCCCTCCATCGAACCGATACGCTCGCCCCCGCCGGGGAGACGTGCTCGACCGGGAGAATGCCGCCGTGCTGGAAGTGACACCGTTTCAGGCCATCCGCTACGATTTCTCGAAGAGCCGCGACCTTTCCACGCGGATCGCGCCGCCCTATGACGTGCTGGATGAGGCCGACAAGGCGGCTCTGCTGGCCCGCTCGGACCACAACATCGTCGCCATCGACCTGCCGCACGTCCCACCGAAGTCGGCCGGACCGGCGGAGGCGTATCGCAGGGCGGCCGAAACGCTGAACGCCTGGCTGGCTGACGGGACGCTGGTACGCGAGCCGAGGCCGGCGATCTACCTGTATCTCCAGGTTTTCCGCTACGCCGGCCGCACCTACACGCGCAAAAAGTTCATTGCCCGCGTGCGCCTGTGCCGGTTCGACGAAGGCGTGGTGCTTCCGCACGAGCAGACCTTCGGCGGACCGAAGGAAGACCGGCTGGCGCTGATGAAGGCGACGAAGTGCAACCTGTCGGCCATCTTCGGGCTGTATGCCGATCCAGAGGGCGAGATCGACGCCGCCTTCGCCGCCACCGCCGCCCGCCATCCCGACGCCTTCGGCACCATGGAGGAGGTCGAAAACAAGCTGTGGATCGTCGACGACCCCACGACGATCAAGGCTGTCACGTCCGCCATGTCGCAGCGGCAGGTGTTCATCGCCGACGGGCATCACCGCTACGGCACGGCGCTGATGTACCGGGATTGGCTGGCGGAGCAGCAGGGGGGGGCGGCGGCCGGCAGCAGCGGCGGGTCGCTGCCGCTTGGGCATCCCGCGAATTACGTGATGTTCGTGCTGGCGTCGATGGACGACCCCGGCTGCCTGATCTGGCCGTACCACCGGGCGCTGGCGGGGATCGGTCTCGATGCCCTGCTGGCCGCGTGGAAGGACGGTTGCGCTACTTGCGCCGAGTCCCACGCGGACCTGACGCTGGTCGACCGCGCCGGCCGGCGGCAGGGCGTGCGGTTCACCAACCGGGCCGTCCTGGCGAAGCTCGCCCCGGACGAGTGCGAAGCCTGGCGCAAGCTCGACACAGCCTATCTGCACCGCTACCTGATCGACGAACTGCTGCACGGAAACGGCGGGGCTGGCGCATCCGGCGCTGCACGCGCAGCAGGTTCGGGGGGTGCCGGAACGTCGGCCAGCCGTTCCACGGGCGACGGAGCCACCGCGACAGCCGGCGGCGCCGCGGCCGGCGCCGCGCTGTCGACCGGCGGCGGCAAGTCGCCGGCCGTGCGCTTCGTGAAGTCTGAGAAGGCCGCCCTCGAAACCGCGAGAAGCGAAAACGGCGTCGCCCTCCTGGTGCGAGCCACGCCCATGGCCCACCTCAAAGCCGTAAGCGTTGCCGGCGGCCTGATGCCGCAAAAGACCACCTATTTCTACCCGAAACTGGTGACGGGGCTGACGATCAACCCGCTGGAGTAGTCCGCCGGCGGCGGACACACCGGCCGAGCACGCGGACTTCCCGTCCTGGCGGGCCGCTACGTTCCATACAAGCCGCCGCCCGTGGTGCAGGCATTGGGCCGACGGTCCAAGGCGGCAAAGTCTCCGGCGGGCCTATCGTTCTCGAAGTGTAAGATCCGCGGGTCCGGCCACGGAGAACTATCGGAGGCCGGAGCAGGGTTTCAACGGGGAACCGGCGGCCGCGGCGCGGCGAGTCCTCCATCACTTCGGGATCGCCCGCCACTGTGGGCCGCTCGGCACGCCCGTTGTCCAGGCTCTGTGGCGGCGATCAAGCCCCCCATCGGTGAAGGAGCGACACCATGAAAACCCAGTGTCCGACCCGATCGATCAGCAATGCGCTGACGGTTTCCCTGTGCGTCTTGCTCGCAGCAAGCGCGACCGCCGGCGCGGGAACCGAGAGGCACCCGAAGCAGGAAAGGCCCACCTGGTGGGACAACCCGGATTTCAAGAACACGAACCCCGGCATGGACGACGCGGACAGGGACGGCAAACCGGACGGCTGGAATACGAGCGGCAACGCCAGTAATGCGCCGCCCGGAAGCGGGGAGACCACCATCACGCAGAGCGGAAGCGTCTGGCAGAAGATCCCCAACATCAAGAACCCGGACAACTGCAAGGAGTACGCTCTCGAGATCACGTATCGCACGGAGGGTCTCGAGGATTCCGACACGGCAACCGTGGGGATCTCGCCGGAGGGTGGCTCAACTCACACCTACACGCTGGCACACACCGACGGCGAAGAAGTGACGGGCACGATCTACTTCCGGATGTCTCCGCAGCCGGCCAGCGAGACCGTCACCATCCGGCTGGCGGCCAACAGCGTCGACGACAAGTTGATCATCACCGGGTTCGACTTCCGGACCAAGTGCTTCCTCAAGGAGGACAGCATCTTCAAGTGCGCCTCCTACTCGCTCGGCACCGGCGACGGGCAGGATACCACCGTGTGGTACGACCCATACGCGCAGACGCTCGGCTTCTCTGACTCCGTTATCCGGGTTCTGAACGCGGACGGCAGCCGCCAGGACGACCCGGCCTACCGCGATGATCCACTGCACGGCGCCGTGGTGAGCGTCAGTGCGATGACGTTGCACGCCGTGACGCCCGACGGCATCTGGTTCCGCGACGGCAGGGTGGCCATCCACGACTACAACGCGGTCTATTTCGAGGCCGCCGTTCCCTGGCTGTGGATCGACAACGAAGCCAGGGAGGTCTACGGCGCCGACGTCTTCGCGGATCTGGACGACACCGCGTTCGACCTCGACCTGGGGTCGCGCTGGCTGAGCGACTTCGTGGCTGCGTACGAACACAGCTATGCCTGGCCGGCGCTGTTCGTGCGGACGACCGGCAATCTCGAAGAGGCCGTCCGGTTCGCCCGTGAACCCGTGCAGCTTGAAGCCGGTGTGAGCTTCGGTTCGGGAGGCGACTGTGGACCCGGCTGCACCGGGCGCGAATCGATCAGGCAGGCCAGGTGCAGCGAGAAACGGGGCAAACGGAAGTTGACGGTCAAGCTCCAGGGCGGCCTGCCGCACGATGCGTTCAGGGTCGAGTTGACCAGTGGCGAGTCGAGCGAAGGGACGCTGAACGGCAAGGGCAAGGGCAAAGCCGCCTTCAGCGACGTCCCGCCGGGTCCGGGCATCGTCACCGCCAGGTTCGGGTGCGGGGCGGTGAAGGAATCGGAGTACTTCTGCCCGTAGTGGCGCGGCCGGCTTTCCGGTGGTCGGCAGGATAGGATACGGGGACTGCGGATGTGCGGCCCTCAAGAAAGGAGCACTTGGCCAGTCCTGCGGGCCGGCCGGGTGCTCAGTCGAGCGAACCCGAGGGACCGTCTGTCGGCACGGCACATCGAGCCGAAGCGGGCAGCGAGACCTCGGCTCGCTTGACGTGCGCGGCTCGCCCCTCACTCCTCCTCCCCGACTTGTTCCCCCACCGGCTGCATGATGCCCTCGAAGAAGGCGCTGCCGATGCGCAGCAGGGTGGCGCCGAACTCGATGGCGTGCTCGAAGTCGTTGGTCATGCCCATCGACAGTTCGGTGAAGTCGTCGCCGCCGATGCCCTCATGGCGGATCTCGTCGAAGAGTTCGCCGGTGCGCTCGAAGACGCGCCGGATGGGAGCGGGGTCGTCGGTCAGCGGGGCCATGGCCATCAGGCCGCACAGGCGGACGCGCTTCAGGGTGGCGATCATCTCCGCCAGGTGGACGGCCGCGGCCACCGCCACGCCGTGCTTGTGGGCTTCGCCGGCAACGTTGACCTCCAGCAGCACGTCCGTCGTGACCGCGGCCTCGACCGACTGGGCGTTGATCTCCTCCGCCAGCCGCAGCGTGTCCACCGAGTGGATGACGTGGGCCCACTTCAGGACCGGCTTGACCTTGTTGCGTTGCAGGTGGCCGACCAGGTGCCAGCGGGGCAGATCGTCGAGCGTCAGCGTGTTGGCGGGGTTGTGGATCTGTCGCTCGACCCATTCGCGGGTCGCGGCGGCGCGACGGCAGAGTTCCTGCGGACGGCTCTCGCCCAGGTCGCGCCAGCCCATTTCGAGCAGTGAGCGGATCACGTCCAGTGCGACGTACTTGGTGACAATGACGACGCGGACCTGATCGCGCCGCCGGCCGGCACGGTCGCAGGCAGCGTGGATGCGCTCCATCACGCGATCAACGTTGGACCTGAGCTGGTGCTTCATGTTCGGTTCCATCCGACGGAAGCGTGACTGTGGCGCCGGTTCTCAAGCGGTGTCCGCCCGGCATGAATGCCGGGGCTCCGGGTGGGGCGCCGGTTTTCAAGCGGTGTCCGCCCGGCTTGAAAGCCAGGGCTCCGGGTGGGGCGCCGGTTTTCAAGCGGTGTCCGCCCGGCTTGAAAGCCAGGGCTCCGGGTGGGGCGCCGGTTCTCAACCGGTGTCCGCCCGGCTTGAAAGCCAGGGCTCCGGGTGGGGCGCCGGTTTTCAAGCGGTGTCCGCCCGGCATGAATGCCGGGGCTCTGATCCGGCCATCCACTCAATCTCACTCTCCCAGCCCGGCCACGGCCGCGTTGGTGCGCAGCTCGACGTAGAGCGCGTCCAGTGCGTCCGGCACGACTCGAACCTTGCCCAGCACCGCCATGTAGTTCGTATCGCCGTTCCAGCGCGGCACGACGTGGGCGTGTACGTGATCCGGCAGACCCGCCCCGGCACACAGGCCGAGGTTGTAGCCGATGTTGAACCCCTGGGCGCTGACCGTCAGCTTCAGCAGCGTCACCGACTTGCGCACCGCGTCGGACATCCGGGCGTAGACGTCGTCCGGTACGTCGGCCAGTTCGCCGACGTGACACGTCGGCGCCACCATCAGATGCCCGTTGGTGTACGGAAACCGGTTCATCACCACCAGGCAGTCCGCGCCGCGCCAGACGACGTGGTTGGCGGCGTCGTCTTCCGGCGTGGACGCATAGCGGCACAGGAAGCAGCCCGACTCGGCCGCCTCCGCCGACAGCGACCGGATGTAGTCCATCCGCCACGGCGCCCACAGGTTGGTGTTGAACTCGCTCATGCCGCATCGCCGAAGCGCTTCGTCATTGCGGCGGCCGGTCAACGCCGACAGGAGGCCGAAACGCTTCTCAAATCGTCGAGGAGTCTACTGCCGGGTGGGAGAGGGGACAACGTCGCGTCTGACGGCGCGTCCGGACCACCACGGCGGAACGATGGCGCTTCGCCTCTCGCGCTCCCGCCAATCACCCGGTCGTGAAAGGCATCTGCTCTTCGGCTAGACTTCGCGGTCGGAATCACCGTCGCGCGGCCGCGACGCCAAGACCGCCCGAGAGTAGCAAGAGATCCTGTCCATGCCGTATCGCCTGACAATCCGCCACATGGGCCAGATTCGCAAGGCCGACCTGACGTTTGGCGACCTCACCGTTCTGGTCGGTCCGCAGGCCGGCGGCAAGAGCATCGCTCTTCAGTGGCTGAAGCTGGTTCTTGACACCGGGCAGATTCAGGCCCAGCTCGCGCGGTACGGCCTTGACTGGTCCAGGCAGCTATCGAAGTTCCTTGACTTGTACTTCGGCGAGGGCATGCGATCGGTGTGGCGGGAGGGGTCGAGCGAAGTGAAGTGGAACAACTACGTCTGGAACGCCAAGCAGAAAACCGCGCGGATGGGTCGCGACAAGACGGAGTCCCTGTTCCTCGTCCCCGCCCAGCGAGTGTTGACGCTGCGCGACGGCTGGCCGCGCCCTTTTAGCGACTTCTCCGCCGGCGATCCATTCGCCGTGCGGGCGTTCAGTGAGAAGCTGCGGCTGCTGATGGAGCAGGAATTGGGGCGCGGCGATGCCGTCTTTCCCAAATCCAACCGCCTCAAGGCGGAGTACCGCAAGCTTCTCGAACGTGCCGTGTTCGGCCCCTTCCGCTTGACCGTCGACTCGGTCCGGTCACAGAAACGGCTCGTCCTGGGTCTGGAGGACGGTCGGGATCTGCTTCCCTACATGGTGTGGTCGGCCGGTCAACGCGAATTCGTGCCGCTGCTGTTGGGACTCTACTGGCTGATGCCCCCGGCCAAGGTCTCGCGACGGGCGAACATCGACTGGGTGGTCATCGAGGAACCGGAGGCGGGCTTGCATCCGCGGGCAATCTCGATCGTCCTGCTCCTCGTGCTCGAACTGCTCGAGCGCGGCTACCGCGTGTGCATCTCAACCCACTCTCCTCAAATCCTCGATCTCGTGTGGGTGCTGCGTGTCTTGCGCGAGGCGGGGGGCAGCCCTGAGCAGTTGCTTAGAGTCTTCGACGTGCCGAGAACCGCCGGCCTGACGCGGGTCGTCACCAGCGCGATGGACAAGGAGTGCAGAGTGTATTTCTTCGATGCAGACGGCGGAATCGTGCATGACATCACGGAACTGGATCCGTCCTCCCTGGATGCTTCAGAGTCCACCTGGGGGGGGCTGCTGGACTTCAGCGAGCGCGCGAACGAAGCTGTGTCCAATGCCGTGGCACGCCAACCCAGCCTGTTCGAGCTATGAGTTTCCGACAGGACGTTGTGCAGACGGCAGGCTTGGAGGACGCCTATCGGCACGGACTTCAAGCCTTGCGAGCGCCGGATCGCCGCAGGCGAAACGGATCGCACGCATGGGGATCCTCTTTGCCGGGAGTCACTACCGTCTTGACGATAAGATCTGAGCGATTTCAAGGAATGGGTAGGGCCGGCGGCCCGGAAGGACGAACGGCCGTCGCGCACGCCATGGAGTCGCGAAACAGCGACGGTCCTGCAATGACGGGTCAGCTCGCCAGAAGACTCTTACCACTCGTGTGCGCTGTGGTGTTCGCTCTGATTGCAGGATGCACGGCCGGCGGCACCGACAACGACAATGCGTCATCCGGCACTCCCCTCGATCCCGACGTGCCGCCCGTCACCGACGGCGACTGGTACCGGCCGGGCGGCGACGCGAGCTGGCAGTGGCAGCTTCAGCCCGACGCCGACGGGGGCATCAACACGGACTACGACGTGGACGTGTACGACGTCGACCTGTTCGACGCGCCGGACGAAGTGATCGAGAAACTGCACACCGACGGGCGGGCGGTGATCTGTTACTTCTCGGCCGGGACGTACGAGGACTTCCGCGACGATGCGGGCGAGTTCGACCCGCCCGCTCTGGGCGAGCCGCTGGGTGACTTCCCCGACGAGCGGTGGCTCGACATCCGATCGGCCCACGTCCATCGTATCATGCTCGCCCGGCTGGACCTTGCGGCCGCGCGCGGCTGCGACGGCGTCGAGCCGGACAACGTGGACGCCTACGCCAACGACAGCGGCTTCGACCTGACAGCGCGCGACCAGCTCGCATACAACCGGTTCATCGCCAACGCCGCCCACCAGCGCGGCCTGGCGGTCGGGCTGAAGAACGATCTCGATCAGGTCGAGCAACTGGTCGACTACTTCGACTTCAGCGTCAACGAGCAGTGCTTCGAGTATGCCGAATGCGAGGCGCTCCGGCCGTTTATCGACGCCGGCAAGCCGGTGTTCAACGCGGAGTACGCCTCAGGTTACGTCGAAAGCGCCGTCGCGCGGGAGGCGCTGTGCATCGACGCGGCGGCGTTGCGTTTGCAGACGCTGGTGCTGCCCGTCGACCTCGACGACGCATTCCGTTTCAGTTGTGAATCGGCAGGAATGTCGAATAACGAATAGCGAATAACGAATGAAGACACCCGCCGCAGCGGTTCGTGCATTCGACCTTCAACCTTCAACCTTCGACCTTCAACCTTCGACCTTCGACCTTCGACCTTCTCTCTTTATTCGCTATTCGCCATTCGTTATTCCTCAAAACCCCTCCGGCAGCGTGAAGTCCGCGATGAAGACCTGCGCCTGCGGCAGGTCGCCGCGCTTGGAGGTCCACATGAGTTTCTTGCCATCCGGTGAGAACACCGGCAGGCCGTCGAAGAGCGGGTCGAAGGTGACGCGGGCCGTCCGCTTTCCGTCCGCCGAGAGCATGTAGAGGTCGTAGTTCGGCGGTCCGCCGCCGTGTACCGCATGAGTGTAGATCAGCGACTTGCCGCTCGGATGCCAGAAGGGGCACCAGTGCAGCAGGTCGCCGCTGGTGAGGCAGCGCTCGTTGTATCCGTCCAGCGTGTTGATGTAGATCTGCATGTTCCCGTCGCCGGTGCGGTCGGACCGGTAGACGATCTGTTTGCCGTCCGGGCTGAAGAAGGGGCCGCCGTCGTAGCCCGGCACCCGCGTGACCCGGCGCGGTTTCTTGCCGTCGGCGTCGCAGATGTAGATCTCCTGGTCGCCGTCGCGCATCGACGTGAACACGATCGACTTGCCGTCGGGCGAATAGCTCCCCTCGGCGTCGTAGCCGTCGGCGTCGGTCAGCCGCCGCAGTGTTTTCGTCGCGAACGTGTACTCATAGAGGTCCATGCCGGGGAAGAACGACCAGGAGTAGTTGCGTTTGCCCGCTTTCTCTTCCGCCGCCTTCCTGATCTCCTCCGGGGTCACCGCCGGACGCTGATCGTGATGGTTCGAGGCAAACAGCATCTTCGTTCCGTCGGGGTGAAAGTAGGCGCACGTGGTCGCGCCCTCGCCCGTCGAGACCATTTCCAGGCCGGTGCCGTCGAGGTTCATCACGTAGATCTGGTACTCGGTCTGTCCCTCTGGGACGGCCTGGAAACAGATGCGCTTTCCGTCGAGCGAGAAATAGGCTTCGCCCGCCTTGTGCAGACCCATGTCGGCGAACGTGATCTGGCGGATATCGGCCAGAATTTTCTCTTCGCCCCGGGCCGGTTTCAGCGTGTCGCCCGCGAGCGCGGAGGCCGTCAGCGCGAGGACGGGAATCAGCAGGGCCGGACTTCCGGCGGTCGAACGCGTACGGTGGGTCATCTATGGAACTCCCTGTGCTGGGGCTGGCGCTGCGATCGCAGGATCCGGCGCGTCGGTCCCTTCGGTTTCTCCGGCAGATCACCTCGGCGGGACGACCCGGAGGCTAGCATCCGCACCGATGCACGGCAATGGGCACGATTCCCGGAAGCGCGGGCGTCCCCGCGCGTCGCGCCGAGGCCCCACGCGAGCGGGCTCGCCGGCCGCAACCCGCTCACCCATTCGCCAGCAATCGCCGTGCCAGCCGGTGCGGCGATCTCATGGAGTCGCTGCTTCTTCTTCCTTCAAGACGGCCTGAAGTCCGCGACTGATGAGTTTGGCCCGTGTGGTCTTGCGGAGCTTTACGATGCGGTCGATCCGCTCGAGGAGCGAGATCTCGACAGTCACAGAGATGGCCCGCGATCCCGCGCCGACGCGCGGCCGCCCGCGCTTCCGTTTGACGCGCTTCCACTCCTCAGCTTCCTCGGCAGTCAAGGGGCGGAATGTGTCCGCGACGAACTCGCGGTCGAATTCGGCAGACATCTCGTCGAGTTCGGCCTCCGTCAATTCGTCGACGGGCTTCGGCTTAGCCGCGTTCACCGCTTTAGCTTTCATTCTCATCGACTCCTGCGCCGGCGCCGCCGGCGGCGTTTCTACCGGCCGTTCCCCACCTGACCAAGCACCGAGCGCTGGTCAAGGCCCCCCCCTACGACGTCCGATGTCGAAGCTGCGCGGACCTAACTGCCGTTTTCATTCCATCCCTCCCCGCCGATCAGCTTCACGAAACGGCAGCCGATGCCCGGGCGCTCGTGAAAGGTGCGTCCGCGCCGGACGACCCGCACCAGCCGCTGGGACGAGAGTTCGCCTACTGGGGCCACCAGAATGCCCCCATCGGTCAGTTGGTTCAGGAGCGTCTGCGGGACGCCAGGCGCCCCGGCCGTGACGATGATCCGGTCGAACGGCGCTTCCTCCGGCCAGCCCAGGCTGCCGTCGCCGACGCGCGTGACCACGTTGGCGACGCCCAGTGCGGCGAGGGTCTCGGCCGCCGCCTGCGCCAGCCGCGGCAGTCGCTCCACGGTGTAGACGCGCGTGGCCAGACGGGCGAGCACGGCCGTCTGATAACCGGTCCCTGTGCCCACCTCCAGCACGCGGTGTTCCGCTCCCACGTCCAGCTCGGCTGTCATGTAGCCGACGATGTACGGCTGGCTGATCGTCTGGCCTTCGCCCACCGCCAGCGCGCCGTCGTCATAGGCTTGGAACCTGGTGGACGCGGGGACGAACCGTTCGCGCGGCACCGCTCCCATCGCCGCCAGCACCCGAGCGTCGCTGATGCCGCGGGCACGGAGCTGCTCCTCGACCATGCGGACTCTTTGCCGTGCCCCCCATTCGTCGTCGATGGTGATCTGCGGATCGTCAGCCATCCGCGTTTGCCTTGATCAGCAACTGGAGTTCGTCAAGCTGGTCCTGGCCCACGGGGGCCGGGGCGCCGGTGAGCGGACAGACCGCCCGCTGCGTTTTCGGGAAGGCCACCACGTCCCGCAGCGACTCCTGCCCGGTCAGCAGCATGGTCCAGCGGTCGAAGCCGAAGGCGATGCCGCCGTGCGGCGGGGCGCCGAAGCGAAGGGCGTCCATCAGGAACTCGAACCGCAGGTGGGCCTCTTCATCGCTGATGCCCAGCACCCTGAACACCCGTGCCTGCACGTCGCGGCGATGGATCCGGATGCTGCCGCCGGCCATCTCGGTGCCGTTGAGGACCAGGTCGTATGCCTTGCTCCGGACCCGGCCCGGGTCGGACTCCAAATACTGCAAGTCTTCGTCCTTGGGCGCCGTGAACGGATGATGGGTGCTGAACCAGCGGTTCGCCTCCTCGTCCCAGACGAACAGCGGAAAATCCACCACCCACAGCAGGTTCCACCGGTTCGGCGGGATCAGCTCCATGATCTGCGCCAGCCGCGTGCGCACGTAATGCAGGTACTTGCAGACGTGCGCGAACCTGCCGGGCATGAAGAAGATCGTATCGCCGACTTGGGTGCCCACTTTGGCGCACAACTCCGCGAAGACGGGCTGAATGAACTTGGCGATGCCGGTGGAGAACTCCGGGCCGCCGGCGCCCTGGATCACCTTGGTGACCGGCAGGCCCGCGCCGCCGATGCCCTTGATCTCCTCGGTGAGCCCGTCGGTGATCTTGCGGGTCAGCTCGCCGCCCCTGGCCACGATGCACTTGACCACCCCGCCGGCCGCCAGCGCCTCCGAAAAGACGCGGAAATCGCAGCGGCGGGCGATGTCGGTCACGTCCTGCAATTCCAGGCCGAAGCGCGTGTCCGGCCGGTCGATGCCGAAACGCTCCATCGCCTCCCCTTCGCTGATCCGCGGGAAGGGCACGGGCACGTCGATGTCCAGCGCCGCCTTGAAGATGCGCTGCACGCACCCCTCGACCACCGTCATCACGTCCTCCATCTGGACGAACGACATCTCCATGTCGAGCTGGGTGAACTCCGGCTGGCGGTCGGCGCGAAGGTCTTCGTCGCGGAAGCAGCGGACGATCTGGGCGTAGCGGTCGAAGCCGGCGATCATGAAGAGCTGCTTGAAGATCTGCGGCGACTGCGGCAGGGCGTAGAACGTGCCGCGCTTGACGCGGGAAGGGACGAGATAGTCGCGGGCGCCCTCCGGCGTGGATTTGGTGAGAAACGGCGTCTCGATCTCGACGAAGCCGTTCTCGTCGAAGTAGTCGCGGATCGCCTTGCCGATCCTGTGGCGGGTGCGGAAGACCTTCTGCATCACCGGCCGACGCAGGTCGACGTAGCGGTACTTCAGCCGCAGGTCTTCGTTGGCCTCGATATGGTCCGCCACCTCGAACGGCGTCGTGTCCGCCTTGCTGAGCAGGTCGCACTGGTGGCCCAGCACCTCGATTTCGCCCGTGGGCAGCTTGGGGTTGACGTTTTCGCCCCGCGGCGCCACCTCCCCGGCGACCGCGATGACGTCCTCGGTGCGCAGGGAACGGGCGATGGTGTGCGCCTTCGGGTCCGTCTCCGGGTTGAAGCGGATCTGGGTGACGCCGGTGTAGTCGCGCAGGTCGATGAAGACCATGCCGCCGTGGTCGCGGTACTTCTGCACCCATCCGGCCAGGATCACGGATTCGCCCACGTTGCTGAGCCGAAGTTGACCGCACCTGTGCGTCCGTCTGTTGTAGGCAATCGTCACCGCCGAAACTCCATCACGCCTGGGGGGAAAGCGTGCCCTTGTACGCCCGGCGACGGCGGTTGGCAACGGGTGAGGGCGGCACGCCCGGCGCATGAAGAAGGCGACCCCCTGGCAGGGGTCGCCGAACGAAGTCACGGGGTCATCGCGCCATCCACGCGGCGTGGCACAATGGAACCGCTGCGATCATCCGCACGACGATCGTTTGCCCTTGAGCTTGCACACCCCCTGCCCCTCCGGGCAGGCGATGGTCGTCTTGAGCCTCTTGTCGCAGTCCTGGACGTCCTCGCACGCCGTCTCGGTGCGGAAGTCGCTGCCGACCTGCGGGCAGGTGTCGCAGCCGCGCTTGCTCTTGGACTTCTTGAGGGTGTAGACGCAGGTGGCGCCGCCTCCGACGAAGGCCAACCCGCCGCCACCGGTGATTCCGGTGGAGCCGATCACCTCAGTCGAAGCATCGTCAGGGTCGACGCGATAGAGATTCACGTCGTTCTGGCTCTTGGCGTAAAGGACGTGGGCGCCCGCGTCGTACGCCAGACCGTGATTGTCGACGCTGACTCCGGTGCTGCCGACCGTCGACCACGTGTTGGTCGCGATGTCGTACTTACGCAGCGACCCGCCGGTCAGCAGGCCGTAGATGACGTGCCCGCGCGGGCAGTAGGCCAGCCCTTCCGCATCGCCCCCTGGGGCCGCCAGCGTGGCCAGCCGGGCGCCGGTGTTGCGGTCCATGGTGAAGAACTGGCCGTTGATGGCGCCGTAGAGCGTTTCGCCATCGAAAGCCAGACCCTCCGTGCCCACGCCGCCGCGGTCGGTGAACCCGCTGCCGTCCGCCTTGATGTGCAGCAGCGTCGACCACTTCGAGCCGTAGAGCACGTTCGGGTCGTCGCTGGGGCACAGGCCCACCGTCAGCGACGTCACTCCGCTCTGGCCGAGGTGGGTCGCCTGGCCGGTCTGCGGATCGAGTTCGTACAGCCCGTTGGCGTTGCTGTCCTGGCTGAAGAACAGGCGGCCGGCGGCCGCCTGGCGCGGATCGCGCGGCGGCGGTATGCGAAGCGCCGGGAACGGAACGGCCACCCGCTCACCATCGCTGGACAAGGTCCACTCCTGGTCGGAGTCGGCGGGGGTCAAGGCATTGCCCGCGGAAGCCACGCCGACCGCGCAGCAGAAGGTCAAGGCCGCAAGGGCCCACCCGATCCGTCGTTCGTTTCGTGTCACTGGCATCGCATCTCCTCCAGCCTCCTGACGAATCCGCCGTACCGCGCGCGCGTCGTCAGGATGCCGGCGCACGGGCGACCGCGTTACGTAGCGGGCAGTCAATCATGGCAAATACACGCTCTGAAATGCTGACGCGAAGCGGAGGCGCCGTCCCGGGGGCGCCGCCCGCTCCGCCGGGCAGTGTATCCGATGGGCCGGCCCCGCTCAACACCCCGGGTCCGAGGTGCCGACGACGGGTGCGCCACAGCCTGGGCCGAGCTTCTTTTTGCGAGCCGCGCGGATTCAGCCCGCGCGGACGCTCCAGATCTCCGATGCTCCACCCGGCGAACGCTCCTCTCGGCCGCTGGATGTTCGCGACCTCCATCCCACCGTTCTGAAGGCCGTTCCCGCCGACCGTGCGAAACGCTCGACCGCCGCCGTCTGGCGCATGGAAAGGGCGGCCCTCACCGGAGCGCCGCCCACTTCATTCAGTCGTTCCGGTCGTGTGTCCCGGCGTTACCAGGATTCGCACGCCGTCCGCTTGCCGAAGATCTTGCACGTGCCCTTCGCACCCTCGAGGCAGTCCCAGGTCGCCCTGAACCGCTTGCTGCACTCGTCGAGATCGCCGCACGGAGACTGCGGATGGTCGTACTCGGTGCGGACCTCCGGGCAGTGCTTGCACTTCCTCTTGGCCTTGACCTTCTTGAAAACATAGTGGCAAGTGCCCACGTCCGGCAGGAACGCCAGTCCGCCACCGGCCGTCAGGCCCGTCGAGCCGACGACTTCCGTCGAAGCGTCGGCTGGATCGATGCGGTACAGGTTGACGTCGTTTTGCCGCTTGGCGTACAGCGCGCCGGTCCCCGGATCATAGGCCAGGCCGTGGTTGTCAAACGCGATACCCGTGCTGCCCACCGTCGACCATTCGCTCAGGTCGATATCGAACTTCTTGAGGGTGCCGCTGCCCGCCAGAAGGCCGTAGACCGCGTGCCCCTCCGGGCTGTAAGCCAGGCCCTCGGCGTCGCCGCCGGGTGGCGGCAGGAACAGGCGCGGCTGACCCGTGAGCGGGTCCACGGTGAAGAAGGTGCTGTTGAACGCCCCGTAGAGCGTTTCGCCGTCGAAGGCCAGTCCTTCCGTTCCGACGCCGCCCACACTCGAGTACCCGCTTCCGTTTACCTTGATTCGCAGCAGCCCCAGGGGCTGTGAGCCATACAGAATGCTCAAGTCGTCGCTGGGGCACAGCCCTACGTTCAATCCGCCCGAGCCGTTCTGGCCGACCAACCGCGCCTCGCCGGTGGACGCCCGGAGTTCACGCAAGCCCTGCTGGTTGTTGACGTCCTTATCCACGCTGAAAAAGAGGCGTCCAGAAAGCGACCTCAACGGACCGGGTGGCGGCGGGACACGTTCCCGCTGCTCCGCAGCCGGCTCGAAACCACGGGCAGGCGCCAGGCGCTGCGGACCGTCCGGGGCCACGTCAGCCGCGGCGCTGGGCGAAGCCCATCCACGTTCGGCCATGCCCCACGCCGCCAGGAGGCACAGACTCCACCCGATCGATCGTGCAATTCGTGCTGCTGGCATTCCTTCTGCTCCCATCCTGACGAGTTCCATGACCAAACGCCGCATGTCAGGAGACCGGCGTACGGTCCGTCGCGCGATTCGACGGGGGATCCAACTTCGACTCCCAGATCGTGAATGTGCCGGGGCGCAAGAGAAGCTCTGGCTACCGAACAAAAGCGGGGTATGGCTATAGGTAGCATAGCAGAGGTCCAGCGCCGTGGCAAGCGGCGAGCGGAGCGGAAAAGTGACAGCCGCCGCACGCGAGCGCGATTGAGATTTGTGGACGCATCACCGGGTACAGCCGCGCCACCGATAAACCATTGACGCTGACCGGGACACCTGGTACCCTGCTATAATAGACGGTGACTATGGCCCCGTGCGGCCGGCGCCGAATCGCGCCGGGCCGTCACCGCCCGGAGGGTGGCCGAGCGACCGCCGGCTCTAAGGCCATAAGAGACAATCAGTTAGATCGCCGAACGCGAGTCTCGGAGGTGGTTGATGTCCATGCGACCCATCGAACTCGCGCGGATGTGCTGGATTGCGGGGGTGGCTTGCAGCGCAATCGCACTCGTCGGCTGTGGGGGCGTCGACCCGCGCGCGGGTTCCGCTGTCGAACCGGATTCCGTCGATGACGTCCTGGGAACGGACCCCGTCGCGGAAGTGCCCGGCGACGATCCTCAGTCCGTCGATGATGTCACGCCGGACGACGGGAGCGGGCCGGAGAATGACGGGGAGAACGCCGTACCGGACGTCCGGGTGTCCGTAGTGGTCCGCAACCCGAACGAAGCGGCCGTGGACGTGGTCGCGCTGTTCACCCGCGGCGGAATCACGGTCAACGTCAGCTTCGTCACCGTTCAGCCTGAGTCGGAGTCCGTGATCCACGGACCGGGCGAGTCCGACGAGATCACGCTCCGTGGCGTTTCGGACGGCAGCCTCAGCTTCTCGCCGGTGACGCTGGCGCGCGGCATCGACTTCGACCTGGAGCGCCCGGCGCTGTTTGTGATCGAACTGGTGGAGGGCGACGGCGGTGATTCCGGCGTCGATGAGCCGGACCCGTTCGGCGGCAGTGGATCCTCCCCTGATCCCGATCACGAAAGCGACGTACCCCCTTCGATCGAGCTACTCGAACCGGCCCGAGACGTGACGCTGCCCCTGGGGTCGCCGCTGGTGGTGCGCTGGACCGATTTCAGCCCGACCCCCGCGAACATCGTCATCAGTTTTGTAGCCGTGGAGGGCGACCGCAAGGCGTTCGCCGTTTCTTCGCCTCTGGCCGAGCGCGGCGACGGGTTGAACGATCAGACGGAGATTCTCGTTCAGGGCGTGCCGCCGGGCGAGTATCTGGTCATCGCCGAGATCGCCAACGAGAACCGGGCGGCTCAGTCGGTGGCGCCCGGGCGGATACTGGTGGTGATGGACGAGCTGAATGACGCGCCCATCATTCGGATCGTACAGCCCACCGAACCTTCCCGCCACGCTGTGCCGTCCGCTCTGTTCGTCGCGTGGGAGGACTCCGACGACGACGACAACGCTTCGATCCGCTTCCGCCTCGAACAGACCCGCCTGGGTGGCGATCGCCTGGTGTATGAGTTCCCGACGATCTACTGGGAGGATCCCGACGATCCGTCGTCGGAATCGGCTGAACTGGCGCTGCTGGGAGCGCTCCCCGGCGTGTACGACCTGGTGGCGCACATCAGCGACGGCGAGCTGTCCGGCACGTCGCGCGTTCAGGGTGCCGTGGAGATCCTGGCGGAGCCGTTGAACGATCTGCCCAGTTTGTCGATCGTCGAGCCGTCGGGGACGATAGAGACGCGGCGGGGCGAATCTCTCATGTTGTCGTGGACCGACGCCGACAGGAACGACAATGCCGTCATCACGCTCATGCTCGATCCGGACCTCCAGGGGGGCGACCTGGACGGAGATGAGGTCGTCGTCGCATCGTCCATCCCTGAGGATCCCGATGGCCCCGGCGATCGCTTCGCCCTGACGATCCCGAACCACCTTTCGCCCGGCCAGTACCGCGCGGCCGGCCGGATCACCGATGGGGCCGCCACGGCGATATCCTTCGCTCCCGGCCTGGTTCGCATCGGCGTCATCCCGGGAGCGCCAGGTCCGACGCCCTCGCTGTCCATCGAGCGGCTCGCTCCGCCGCTGGCCCTGCGCGCCGGCGATGTTTTTCACCTGGACATTGTCGTCGCGAATGCTCCCGCCGGCGATCTGATGGTGACGATGGCGAACGACCGCTCCCGGATCGCGGTCTACGCCGCCCGCATCCCTGCGGACGTCCACGATGTCGTCTCGGTGGAGGTCGACACCGCGGTGCTGGGGTTGCCTAACGATCATCCGGTCCGCTGGTTCGACGTGGAAGCATCCCTCACCGACGACACCGGCCTGATCGCTACCGCCTTCGTCGCCGCCGGCGTGTGGATTCGCCAGGAGTTGCGAATCCTCCACGTGGACCACGCGGGCATGGGCTGCGATGAGCCGCGCGGACCCAACGAACCGCCGCTGGAGCGAAGTCTGACGATCGAATGGTACGGCGGAGGCTTTCTTACCGGCGGCAGCGTGATGGCGCCGGTGGCCTTCTGGTTGGTGCGCGATGGGGACGGCTTCAGGGGTGATCCGCTGGGAGCGGAAGGACTGCACTACCTCCTTCACGAGACGGTGGAAAGCCCCGGCGTGGTGCAGCAGACCGCGATTCAACCCTCTCGCCTCGTCGGCATCCCCGACGGCACGTATGCGGTGGTGGCGGTGGTGGAGCACCCGGACTTCGGCCGGCTCGTCGAGGTCTACCCGAATCTCATCGAGGTCTGTACGGACGGGGCATTCGGCGCGATCGGCGTGCTGCCTTGACGGTCAGCGAGATCAGGGATGCCGCCAGGTCCGCGTAAGCACAGTTCCAGCCGGGGCGGACGATGCAGACGATGTCTATGCCGGCGGGGATTCGATCCAGATTCCGCCGGAATGCCTCGCGCAGCCGCCGGCGCACCCGCGTTCGGAACACCGCCTTTCCCACCTGACGCCCGACGCGGATCCCCAGCCGCGATCGAGACGAGCCATTGTCCTCGATAAGCACCGTAAGGCGCGCGTCCGACGCCCGCCGCCCATTCCCCAGAATACGGCGGAATGCCCGATCGCCCTTGAGCCACAGGCCGGGAACGTCACTCGGTCGCACTTTTCCCACTCGGCGAGTGTCGCCCGGCGGCGGCCGGTCCTCAACCCCGGTCCGGTCGTCACGATCGGGGGTGTCAGGCGGGGGCGGCGATCACCGTGTGGCAGGAAGGGCAGTGGAATCGCCGTCCTCCGCTTCCCACGGGAACCTGCATCGCCGAGCCGCAGCGGGTGCAGTAGATCACGCGATGGCCTTCCGCCGCCGGCAAGGCCCCGGGCGGCATACCGGCCAGCCGCTGCTCGTGTACCTCGACGCGTCGCTCCAGGTTGGTCGTCCGCACCATGCCCGGCAGGATAAAGGCATCCACTATCCAGCCGATCAGGAAACAGCCGCCGGTCACAAGCCAGAGGACCCCCGTCCACACCCGCCCGCAGTAGAACCGGTGCAGCCCGAGCAGACCCATCGGCGGGATCCACAGGATGTAGGCGAGCGCGACGGATCGCATGGCGATTCCTCCTTCCGTGGGGAGTTCGCGGCGGATGCAGGATTATTTGGAGCAGGCCGTGCTGGCCAGAGGCGTCCATCAACGGTCCATCAACGTGGCGCTGGGTCCGACGCTACGCTCCCCCCTCCCTGCATGGGGGTTATCGCAGGGGATGATCCTGATTGGTGTCAACCACCGGGCGCACGGTGGCGTTCCAGTCGCCGCTGCTGCCGGACCGCGTCCACTTCGGCCTGGATCTCGTCGTCCGTCAAGTCAGCCAGCGGGCGGCGCCGTCGATCGCACTCGGACAGCGTGGCCTCGAACCGATCGACGAGCAGCGTGTCCAGCAGCGCGCGGCGCTCCTCGGGCGAAAGTTGCCGCGCAAGCTCGACGAGCTGCGCGACCGTGACAGGAATAGTCAAGCTTGCCATGACAGGGAAAGCATAGGGTTCGCTGCGCCGCGGATCGATGGTGCCGTCAGCCGACCCCGGGAACGTGGCCTTCGGCTGCACCCACAGGTTCGCTGGGCGCGGCGTTCGGGGCGGCGTTTCGTTCGGTTCGTGCTGTCATCCGGGCGGCGCGTCCAGTGAACAGCTCTACCGTCCCGCCTGCCTGGGCGGACGGACGTATCGCGGCAACCCGCGGCGTGCCGGGTTAATCGGCCTCGCTACGGGCCCACGCACCCGATGATCTGCCGCTCGCAAGTCGGTTCCAGCGGCGTGCAGTCTTCGCCCTCCGGCGACTGAATGCTAGCGACGCACACGCGGTAGATCTTACCACAGGTCAGATCGGCGAACCTGACCGTCGCTCTGCCGTTGCGTCGAGTGGCCTTGCACTGTTCCGCGACCGGTTCGCCCTCAAGCGTCAGTAATTGGAAGCAGACGCGCCAGCCCGGGCCTTTCGGTTCGCCGTTTGCACTGCACAGCCTGGCCTGCGCGCGAAGCCCCTGGAATTTCGCCTTGTACTTGAGCGTGAGCTGGCAGACCTCGACGTCGCAGCGTGGCTGAAACTCGTAAGAACCCATGTCCACGATCTGGTCGTGGCCGCGGCCGGGCTTGCCCGTGTCCACCGTGTCGAGGTCGTCCACGAAGCGGGGGTTGCCGTCCAAGTCGGTCTCGATGCCCTCCGGCACGGCGGTGTTGTCGGCCGCGTCGATGCAGGGCGAGCCTTCAGCGAGCCGGAAGTCGCCGCTTTCAGGATCGACGAAACGCGGCTCGGCATCGATGTTGCCCTCGCCAGGATAGCCGCCTTGAACCGCCGAGTACTCAACCAAGATATTGCCAGCTTCTAAAGCAATCTCGGACGGACTGTCAGCCCATAGTATTGCGTTTATTAGTCTTGGGTTGCTGCCTTCAGAGAATATACCGCCTCCCCGCTCAGATGCCGCGTTGTACGCTATCGAGCAGTTTACTAGCTCCAAATCCCCACCTGAGAAGGCCCATATACCTCCGCCGAATCCCGCGACTTGATTGCCGACAATTAGTGTGTTGACAACGGTGGGTCTGCTGTGATAGACGTGCAATCCTCCCCCCTTCGAGACTGCTACGTTACGAACAAGCTGGGTATAGTCGATTCTTGGGCTGCTGTCCCAATTGCAACTCACGCCGCCGCCATAAATTCCCGCCCGATTATCCACAACTACACAGTGAGACAAGATCGCATCGCTGTAATCATCAAAATAAACCCCACCGCCATCCTCATGTGCATGGTTTTCCCTGAGTTGGCAGTTGACAATGTTCGCACGGCTGCCAATACAGTAAATTCCACCACCGCCCTCACCATCCGCTTCGTTGCTTAGAATCCAGCACCCGTCGATTGTGGGACTTGTTTGATAGCATGCAATCCCCCCTCCTCCATCGTTCAGGCCCAATCCGGTGAGAAGTCCGTTTCGGATCGTGAGGCCCCGGAGAATTGATGAATGTTGTTCGCCGTCAGAAAAGACGAATCCCCTCCCTTCGCCGCGACAGTCAACGATGCAGTTCTCGGCGCCGTTCCGTGATTGCACGACGATCGCTTTACCCCGGAAGGTTATGTCGTGGTTGCCATCACCGCTGTACGTTCCATCAGCGATGACGACCTCATCGCCATCATTCGCCGCGTCGATCCCCGCCTGTATGGTCGGCTGGTCCCGAGGGACGTGAATCTCGTCTGCCGCGGCCGGCCCGGCGCAGAGCACTGCAACCAGCCCCGCGAACCTGCAACGGTCCATCGGTGTTGCTCCCTTCAATGCCCCCCAGTCTTCGTTGTTTATCGCGCTCCAAACGCCCGGTGCGTCTCGAGCTGCTGACACCCCGCACAATAGTGTATCAACCAGACAGCGACCCCGCAACCCCGGTTCGCCAGTCCGCCCGGGTGCGCTACACATGGGGCGCGGCCCTGGGACCGCCTGGCTCCAGCCTGGCGGCATTCGCGATAGCGCTCCCCCTGCGAAGGCGAGCCCCGATGGCTGGCTCCGCGCGGGCTGAAGCCACGCGGCTCGCTACAAGCCGCCCCGCCCAGCCTGTCACGCACCCCGGCTACCCAAGGCTCCCGATCCGCTCCCGCCCCCCCATATACGGCCGCAGCGCCGCCGGGACGTTCACGCTGCCGTCCGCGTTCTGGTGCAACTCCAGCAGCGGGATCAGGATGCGCGGGGAGGCGATCACGGTGTTGTTGAGCGTGTGGCAATAGTGGATTTTCTTGGCGCCGTCGCGGTAGCGCATCTTCAGGCGCCTTGCCTGGAACTCATAGAAGCGTGACGCCGAGTGCGTCTCGCCATAGGATTTGCGCGAGGGCATCCACGTTTCGATGTCGAACTTCTGCACCTGGCCCAATCCCAGATCGCCGGTGCAGACGTTGACGACGCGGTAGGGCAGTTCCAGCGCCTTCAACACGTCTTCGGCGTTTTGGAGAATCTCGGCGTGGAAACGCTTGCTCTCCTCGACGTCGGCGCGGCAGATGATGACCTGCTCGACCTTGTCGAAGAGGTGGATGCGGTACAGGCCGTAGGTGTCCTTGCCGGCCGCGCCCGCCTCGCGGCGGAAGCAGGTGCTGACAGCGACGAACTTCTTCGGCAGATCGGCTTCCGCCATGATCTCGTCGCTGTGATACGCCGTCAGCGGCACCTCGGCCGTGCCCACCAGCGACAGGCCGTCGCGCTCGCACAGGTACGCCTGATCGCGCCCGCCGGGGAAGTAACCGGTGCCGTACATCACCTCCTCGCGCACCAGCACCGGAACGGTCATGGGCGTGAAGCCGCGCTGGACCATCATTTCCTGCGCCAGCCGCAGGACGGCCTGGTGCAGCAGCGCCCCGTCGCCCTTGAGCAGGTAGTTGCGCGATCCGGCCAGCTTCACGCCGCCTTCGATGTCGATGATATCGAGGTCCCGCCCCAGCGCCACGTGGTCTTTGGGCTCGAAATCGAATGTCCGCGGCTGGCCCACGCGGCGCAGCTCGACGTTGTCGCTCTCGTCCCGGCCGACCGGCACCTCCGGGTCGGGCGGCTGTGGAACGGTCAGCATCAGCTCGTCGAACTCCGCCTGGACCTTCGCATCCTCCTCCTCCAGCGCCTTGATGCGCGGCTTCAACCCGGCCAGTTCAGTCTGGACGCGGTCGGCCTCGGCCCGGATATCCGCCTCCGACTTGCCCTCGGCCCGCGCCCGCTGGACCCACCCGGACTTGAGGTTGCGCAGTTGGCCCAGCAGCGCCCCGCCTTCGCGGCTTTCGGCTCGCAACCGGTCGAGTTCGGCCTGGATCTCGCGTCGGCGGGCGTCCACGGCCAGCAGGCGGTCCACGTCGCAGGCGATTCGCTTGTCGATGGCCGCCTGCCGCACCCGGTCAGCGTTTTCGCGAATGAACTTCGGGTCGAACATAGAGTCGTTGGAATACCGCGGCGTAGGCGTGATTTCAATTCCAGGCGTCCGACCGCGAGCGCGCATCCTGTCCCCCGAGCCCCGCCTTTCAAGGCGGGCGGTCCGACCCTCGTCGTCACGCCGGGCGGCGCGAGCGACTGACGCCGGGTTGGCCAAACACGCCGCGGCGACGAATAATCCCACAGCCGTCGTTGCACGACCTGCCCCGGCCGGCCGGATCAAGGAGCGTACACCCGTGAGAGCCTCGGAACTGTTCGTCCAATGTCTGCACAACGAAGGCGTCCCGTATATCTTCGGCGTGCCCGGCGAGGAGAACATGGACGTGATGGACGCCCTGCTCGACACCGACCTGAAGTTCGTCGCCACGCGGCACGAGCAGGGGGCGGCCTTCATGGCGGACGTACAGGGGCGGCTGACCGGGCGGGCGTCGGCGTGCCTTTCCACGCTCGGGCCGGGGGCGACGAATCTGGCCACCGGCGTCGCCGACGCCAACCTCGACCGCGTGCCGCTGGTGGCGATCACCGGCCAGACGTCGATCAAACGGCTGCACAAGGAATCGCACCAGGCGATGGACCTGGTCGGCCTGTTCCGCCCCATGACCAAGTACACCGCTCAGATCGTCGACGGCGGGGTGGTGGCCGAAGTGGTGCGCAAAGCATTCAAGGTCGCCCAGACGGAGAAGTTCGGGGCCACCCATATCGACTTTCCCGAGGACGTGGCCGAGGAACAGGTCGAAGGCGAACCGCTCATCCTGCAACAGCCGAAAGACCCCGAGCCGCTGGCCCGGCAGGTGCAGCGGGCGGCCGACGTGATCAACGGCGCCCGCTTTCCCATCCTGCTGTGCGGCAACGGCGTCATCCGCGGCGGCGCGTCGGACGCGCTGCGGCGGTTCGTCGCACGCACCCACATTCCCTGCGCCCACACCTTCATGGCCAAGGGCGTGCTGCCCTACACCGACCCGCGCTCGATGCTGGCGGTCGGCTTGCAGGCCAACGACTACGTGAGCTGTGGTTTCGAGCGGGCGGACGTAGTCATCGCGGTGGGCTACGACCTGGTCGAGTATCCGCCCGAACGGTGGAACCCCCACCGGGACAAGAGAATCATCCACGTCGACCGCTGCCCGGCCGAGGTCGACCGGCACTATCAGCTCGCCTGCGGCATCGAGGCCGATCTGGGCCTGACGCTCGATGAGATCGGCGAGAAAGTGACGCCGCGCGACGACGCGCCCATGGTGGATTCGCTGCGGCACGCGATCCTCGACGAACTCGACGCGATGGGCCGCGACGACGGCTTCCCGCTCAAGCCGCAGCGGATCCTGCACGACGTGCGGGCGGTGATGGGCGACGAGGACATCCTCATCTCCGACGTGGGCGCTCACAAGATGTGGATCGCCCGCATGTATCCGTGCGTCGAGCCGAACACCTGCCTGATCTCCAACGGCTTCGCCAGCATGGGCATCGCCCTGCCCGGCTCGATCGGGGCGAAGCTCCTTTACCCGGACCGCCGCGTGCTGAGCATCAGCGGCGACGGCGGATTCCTGATGAACGTGCAGGAACTGGAGACGGCCGTGCGGCTCAAGCTCCCGCTGGTGGCGATGATTTGGTCGGACGGCGGCTACGGCCTGATCAAGTGGAAGCAGATCAACCAGTACGGCCGGCCCGCCCACGTCGACTTCGGCAATCCGGACTTCGTGGCCCTGGCGGCCGCGTTCGGCTGCGACGCCTTCCGCATCGAGTCCGCCGGAGAGCTGCGCCCGGCGCTGGAGCAGGCGTTCCGCGCCACACGGCCGGTGGTGATCGACTGCCCGGTGGACTACGACGAGAACATCAAGCTGACCGAACGGCTGGGGAAGCTCGTGTGCCCGATCTGAGCCGCGCCCGCCACGAAACGACCCAATCCTTGCCGCGCCGGTCAGGAAGCGGCCTCCGCGCGCGGCATCCCTCCAGCGCATCTTCCCCATGCGCCGTAGTCAGCGCCGCTCCCTTACGGTCGCGGCTCGGATTGGCGGTTCAGATTGGCGGCTCGGATTGGCCGTTCAACTCGGTGCTCAATGCCCCACCGGACACTTGCCCCCCCCGGTGGGCGGCGGAGCGGACGCCGGCCGGGCGGCGGCGTAGATTTCGTGCCTGGGACGGCCGGCGAGGATCTCGCGCTTGCCCCAGTCGGCCACGTTGCGGAACTGCTCGGAGGCGATGAAGGCGTCGAAGGCCGCCTGGTCCGACCATTCCGAGTGGATCAGGTAGCAGTTGGGCCGGCCGACGCTGCGGTAGAGTTCGGTGTGCGAGTGGCCGGGCATTCTGCCCATGACGCCGAGCACCTTGCTGAAAACCTGCTCGAACTCGGCTTCCCTGCCCGGGATGATGTCATAGTTCATGCCGACGGTGATCATTCGCTCAGTCCTTTCGCCTCTGACAGCGCTGCAACGACGTTCGGTCGATGCCGCCCTTATCGTCGGCGGCGCCGGTCCGGTCAAGCGCGCCACCGTCCCTCAGAGCCCCGCCTTTCAAGGCGGGAGTTGAACCGCAGTTGACGCGCGACTCCGGCGAAAGGCGTTCGTAAGTTGACACTCGCCTCCGTCTGGCGGCTCACGAGACGGAACGTCGGGGGGGAAGAACTCCCGCCTTGAAAGGCGGGGCTCTGGGGAGGTGCCACGCCTTGCGAAGATCGCCCGCCCGCCTTGAAAGGCGGGGCTCTGGGGAGGTGCCACGCCTTGCGAAGATTGCCCGCCCGCCTTGAAAGGCGGGGCTGCGGGGACGTGTCGTGCCTTGCGAAGATTGCCCGCCCGCCTTGAAAGGCGGGGCTGCGGGGACGTGTCGTGCCTTGCGAGGATTGCTCGCCCGCCTTGAAAGGCGGGGCTGCGGGGACGTGTCGTGCCCTGCGAAGATTGCCCGCCCGCCTTGAAAGGCGGGGCTCTGGGGACGCGTCACTCCCGGCGGGGAAGGGACGCGCCCGCCGATTGCCCGACGACGTACTCGACATAGGATGACGGCGCCGATGGCGGGGAATCGACGCATCCTGCGCAGGATCGCCAACCGGGCGGCAGAGTCGTTCGGCCGGCGGCTCCGCCGGCTGCGCCTCGAGCGGGGCTGGACGCAGGTGGAACTGGCCCGTCGGGCGAACATCAACCAGGGGTTCCTGTCGCAGATCGAGCGGGACGAGAAGCTCCCTTCCACGAGAATGCTCGATGCGCTGGCGACGGCACTGGAAGTTCCACAGGCCGTGCTGCTCGGCGCCGGCGCCGACCACGACGCGCCGCAGCGGCTGGACACGCGCGAGCTGCCGCTCTTTGGAACGATCCCGGCCGGTCCGCCCTCCGAGTCGCAGGAGCAGCTCGAGATGTTTCCCGTGCTGCGGCACCAGTGGTCGCCGGATTTCTATTGCCTGCGGCTCGAGTTCGACAGCATGGAGCCGACGCTGAAACCCGGCGACATCGTGCTGGTCCACTATCGCCCGGACGTGGACCCTGAGCACGTGCCGGGCCGGATCTGTGCGTGTCTGGTCAACGGCCAGCCGACGCTGAAGCGCGTGTGGGTCGAGTGGCGCGGCGACGATCGGCTCATCGTCCTGCGGGGAGACAATCCCCGCACCCAGCCGGTGCTGGTGGATACGACGGCCGACTTCTCGATTCAGGGCATCGTCGTGCGCCTGGTCGGCCGCGACCTGTGACGGAGGTGGACCTGCGGGGCGCGTTCTGTGATAATGGGCGCCAGCGACGCTCGCGTCGCTGTGACATCTCACGTCGTCACGCGACGCGGTAATCGGGCCGGTCCGCGGGCGGATGCCCGGAGGACGCACCGATGTTCGAGATGATTCGCGACTTGCTCCGCCGAACGCGAAGCGCCGCCTCTGGCGCGGCCGGACTCAACTTTCGGCGCCTCATCGAGCACAGCGATCAGGTCTTCTGGCTGACGGACCTGCGCCGTGCAACGGTCGTCTACGTCAGTCCATCGTTCGAGTCGCTGTTCGGGCAGTCCCGCGAGCGCCTGCGCGCCGATCCACGCGCCTGGACACGGGACATTCACCAGGACGATCGCGAAATGATCGAGGGGGGCGCGGCCCGGTTCGCTGACGGCGGCTCGCCTGCCGAGGTGGAGTATCGCCTCATCCGTCCCGACGGCAGCATCGTCTGGGTCCGCCAGCGGTTCATTCCGATCGAGGACGCGCGTGGCCGATCGGTTCGCCGGCTCGCCATCGCCGAAGACGTCACCGATCGCAAACGCACCGAGTTGCGGCGGGTCGAACTGGAGGAGCAACTGATCCAGTCGGAGAAAGTGCGGGCCGTCGGTCAGCTCGTCGGAGGCGTGGCCCACGATTTCAACAACGTGTTGACGACCATTCTGGGCCACGTGGACCTCGCCCGGGTGGAGGCCCAGACGCGCGTCGCCGACGTCGACGTGCTTCTCGCCCGCCTGGGCGAAATCCGGGAGAGCGCCGAACTGGCCGCGGACGTGGTGCGGCAACTGCTGGCGTTCAGCCGCCAGCAGGTGGCCCAGCCCCGCCCCATCAGCCTCAACGACGTCATCCGCGGCTCGGAGCGGATGCTCCGGCGGCTCATCCCGGAGAGCGTCACCCTGCGGATCGAGGCAGCGCCGGACCTGCGCGGGATCCGCGCCGACTCCGGGCAGATCAAGCAGATCCTGCTGAATCTGGTGGTCAACGCCCGAGACGCGATGCCGGGCGGTGGGACGGTCACGCTGGCGACGCGGAACGTCGACCTTGCGGACCCATCGTCGGCCGCCCGCGCCGGCGTGTCGCCGGGCGCGTACGCTCTGCTCGAGGTTCGGGACACTGGCAGCGGCATGGACGAGGCAACGTTGAGGCACGCGTTCGAGCCCTTCTTTACCACCAAGGCGATGGGCCTGGGCACCGGGCTGGGGCTGGCGACCGTCCACGGCATCGTGAAACAATCCGGCGGGTCCGTCGCCATCGAGAGCGAGTCGGGTACGGGCACGACGATTCGGATCTACTTCCCCGCTCTGGATCGGGTTCCCGAATCCCGCCCCGACGCGGCCAGGCTCGGCGCCCCGGCGCCGGGGGGGACGGAGACCGTGTTGCTGTGCGAAGACGACCTGCTGGTCCGACCGCTGGTCGCGCGCATGCTGAAGAACGCCGGTTACCGCGTGCTGACGGCGGAGAACGGGGCAGCGGCGCTGGACGCGGCCGCACGGTTCGAGGGACTCGTCCATCTGTTGATCACTGACGTGGTCATGCCGGACATGGACGGCAAGGCGCTGGCCGACGCCCTGACTTCCCAACGGCCCGGAATCGAAGTCCTCTACGTATCCGGCTACACCTCGGACGTGATCGCCCATCACGGCGTCATGGACGAGGGCGTCCATCTGCTGGAGAAGCCCTTCACCAGCGCTGAGTTGCTGTGTGCCGTCCGGCGCCTGCTGGATCGACGCTACGGCGCCAACACGGCCGGGGACCCGGTGCTGCTGCCCTGCGTGTGGCGCGGCGGATCGTGGAGCCACCGGCGGCGCCATACTGCCGACGACGGAGTGCGGTTCCGCTGAATGTCGGCCTGCGATGATGACGTTTGCCCCGCAGCGTGCCCGCTGTCCCCGAATCGAGTAAGGTCAGGCCGTGGCGCCGCGAGGGGGGTGTATCCGTGCGCGGCCCGACTCGGATGGCCGGAGAGTATTCTGGTGAGAAGAGCATGGATCGTCGGCTGGGCGGCGCTGGTGCTGTCATGGAGCCCGCGCGGATGGGCGGACCAGACCGCGTCTGAATGGATGCGCGACGGGCGCCGCGTGGTGGAGCAGGCCCGGGCGCTGCGACCGGTGGGCGACCGGGCACAAAGCGTCATCCTGTTCGTCGGCGACGGAATGGGCGTGGCCACCGTCACCGCGGCCCGCATCTTCGAGGGTCAGCAGCGCGGAGAACGCGGCGAGGAAAACTCGCTGAGTTTCGAGACACTGCCCTACCTGGCCCTGGTCAAGACGTACAACACCGACGCGCAGACGCCCGATTCCGCCGGGACGATGACCGCCATGATGACCGGCGCCAAGACGCGGGCGGGGGTCATCGGCGTGGATCAGGCGGTGGTGCGCGGTCAGGTCGAGCCGGTGGCGCGCAACCGCTTGCAGACGCTGCTGGAACTGGCGGAAACGCGCGGCCTGTCCACCGGCGTCGTCACCACCACCAGGCTGACCCACGCGACACCCGCCTGCTGCTATGCCCACGCGGCCGACCGCAACTGGGAGTCGGATGCCGCGCTGCCGGCGGCGGCGCGGGAGACCGGCGCTGCGGACATCGCCCGTCAGTTGATCGAGTTCCCCTTCGGCGACGGGCTGGAGGTCGCGCTCGGGGGGGGGCGATCCATGTTCCGCCCGTTCGGGGCGCCGGACCCGGAGGACGGCACGGTCACGGGCGTGCGGCGGGACGGTCGCGACCTGTCCGCCGAGTGGCTGCGCCGCGATGGCGCGGCTTACGTGTGGAACAAGAGCCAGTTCGACGGCATCGACGCCGCCCGGACGAAACACCTGCTGGGGCTGTTCGATCCCTCGCACATGGAGTACGAGCACGATCGCGGCGCCGACACTGCCGGCGAGCCGTCCCTGACGCAGATGACCGTCAAGGCGATCGAGATTCTGTCGCGAAACCCCAAGGGATTCTTCCTGATGGTCGAGGCGGGCCGCATCGACCACGCCCACCACGCCGCCAATGCCTATCGAGCGCTGAACGAGACGGTCGAGCTGTCGAATGCCGTTCGTGTTGCGCTTCAGCGCACCAAGGCCGATGAGACGCTCATCATCGTCACCGCGGACCACAGCCACACGATGACGATCAGCGGCTACGCTCCGCGCGGACACCCGATCCTGGGCAAAGCGTCGACGGCCGACGGGTCGCCGGCGACGGACGCGACCGGCCGGCCCTATGCCACGCTCGCCTACGCCAACGGACCCGGCTACAGCGGGGCGTCGGCCAGCCAGCCGGAGGGGCCGAAAGTCTTCCCCCACTTTCCGGTCGGCTTCAAGCCCGCGGAAAAAGGGCGGCCGGACCTTTCCGACGTGGACACGTGCGACCCGAACCACCTGCAAGAGTGCGGCGTGCCGTTGCAAAGCGAAACCCACGGCGGCGAGGACGTGCCGCTCTACGCCGGCGGCCCGGCGGCCCACCTGTTCCACGGCGTAATCGAGCAGAACGTGATCTACCACGTGATGGCGTTCGCCCTGCGGCTGGACGCGGAGCCGGCGGATGCGTCTGCGGCCCGTATCGAAACAGCAGAGGATCGCTGAATGACCGCGCGCGATGTCGCGGCGGAAGCGAGCCGCGGGTTTGAAACCCGCGCGGCTTCCCCCCGGGGGAAGGGACTCCAGATCGCGCACGGTGATCTGGAAGGAAGCTGCGGGTCTGTGCCCGCGCGTATTCCCCGGCGTCGACGTAACTGCGAATCGCCGTCGGTGATATGGGAGAAAGCGGGGCGTTTCCTGTGACGCGCAAAGCGAAGAATACCAAGCCCGATCCCGACCCGGCCGTGGCGGCGGCGCAGGCACGGGTGGATGAAACGGCCCGCCGTCTGGCGGAGGCGCTGGCGAAACGCGCCGAGGCCTCCTGCGAGGCGAAGGAAGCGGCGAGCATCGCCGTCGATCGGCTGCAGCTCGAACACACCGAGGCGGTGGATCAACTCGGCGAATTGAAGGCTCAACGGGCTGCTGCCAAGGGCCAGAAGACGAAGGAAAAGAAGCACCACCGCCGCCAGGCCGCGGCCCATCATGACCACGCCGCGGGCGAACGCTCGCCCGAGCGCCCTCCGCGTCCGCAGGCGTCCGGGGTGGGCGACGCGGCTCGATCCCGACCGCCCAGCGCGGCCCGCGACATCGACAGGGAATGGGACGCGCTGGACGAAGCAGACCGCTGCCTCAACGAACAGGAGCGCCAGGCGCGCGAGCGTCACGAGCGCGAGCAGTACGCCCTGGAGGCCGCCGCGGCCGCGCAGCGGCGCGAAGAGGCCGACGCGCTCCGCCGCGAAGCGCAGCTCCGAGCGGCGAAGCGGAAAGAACAGCAGGAGGCCGAGGCCCGACGGCTCGCCGAGCAGCGCCGCCAGGAGGCCGAGGCGCGCAAGGCGGCGGCCTTGGCCCGGCACGAGCAGGCAGAGCGCGAGAAACAACACCGCCGCCACGCGGTCGACGCCGCCGGCAGCCCATCCGCGCGCCGGTCATGGGGCGATACCGCACGCGCCTGGTGCCGGGATCTCTGGCGCTGGATCACATTCCGGGGAGAGGAGGAGGACCGGGAGCGTGCTGCCCGCAAATGACGTATGCACTGTTCCCCCCCCCATGGCTGGGAACCTGTTGGCGTGCGGCGCGCAGTGCGGTGTGCATTTGACCCTTGCGCCATACGGCCCTACGCTACCTTCGCCGCCGCGGGTGAGAGCGTCGCCGCGGTGGACGTGTGGAGAGGTGTCCGAGTGGCTGATGGAGCCGGTTTCGAAAACCGGTGTGCGGTATTTTCCGTACCGGGGGTTCGAATCCCCCCCTCTCCGGTCAGTGGATGGCACCGAAAGGCGCGTTGGCAAGCGGCGCCGCGTCTCGCACTGCATTGCTGAATGAGGGTGCGCGGACCGTATCTGCGTCACCGGTGGAGCGTCCGCGCGGGCTAAAGCCACGCGGCTCGCCAGTTCCGCGTGTTCGCGTACCGCGATTGGAACGGTTCACACCCTGCGGCCACCCGCAAGCGCTGCTGGCCCAGAGCGAAGGACATGCCCGCCGACGAACAGGTTCTGGTCATCGAGCGCCGCGTCTTCGAGCAGGCGGGGGCCTTTCAGGGCATCACGTTCGACACCCGCGGGTATCTCGACCGCTTCTTCGTCGAGGGCGTACCGCGGTTCGTGCCTCGGGCCGCGGCGGAAGACGACCCGTCGCTCAAGCAGCTCATCCCTTACGTTGTCCTTTCCTGCGGCGGCCGTGTCCTCAGCTACGTCCGTGGCAGCCGGGCGGGCGAGAAGCGACTGGTGGGGCAGCGCTCCATCGGCATCGGCGGGCACATCAACCCAACCGACGACCTGCCGCTTTTCGCTGACCCGCGCCAGACCTACTTGGCCGCGGTGGAACGCGAAGTGGCGGAGGAGATTTGCGTCGAGTCGCCTCACACCGACCGGATCGCGGCCCTGATCAACGACGACGACAGCGCCGTCGGCCGCGTCCACCTGGGCATCGTCCATCACTGGCGGCTGGAGACGCCAGCGGTGCGCAAGCGCGAGCAGATGATCACCCGGATGGCGTTTCTAACCCTGGACGAGCTTCGCGCGGTGCGGGACACGATGGAGACCTGGTCGAGCATCTGCCTGGATCACGTGCATGAACTGCTCGGCGGCGAGCATGAGGCCGCAGCCCGCCCTTCAGCAGCCTCCACGCATCCGGCTCAGTAAGCGCGAGCCAGGGAGATTCCGGGATAGTAGAAGTGCAGGATCTCGGCGGCGGTGCGGCCCTCGCGGGCCATGACGCACGCGCCGCGCTGACAGAGGCCGACGCCGTGTCCGGCGCCCCGGCCGCCGCAGAACTCAATCTCGCCGCCGTTGACGGCGACTCGACACAGCGTACTGCGCATGAGCTGAACGCCCACGGCCGTGCGGAACCGCTCGGCCGGAATCGGCTCGCTCACGGCCGCCGGCCACACCAGGCGGTACGCCACCGGCCGGGGACTGTCGCCGCTTCGGACGGCTTGGATGTCGATCGGCGGCGTCCGCGCCGTCGAATCCGGCAGGATCGGCCGCAGGCGTTGAAAGAGCGTCGCCATGGACGTTGTGGTATCACCCCACGTCAGGTCGCTTTCATCGAACCTCCGGCAGAACGAGCAGGACACGCCCCCGGCCAGCGGCGACAGTAGCGGTTCCCCCCCCCCGAATGCCGCCATGGCCTGCGTCCATCCGCCGCAGGCGGCGCTGTAATACGCGGGCAGAACCAGCGGTTGTCCGTCGCAGGTGGTGACGCAGACGACGCCGCGGGTCGAATCGGCGGCCTCCCGCGCGAGCACGCCCGCCTGGCCGCTGACACGGCCGGTATACACCTGCGACCACTGATCGTTTGAGACGTCGAAGGGATGGTCTCGGCGGCGGCGCATCCAGTGCAGGACGTAGGACCGGATGGCGACGGCCTGCGCCCGATACGCTTCGGCCGGCGCCGACGGCCACGTCTCGCGGGCGGCCACGCACGCCACGTACTCTTCGAGATCGACCTCATTGACGACCGCGACCCCCCCCCGATCGCCCGCTGTAACGCGAAGCCGCCCCGGATAGGGCCGGGCGGGCATGGGGCGGCCGACTTCGACGGCAAACAGCCAGAGGGCGCCGCTGTCCGGCGCGCTGAGCGTCCATTCCGGCGCAGCCTCCGATCCGCCCATCGGGATCACGCCGCCGTTCTGCGAAGCCGCCAGGGTCAACCACTGGCCGGCGGGCAGGACAACTGACGCTTCCTCGTCGTGTACCGCCATCGGTCCTTCGCCGCGCACCTGGACCTGCTCCGCACCCGACACGATTCTGACCCTGACGGGGCGGACGTCGACGGCGAGGTCCGTCCCGGCCGCAGAGAGTTCCGCGGCTCCGGTCGAAACGGGCTCCGCGCAGCCCTGCGGCAACTGAAGGCAAGCCACCGCTGCGGCCACCAGCGGCCCGTTCCAACGCGCGATCGCCGCCCTGGTTCGTGTCATGACAGGCCCTGGGGACGGGTTTCCAAGCCGGGTCCGAACTTGCGGCGCCGGGTCGGGTCGAGGATCGGCGCCTCGCGCATCCTGCGCGGCCCGCAGCCGTGCAAGCGCCAGCACATGCGCGCCGGCTGACCGGCCTGCCGGCAGGCAGGAACCCGCGGCTCGCCGCCGTCGCATCATCGCGCACGGCGATTCAGTTCTTCGAGCCGCGCAGCGACAGCGACCGCTCGCGCAGCTCGCGTTTGATCTCCGTCAGCGAGGTCAGGCCGAAGTTCTTGATGGCCAGCAACTCGGTTTCGGAGCGCGAGATCAGTTCGGCGAGCGTGGTGATTCCCAGCCGCTGCAGGCAGCGGCGCGAACGGACCGACAACTCCAGTTCGGAAACCGGCCGATTGAGCAGCGCCGAATCGCCGGGGAGCGGGGCGGGCGCCGGGGCGGGGGGCGGCGCGGCCTCTTCCTGCCGCGGCTCCTCGAGCAGTTGACCGACGCGCAGGCCCTTCTGCGCCAGCATGGCCTTGATCTCGTTGAGCGACGTCTCGCCGAAGTTCTTGTAATTCAGCAGTTCCGCCTCGCTGATGCGCAACAGGTCGCGCAGCGTGTGGATGTTCATCTGCTTGAGGCAGTTGCGCGAGCGCACGCTGAGTTCGAACTCCCCGACGGTCATGTCCAGCAGGGCGTCGCGTTCGCGTCTGCGGGTGGTGGTCTCGTCCTCGCACACCATGTGGATGGTCGATTCGAGGTGCTTTTTGAACAGCCGCGCCCGCGCGTGGTTGGGATCGAACTCCAGCACGCGGCGCAGACAGTCGTCCGCCTCGCGGTAGCGGCGGTTCTCCTCGTACAGCAGGGCGGCGTTTATGAGGGCGTTGATCGGGGTGGGGGTCTGCGAGATGAACCGCTCGTAGTAGCCGATCGCGCCTTCGTCGTCGCCGCGCAGATCGTGCAGCACCGCCAGGCGGAACAGGCTCTCTTGATGGTGGGGGTCGGCGGCGATCGCCTCCTCATACGCTTCGATGGCGGCGGCCACGTCGAAGCGGCGTTCGGCGACCAGCCCGCGCAGGTAGGCGTGTTCCGCCCGGTTGGCGTCGCTGGCGGACGTGCGGCTGAGCAGGCGGGCGGCGCTGTCGACGTCGCCGCCCTGGATGGTCCTGGCAATCTCTTCGAGCGTTGCGGGCATTGCGTCCTCTCACACAGGCGATGTCAGCGGGGCCGTCGGAAAACGGGTTCCGCGCCGCGCGGCGATCCTCGCGCGGCATGCTTCGGGCACCCGCCTGCATCCGTTTTCGCGAATCATTTACTCTATGACGGCGGAGCGGATCCCGCAAGAATACCGAACGGCTTACGAACTTCATGGGTGGGGGCTGTACACGTAGACGTTGTGCAGCATCCGGACCGAAACGGGGCTTTCCACCCGCGCGACCGACAGCAGCGGGTTGGCCCGGTCGACCTCGATCGATGCGATCGTCCCGATCGTCAGCGGCGCGGGCATCGCCGCCGCCGGTTCAGCCACCAGCACGGTATCGCCGACGGCGATGGCGCCGCCCTCCACATCGGCGTTGGGAACGTCACGAAGCTCGATGTGCCCGTCGGTCGTGCCGGTCAGCCAATACTCCGACGGGCCGAGCACAAAGCCCGTGGTCCCGTGCCGCCCCACGCGGACGTTCATCGCCGTCACCGGGTCGCCGATCCACTGCACGCGCGACGAGAGCGCGTGCGATTGATCCACGAACCCGACCAGCACCTCGCCCAGCAGTACGGCGTATCCGGCCGCGACCTCGTGCTCTGCTCCGGCGGAAATGGAGAAGTGTCGCGATACCACCACGTCGCCGGTTTGCACGCCGCGGAGCGTGCCGGCGGAGATCCGCCGCGTCGCCCGCCACGGCGCTACGTCCTGCCCCAGCACGCGGGCGCGGATGAGCCTCCCGCCGCCCCTGCCGGCGCCGGGCGTGGCCGTCAGGAGGCTGTTCTCCCGTTCCAGTTCCGCCACGCGGGCCGCCAGCGCCGCGACCTGGTGGCTGAGGTACTGCTCACGCGCGTCAGACGGCGACGGCGCTGCGGCGAGGGTCCGCGTCACCGCCGCGGCGGCGGAGGCCGCCGCGTCCTGGATCGGGACGAGAACCTGCGCGATCGCGCTGAGGTGCGCCGTCCACGCCGGCGGCGCGAGTGCCAGTGCCACGACGACGGCCGTCATCAGCAGGAACGGGCGTCGGATCGATCGGCGTCGGCGGACGGATCCTGCACGTCCGATCCCCAATGGCGGCTCAATACCCATCGCTGTCCGATTCCAGCGTGTCCTTCCATAGAGCGAGGTTGTCCAGATAGACCGCCGTACCGCGGGCCACGCACGTCAGCGGATCGTCGACGACGTGGACGTCCAACCCGGTGGCCTTCGACACGAGCTGATCCAGCCCGCGGACCAACGCTCCACCGCCCGCGAGATGGATGCCGTTGTCCACCAGGTCAGCGGAGAGTTCCGGCTCGGCCTTTTCCAGCGTACGGATGACGCACTCGACGATCTGATCGACCGGCTCGCGCAGCGCCTCGCGGATCTCCTCGCTGCTGACCAGGCACTTGCGCGGCAGGCCGCTGACGTTGTCGCGGCCGCGAACCTCGCGCGTCAACTCCTCCGGCAGCGGGAACACCGAGCCGATCTCGATCTTGATCGCCTCGGCCGTCTGCGGGCCGATGCACAGGTTGTACGTGCGGCGCATGTGGTTGATGACGGCCTCGTCCATGTCGTCGCCGGCCACCCGGATGCTCTCGCACACGGCGATGTCGGCCAGCGACATGATGGCCACTTCCGTCGTGCCGCCGCCGATGTCGACGATCATGGACGCGGTGGATTCGCCGATCGGCAGCCCCGCGCCGATCCCGGCCGCCATCGGCTCCTCCAGCAGGTAGACGCGGCGGGCGCCGGCCCGCTCGGCTGAGTTGTAGACCGCCCGCTTCTCCACCGCGGTGATTCCCGACGGAATGGCGATGACGACGCGGGGGCGGGTCAGGCGCGAACGCCCGTGGACCTTGCGGATGAAGTAGCCCAGCATCGCCTCGGTGATGTCGAAGTCGGCAATCACGCCGTCCTTGAGCGGTCGGATGGCCGTAATTGAGCCGGGCGTCTTGCCCAGCATTTCCTTGGCTACCAGGCCGACGGCGTTGCCGTTCTGCAGGACCTGGGTGGTGCCGCGACGGACGGCGACGACGGAGGGTTCATTCAGCACGACCCCCTCCCCGCGCGTACACACCAGCGTGTTGCACGTGCCCAGGTCGATGCCCATGTCCACGCTGAACCAGCCGTAAAGAGAGCCTAACATCCTGTCCCACTCCCGGCGATGACGCGCCGATTCAACGTGCGCGATGCGCAGCGACCCTCCACACGGAACGTCCGCGCGGGCTTGAGCCCCGCGGCTCGCCGCCGGCGCGTCGTCGGGCACGGCGATCGGGGCGCCGACAACGCCCACGCGCAGGCAAAAGGCCGCGGGACCACCACGAGCATCCCTGGCGCCGCGTCGGATCCGCCGCTCGACTTGCCGCGTTCGGCCCCGCCCCGGGCGAGGCTCAGGAAATGGCCGTCAGGGCCTCTTTGACGAACGGGGACCAGTTGCCGAACAACTCCTGGCTTCGCACGCACAGATAGACCGTGCCGGCGATGGTCACGATGCTGGCGATGATCAGAAGGACCGTGTAGACGTCGCTGTCGGGGGTGGTGGTCGGGCGATCACTCATGCTGCTTCAACTCTTGAGGTCCCAGTTCAGGGGGCGCGTCCGCCGTCGCCGGCGGTCCGGCGGGTCAGCCTTGCGCCGCCCGCAACGTCGCCTCGTCCACAACCTGGTCGTTTCGTCGGGGGCTGGCGTTCGATCGGGTCAGCCGTCCGGCGGACTGATTCGGCTCGACGGCGCTGATGCGAACGTCGCCGATGTACTGCGTGTCCCGATAGATGACGAACACCATGTCGTTCTTGACGCCGTCGGCCGCTCCGACCGACAGCGTGATGATGTCGCCGTCCACGTCGAGCACCTGTCCGCGCACGGCCGTGGCGGCCACCGGCGTCAGCGCCGTCACCCCCGCCAGGCCCGCGCCCCGCGGGTCTTCCAGCCGCGAACCGACCGGCAGGGCCCCGGCGCTGCGCGACAGGACGTCGTTTTCCTGCTTGAGGATGTTGATCTGCTGCTCGTACTGCCGCCGCTGCTCCATCAGCACCGCGATGCGCGCGGTCTCCTCGTTGATCCGTTCGTTGAGGTCGAGGTTGCGCTTCTCGAGTTCCATGTTGCGCGCCTCGAGGGCGTCTCGCTGTTTGCGATACGCTTCGCCGTCCGCCTGGGCCACCTTCAACTGCGACACCAGGGCGGCGTTCATCGCCTCGGTGGCGGCCCGGTCGGCCACCACCTGCTTGAGTTCGAGGTTGTACCGCCCGCTCTCCTCCTGCGTGCGGGCCAACTGCTGCCGCAGGTCGGCGCCCTGTCGCTCCAGTTCCGCGATGGTGTCGCGGAGCGTGGCGACCTGGGCGCTGTTGGCGGCCGTCAGGTTCCGCACCGTGGCGTCGGCGGCCTTCAACTGCGCTTCGTAGCCCAGAGCGGCGCTTCGCCAATGCTGCGTCCGGCCGGTGATCGATACCGCCACCGACGTGAACATCACGCTGGCCATCACCAGGATGACGACAAAGACCTTCGTGAGAATGCTCAAGGATACGCTCCTGGAATACGGAACACCGGCGGCGCTGCCCGGTCGGCCGGGGCGCGGCCGCGATACCCCAGTTTTCGCGCCGGATCCAGACCGATCCGGTTCAGGCGAAAGATGGATAAAACCTCATTCTGCCGGGCGGGCCACCGCCGCGTGGCGTGCCATACTCCGGTGGAAAACGGGCCGCGGCGGACGACGCCGGACCAGATTCGCCCCCTATAGCGTGCGGAGGGATCGCTTTCAAGCCGCACGGCGGAAAAAACCGCCCGTCCCCTGCTGCGCGTGACTCACTCCGTCTCCCTGCGGCTGTCACAGGAAGAGCGGCTGATCGAAATAGATCGCGACGCCGACGCTTCCTCCTTTGAGCGGCTCGGTTCGGACGACCGTCCCCCAACAGCCCTCGACGGGCAGGGCCGACCACTCACGGCCGGGCGGCCGAACGTGGAACAACACCTCGAAGCGCCGCCCGACGCGCACGTCGCCGGCCGGGGCATTCAACCGGGCGCCGCGTTCGCCGATGTTGACGGCCTTGCAGGACTCGATCGCCCGTCCCTGCTCGTCGATCAGCACCGCGTCCAAGGCGCAGGCCCGCCGCTCGCACAGACGGCGGTCGTCCACTTCCGTTTCCATCAGGGGGTCCGAAAGTCCAACCGATTCCATGGCCGGATGAATCATGAGAGCCTCTCCCGGGTCTGGAGCGATCCCCCCATCGCTCATCCGCTGTCCGCGCCCATTCGCAGCCCCGCGCGAGCTACACGGCACATTCCAATGGCAGCGTATCCGGCGGGCGTGCCGGCGTCAACCCCGCTGCCCGGCCGACCGAGGTGGAACTCTATCCCCAGGTCAGGCTGTGCGGGCGACCAGCCGCCGCTATAATGCCCCCCCTCAGCGCGGTCCGGGGGCGCTATCGGTGCCGTCCCCCGTGACCCGCCGTCACGCAGGCGGGAGAGCGAGCTTGGCACGGCGAAAGACGGTTGCGAAAGAGCCTCCACACCGCGTCGGCGACGCATGTGCCGCCCTGGAGCGGCTCGCGCCGGCGCGGCTAGCCCAGTCTTGGGACAATGTCGGGCTGCTGGCGGGCGACGTGGCCGCCCCGCTCGGTAGCGTTCTGTGCTGCATAGACTTAACGCCGGCAGTGGCTGATGAGGCCATCTCGGGTCGATACGCGCTGGTGGTGGCCTATCACCCGCCCTGGTTCAAGCCGATCAGCCGACTGCGGCCGGACGCTGCCGGCGCGGAGGGCGCTGTATTCCGTTGCATCACCGCCGGCGTCGCGGTCTACTCACCACACACCGCCCTGGACGCGGCCGCGGGCGGCACCAACGACGTGCTGGCCGACGTCTGCGGCATGGTGAACCCGCAGCCGATCGAGTACGTCGAATCCGACCGCCGCCGCTTCAAGCTGGTGACCTTCGTGCCGCAGCGCAACCTCGACGAGGTCGGCGGAGCGCTTTTCCAGGCCGGCGCGGGCGTCATCGGCAATTACACCCACTGCAGCTACCGGCTCATGGGGTTGGGAACGTTCATGGGCAACGAAGCCACCCATCCGGCGGTGGGGCGGCGCGGACGCCTGGAGCAGGTCGAGGAGGTCCGCATCGAGATGGTGGTCTCCGCGTCGCGCCTGCCAGGCGTGGTGGCGGCGCTGCGCAAGGCACACCCTTACGAGGAACCCGCGTTCGACATCTACCCGCTCAGCCCTCCACCGGACGCCGGGATCGGGCGACAGGGACGGCTCGCCAAGCCCACGACGCTGTCGGCCCTGGCTAAGCGGTTGAAGAAATCGCTGGCCGCCAGGCACGTCCAGGTCGTCGGCGCGATGGACCACGATGTGAACCGAGCCGTGATCGTGGTCGGTTCGGCCGGGTCGTTGCCGCTGAGTGCCAAGCTGGATGAGCACACGGTCATCGTGTCCGGCGAGATCCACCACCACGACGCCCTCTCCTTTCTCCGCGGCGGCAGTTCGGCCATCGCGCTGGGTCATTGGACCAGCGAGCGGCCCGTGCTGGCGTCGCTGGCCAAGCGCCTGTCTGAGCTGCTCCCGAACGCCAAAGTCGAGGTGAGCAGGACGGACGTCGAGCCGTTCCAGACCGTCTGATGGCGCTCACGCATGGGCGTGGGTTTCCAGACGTCCTGCACGCGGCCGTCTTCCACGGACGGGCGGGGGACCAGCGCAAAAAAAGGGCCCCCGGCGGAGGAGGCCGGGGGCCCGGTGTGCGTCAACTCAGTCCGCTACGGATACACGACTTCGCACGGCGACGCATGAATGATGGGGAGTGCGTCGCTGTTGTTGTAGCCGTCGAGGATGGGTGACCAGACCTGGCCATCGTCCGTCGTCGGTGATGACCACGCGGCGGTGGCGGCGGTGATGATGTCCGAAGCACCGACCCACTGTTGGCCGTCCCATACGGCGCCCACGCCGTACTCCTGGACGTTGAAGATGAAGGCCAGCAGTTGCTGCGCGAGTTGCTCGCGGATGCCGCCGTTGCCGTTGGAATCGACTAGGAAGTAGGAGACCTCCGCCTGATAGGTTCCGGCCGGAGCAATCTCCTCGCCCCAGTCGCCCTTGGCCGCGGCCACCGGGTCGCCATTCTCGAACAGGCCGTCGAACGGCTCGTCGCCGTCGTCAAAGTACTGAGACGGGCTGCCGTAGGGCGGCAACGCGTTCACTGCGTCGATGTCCGCCTGGCTGACGAGTTGGAGGCCGTTCTTGTTGTGCCAGAAGCCCTTGGTGCCGAAGTCGGCATCGCTGGTGCAGGCGTTGGTGAAGACGACGTTTTCGACGGAGCCGACCACGGTAGCGCCGACCACGGTTGACACGATCTCGACATCGACCGACGTCGGGCCGGTGGCTATCCAGCCGCCCGTGTTGGGCAGGATCTCGGAGACGGTGTAGACCCCGGGCAGCAGGTCAACGAAGGTAGTGCAGCCATCCGGGCCGGTCGCCTGGATGTCGCCGTTGATCATCATCTGCCATCCCGGCACGCCGGGCTCGCCTTCGTCCGCCACGCCGTTTCCGTTGGCGTCATAAACCTTGCAGACTTCAATCGAGCCCAAGCCGACGTTGCCGTACACGATCTGGTGAACCTCGCCGAACGCGTCCGCCACGTCGACCAACACGACCGGGTCGGCCGCGGGGTAGCAGCTTACGTTCACGCCGTCGAGGCTGCTGTGCGTCTGGAGCGTGCCGGCCGGAGTGTCTTCCTGGAAGGTGTAGACGCCCGGCTCGGCCGTGAGGATCAGGCCCGGCGTGTATTCGGTGTTAGTGATGCCCAACGGATCAGTCACGTCCACGGCCCAGCCCGCAATCTCCTCTTCGCCCTCTTCCCAGGTGCAGTTGAAGTTCCGGTCGTGGAACTTGCGGACGGTCAGTTCGCTGGGCTGACCACCGGGGCCGCCGCCGCCGTTCTTCTTGACCTTGTAGTTGTCGGTCTTCGACTTGGCGGGGATGAAGCCGTGGAAGTTGCCCGGCTGCCAGTTCTCGCCGTTCACGTTGCACGGACCATTCTCGCCCACATTGCACGCCTCAGACTCGCCAACGTAGTCGTCAACAGGCGTAATCCAGACCTTGTAGACGCCGCCCTTGTTGGGCGTGTCGTCATAGGGGAAGAGTTGGACGGTGATGGCGCCCAGTTCGGCGTGGTCGATGTCGACGCCCTGTGCGTGCTGACAGGGGACGGCGATCCACTTGCCCTTCTCCTTTTCATAGCTGGTGCCGGCGTACACGAAGTCGATCACGCCATGCTCGTTGACGTGGATCTTTCGGCAGGAAATATGATCGGTCGAAAGCAGGTCCTTGCCGCTGGGATCGGTGACCTGGAAATAGTAGTCTCCCTCGGGCAGTCCGGCCGCCCCGGAAGGAGCGTTCGGGCCTGGACCGCCGTCCAGGTACACCTCCTCCTTGGCGGTGTAGCGGACGTTTTCATTGACGATGGCGCCGTCTTCCGTTGTGGTGAAGATGGCCCCCGGCAACGGTGGGGCCGCCGCCACCCGGTCCACGTTCCAGATCAACGCCGCAAGGGCGAGCACGGACGTCCATGTGAAACACTTGCACTTCATCTTCGATCTCCTCCCTCTGAAAAAAAGAACCACACCGCGCGCGCGACGAGCATTCTGCAGGGTGGGGTGAACCGCTGTCCGCGGATTTGAATTGATGGCTCCTCCCTCGACGCTGGATGCCCAGCCATCGGCTGTCGATCCAGACAAAGGGGAGAGTGAGCATGTATCATGCCGGAAATGACGTGCTTTTTGTTCCGGGAAAAAGCCGCTCCTCAAGCAGGAAAACAGGATCCGGAGGCGTCGATTGACCGCCGTGGTGGTGGGGCCGGCTGCCTCCAGCCAGCAATGTTGACTCCCTGGCCGGGGGACGCCATCCCACCTCGGCGAACGAACGGCGTGTTATCGGCCGTCAGCGAGTACCGCCATCGTTCAGCGATCCGCGCGCGGGGGGGGTTGCGGGAGCACGCGGACTGCGTCAGCGCGACCGTCGGCGAGGCGGTGGCCGGGCGTGGGGGGGACTCGACTTGTAACGGCGGACGTGGTCAAATCATCGCAGTTGCAGCCGGCCCGCCGAAAGGGGGCGATTGGCTGCAATCCGGAGCGCCATCCAAGGGACAACGTGGAGGCGTAGAACATGGCGCCCGCCGCCACCGCCGGGAATTCAGCTTCAGCGCGCAAGGCGGGTCGCGTCCGTGTGCGAGCCTGTCCATGACGACGGCCGACGTCCAAGTCACCGCTCCGTTCACGCTTCCGCCGGCGGCGTTCGCTCCGCTCCCACTCGGCATCCGCCATGCGTTGCGGCGCTGCTGCGAGCGATGGCTGGCGCTGCCCGCCCTGAACGCCGTGTATCGCCAGTCGCGCCCGACCGCCGAACGCCCGTCGTTCTTCGAGCAGGCCCTTCGCGCCCTCAGCGTGGAGATCGAAGTCTTTGACGAGGACGTGCGTCGGATCCCGGCGGCCGGTCCGCTGATCGCCGTGGCGAACCATCCGCTGGGCGGCCTGGACGGGATCATCCTGGCGGCGCTGCTCCAGCGAGTGCGCCCGGACGTCCGTCTGATGGCCAATTACCTGCTGGGCTGTATGCCGGAGATGCACGAGGCATGTATCTTCGTCGATCCGTTCGGTGGACCGGCGGCCGCCGACCGCAATCGCGGGGCCTTGAGGGCCGCCATGCGCTGGGTGGCCGCCGGGGGCGCTCTGGGCGTCTTCCCGGCGGGTGAGGTGTCGCATTTCACCCTTCGCCGCGGAGCGTTGACGGATGGCCCCTGGGATGGCTCGATCGCAGCCCTGGTGCGACGAACACGGGCGACGGTTGTGCCGATCTACTTCCACGGCCGAAACGGCCGCCTTTTTCAACTTGCCGGTCTGGTCCACCCCCGTTTACGGACGGCGATGCTGCCGCGGGAGTTCCTTCACTGCCGCGGCCGCACGGTTCGCGTCGAGATCGGCTCGCCCATTCCATTCGCACGGTCTTTACGCTGCACGGATGGCTCCGAAGTCGAATCGCACCGGGACAAGGACGCGCGGCTGACCGAATACCTGCGTCTGCGCACCTACATTCTCAAGGGCCGTGTGGGCAGGCCGCCGCGACCTGCACCTCGTTCCGGTCGCGGCGCGGCCAGGAAGGCCGCGGCGCAGCCGATTATCGACGAGTCGCCCGCGTCCGTGCTGGCCGCGGAGATTCAAGCCCTGCCGGGCGAGCGGTGCCTGGCCGCCGGCGGACCGCTGCGTGTGTACTGGGGCACGGAGTCGGAACTTCCCAACGTGCTGCGGGAGATCGGCCGGCTGCGCGAGCTGACCTTTCGGCGGGTGGGCGAAGGCACCGGGCGGCCGGTCGATCTCGACCGCTTCGATCAGCACTACCTGCACCTGTTCGTCTGGCACGTCGAGCGTCGGCAGTTGGTGGGCGCGTACCGCATGGGGCAGACCGACGTGCTCCTGGATCGCTTCGGGGCGGAGGGCCTGTATACCAACACGCTGTTCCGGTATCAGCGACGCCTGCTGCGTCAGTTGAACCCGGCGCTGGAACTGGGCCGGTCGTTCGTCATTCCGGAGTATCAGCGCGACTACGCGCCCCTGTTGCTCCTGTGGAAGGGCATCGGTCGCTACGTCGTCGCCCACCCGCGCTATCGGCGTCTCTTCGGCGCGGTGAGTATCAGCGACGAGTTCCAGTCGATGACCAAGCAACTGCTGATGTCGTTTCTGAAGGTCCACCGCTTCGATCAAGGCATGGCCGCCTTGCTCGAGCCGCGGAACCCGCCGAAGGCGCGTCCGTGGCGCGACGTGGACGAGCGCCGGCTGGCGACGCTGGTCAGCGACGTCGCCGACGTGGAAGAACTCGTCGGCGAGATCGAATCGAACCGCCGGAGCGTCCCCGTCCTGTTGCGGCAGTATCTGAAGCTGAACGCCAGACTCATCGGCTTCAACGTCGACCCGGACTTCGGCGACGTTCTGGACGGACTGGTCTTCGTGGACCTGCTGGCCGTCGATCGGGCCATCCTCAACCGGTACATGGAGAAGGAGGGGGCGGCGGCGTTTCACGCGTTTCACGGGAATAGCGAACAGCCTTCACGGCGCTCAGCCATATGAAGACGATTCGATGCTCCAAAGGACTCGCGACGTCACGTTCAATCCGCCGTCAAGTCGGCGCTGCGCTGGCGGTAATAGCGTCGGGCGTCCGCGACGACTCGGGCGAGGGCGGAGGGACGATGGCCGAGGCGTCGGTTCTCGTGACCTATGCGGAACAGGATCTCCCACTGGCGGAAGAGCACACCATAGGCGCGCCATAACGACCACTCGGGATCATAGAGATTCGTCGATTCCGACGTGACGCCGTTCAACTCGATGATCGAAAACCCGCGGCCCGCCTTGAACTCGTCCACGTCGCGGTAGCGGACGTCGAATCGTCCGAAGAAAAACCCGTCGAATCGTCGGGCGATGCGGTCGATGGACTCCTCCAGGGCCGCGGTCTTCAGGTGGGCGCCGTCCCGGAACATCGTGCCCTGGCAGTGGTTGCCGGCGATCACCAACGGCACTGGCTCTCCGGCGGACGGGACCCGTTCCGCCTGGCCGTCCATCCGCGCCAGGAACGTCTCTGCCTGCATCCGAAGTCGCGGGTGCAGCCAGATCAGCGTCTCGACGGTCGAGCGGCCGTCGCCTACCAGGATCGGAAAGTGCTTGTCGGTGATCGAAAAGATGCGTCCGCGCTGCGCTGCGGGCATCCGGGTGTAGAAAACGCCAGCTTCACGGGGGCCGGGATGATAGACCTGGGCCAGAACGTCCTGCGGATGCCGGTCGAAATACTGCGCCGCCGCGTCGACGTCGCGCACCAGCCGCAGCCCCGCGCCGCGTTGGCCGGCGTCCGGCTTGAAAACGAGAGGATACTCCCAGCCCCGTTCCGCCATCGTGGAACGCAGACTCGCCATCCGATGTTCACACGGACCCGCGGCGATCAACGTCCAAGGTACGACCCGGTCCTGCGGCAGCTTTGAGAGGATCTTCGACTTCGACTCACCGACGACGCCGCCGTGCGGCTCGATGCCGGGGTTGGCGGCCGTGGGCGTGGTGATACCCCAGTAGCGAAGGGCCAGCCAGCCGATCCAAGGCGCCAGGGGAAGGTAGAAAAGCCACGCGGGCCAGAACTCCCAGCGCCACGTGCGCGAGACCTTCGCCCACAGCCGGGCCCGCCCGACCGGCGTCGCAACGCGCAGCGCCGTGTGCAGAACCAGCAAGAGCACGCCGGCCGCGGCCAGAAACGCCAGCCAGCCAGCGCCGAAGAACCCTTCCATCGGGTCGACGACGACCTCACCGAGGGCTGCGACCGCCAGCACCAGCGCCGGCGTCCACAGCAGGGCGGCCAGCAGTGCAAAGAGGGCGAAGCGACCCGCCCGGCGACCGACCATCCCGGCGGCGACGTATACCGGAAAGCGCGTGCCCGGCAGGAACCGCGCCCCCAGCACCGCCATCCAGCCCTGACGGTCGAACCACTGCCCGAGCCGCTCGACGCGGGCCTCCGGCAGGCGCTTGCGGATCCAGCGGTGGGGCAGCACGCGCCGACCGAACACGCGGCCGATCAACCACAGCGCCAGGTCTCCCAGAAAGATGCCCGCGGTGCAGGCGCCGACGCCCACGGCGGCGTGAATCCGGTCGGCCCGGACCAACAACCCCGTCGCGATGCAGGTGGCGTCCTCCGAGACGAACGTGGCGGCGCAGATGGCGATCACCTGCCACCAGGCATCGAGTCCGGCCAGGATCATCCCTCTGCCCCCGAGCGCACGAGCGCGTTGGGCGGAAGTGGCGGCACCCGATCGGGCGCGTCCGGGACATAGATGAGCGTCACGCGCTGCGGCTCGATCTCGATCACCGTGTGACTCACCGTGCGCGCCTCCTGACGTTCCATGCAGACGCTCACGTGCCTTCGATCGGGCCAGGAATGCCGATGGAAGGCGTCCTGCTGCGACCTCCCGTCCCCCCCGGGCGTGAATACCCGGTCGAACAGTTCGCACCGGGGACCTTCAACCACCGCATCGCCGAGGCCCGACGAGGTGAACAGGTGCGGCCGGTCTCCCAGCGGCTGGCGCTCAAGCCGCAGCCGTGTGCCATCGCTGTAAAGGTGTGCGATCTCGCGGTCATCGATCAGCACCAGTCGAAACGGTGGATACTGCCGCGGGTCGATGGCCGTACCGGCGCGCTCGGCATCGGACAGCGTCGCACACGGCATCAGGCGCGGGATGAGCGTACCGCGGCTGAGCACGCCGCGTCCGGCAGGATCAAAATGACCCTTCGGTACGTTCACGTTCAGCAGGGTGGCGGCCAGCCCGGCATCGCTCACCGCGATCCAGGTCCCGTCGGACACGGGATCGATCGGCATGATGGCCCGTCTGGCCCCATACCGGCGGATGACGGGAGGAAGTGCGGCCGGCCGGGTGCGCGACTCGTCGCGGTTGCACGCCAGCCGCACACAACGAGACTCCCCGCCAGGCCCGGCGGGCAAACGGTCGCCCTGCGGCGCAGGTCCAATCAACGGGACGACGGTGACGGTACACATGCGGACCGGTCGAGGTGCGCGATAGTGGAAGGGGCGAATCCGAACCGTTCGGGCACGGGAATGCCGAGCGTCGAGCACATCGCCGAGACCAGGGCGTTGTGGTGGACCGTATGGCTGAGGACGAACGCCAGTTCGCGGCCGAGGGAGGACGGCACCTCGATCGACGTGCCCTCGACCGTCAGCATCGACACCACCCGGACGCCTCGCGTCATCATGGAGGCGTCCAGCGGCGCCAGGCGGTCCTGCAACCCGCGGATGGCGTGAAGCGCGGCCGATCGGCTCGTTTCGATGGCCGTGCCGCGCTGGCGGCGGTCGTAGTCGATCAAACCGCTGGTCGCGCCCGCGCACAGCGCCGCAAAGTGGTCGAGGCAGTGTCGGACGTGCCCGCCCAGGCTGCCGGGGATGACGCCGACCGGCTGCCGCACGTACTGTTCGTCGGTGGCCGCGACGAGGACCTCCGCCAACTGTCGAAGCGAGGCGGCCAGCAGGGCGAACGGGTTCAGCGATGCCGCATCCTCCGCGTCGCCGCGATTCTCGTGAACGGGGGTCGGCGTGGTCGCAACCTCCAGCATGGCGTTTCCATCGAGTTCAGGGTCTGCGGCCGGACCCGCGCCGGTCCGCCAGAACGATGCCGCAGTGAGGCGGTCATGCTAACCTCGGGGCGTCCGGCTATCCAATCCGGTCCGCTCGTCGAATCGGCTGATGGGGCGTGTCTTGCGGTCACGTGGAGGGGGCGGCGTCCGCGCTCCGCGCCGCGACCACGCCCCGAACCAGGACTGCGAGCCGGCGCCGGCGGATCAGGAGGATACCCAGGCTGCTCACGAATACGACCAGCGCCAGGCCGAACAGCAGGCCTCCGTCGTCCCGGACTACGATTCCCAGCTTGGTCAGGTGGCTGGCAATCGCACCGGTGATCACGCCCAGCGCGAGCAGCGCGCCTACCACCACGGTTCGGGGGACGAGCAGCAGAACGACCGCGACCAGCTCCACCACGCCGGAGCCGATCCGCCCCCACGGCTCCATGCCGAGCGTCGTGAATATGTATACCGATTCCTCGGCGCCGGTGAACTTGAAAAACAGCGTCTGAAAGAGGATGACGGCCGCGACGATCTGCAAGACCCAACTGACGATCACCGATAGGCGGCTCGGCGCTCCGTCCACGCCGTCCGTCGCGTGCGCCACCATCGGCGCCCCGCCCATCGCGTGCGCCATCGTCGGGTCATTCGTCTTCGGCATGGTGCAGCTCCTTCTGGATGGTATCGGACGGCGCGATCCTGCGCCATTGCTCATCCGCTCGCACGGTCAGGGTTTTCTCGTTCTTGTTCCATTCCTTGCGGGCATCGCCGAGCCAGCCTTTGTAGAACAGGAACAGCCGGCTGTCGGTGATCTTGAAGTTGGCCGGGTCGATCTCGACCTTGCGGCCCTCCGCCATGGCGGTGGCACACCAGCCGCCATAGGCCGGCAGGTATCTTTCCGGATCTTCTGCAAACTTCATCCGGTTCTGCGACGTGGCGAACCGGTAGACGACGCCGCGGTACGCGCTGGGCCACGCAGGCCGGCCCGGTTCGGCCCGGCCGGAAACGTGGTATGCGACCGGATCGTGGCCTTCGAGCGCCAGGCGGTCGTCGGGCAGGTTGTAATGTTCCACCGCCGGATTCATGGAAGAGGCGGCAACCTTGTCCGCGAACTGATCGAACGTCAGCCAGTCGGGCGAATCCTCGCCGACGTAGCGAAATACCTCCCGGCCGTCCGGACCCAGCAGGACCAGGGCGGGAGCATGGACGGATTCGTCGTTCAACTCGTATTCGCCGGGAATCTCGAATGCCCGTGCCAGCCGGGCGCTAGGGTCGCGATAGATCGTCGCCCGGATGCCATCCGCCTCGAGTCGAGCCGACCACGCCCGGATCTCGTCTTCGGAATCCGGCGTCATGAAGACGTGTACGACCCCGGCCACCTCGCCCGCGCGACGTGCCGTTTCGGCGACGTGACGCTGGCAAGACGGGCATTCCGTTTTCACCAGGAAGTGCAGCGCGACGAACCTGCCCCGCGCTTCCGACAACCGAAACGTCCGATCGCCCGACGACACGGAAAAGTCCGGCGGTGCGGCGAGCGCCGCTCCAGCGACGCCGAGTGCAACCGCGAGCAGTGCACTGGCACGCGTGCAGGACCATGGGCGGTTTAGCACTTCAAGCGGGCCGCGGGCTTCAGCCCGCGCGGACGTTCCTGCCGAGGCGAGGCATCCTACTGCACAGCGTCAACCTACGGCGATCCGGGTCATTCAGTGCTCTCTCTCCCAGTTCCGACAGAGCGATCAACCGACGGCGCCCGTGCGCCGTGGGAGGGCGATGGGCGGACTTCGTTTCGATGCGTCTGTGGCCCGGGGGTTACGCCTGAGCGTATGGCGAGCAAGCCCGGCTCAGATTGGTGCGGCCAAGTGGCAGGCGCATACTCGCTCGTGCCGCGGAGTGGCCAATCCGCGTTTCGTCGCGGCAATCGTCACGTCGTAAAGGGCGGAACACCCGTACGGTCCCTGTCACCGTTCGCGCATGGTGGCCGCCCAGGCGACGCCCCGCTGGCGCGGGCGGTACAGCCCGGGGACGGGCAGCAGCGGGTGGCGGGCAAGTTGGCCCCTGTTCGCGCCGCGTGCCATAGCCGGGGCGCTGGATCAGAACGACAGCCGCAGCCGCACCCCCGCCGCCAGGGCGTGCTGCACGTCTCCGGCGGCGCCGGGGTTGGCGACGTACTGCACGTCGGGGGTGATCCAACACCAGTCGCTGACGCGGACGGCGTAGTACAGTTCGTAGACGACTTCGTTGTCCGCTTTGTCGTCGGCGCGATGGCGGTAGACGTGCGAGGCGCGCTGCACGGCGAAGCCCAGGCCCAGCACGTCCTGGTCGCGGGTCGGGACCAGGCCGGTGTAGGACAGGCCGGCGGACCAGAAGTGCGACGTGCGGTAGCGCTCCGGGTTGCGGTAGCCGAACCGGGCGAAGAGGCCCAGTCCCTGATCGTCGTCGGCCGACTCGCGGTAGACCTGCTGGTCGAAGTTGGCGTAGAGGATGGCGTTGTTGCCGCCCGAGCGCGGCTTCTCTCGATGGCGCGGGAATATGGAGCGCTGAATCGGGTCGTACATCAGCCCGACGCGATAGTCGCCGGCCAGCGGGCCGCGCGGCGAGTCGATCGTTACGTGAAAATCGTTCTCGAAGTAGGCACGGAAGAGGTCCTCATCGTGAAAGGCGGTCGAGAAGCCCGGCTTGGAGATTACCGACTGGGCGTCGGCCGCCCCGACGATCAGCGTGTACCACTCGCACGGCCGCACCGTCAGCGCCGCCCCCAGTCCGATCGCCAGCGGCAGGAAAGGATTGTTGTCCAGCGACTGGTTCCAGAACTGCTTGTCCTCGCTGTTGGCGTAGGCGTTGCGGTCCACGATCGTCTGGTAGTCCAGGAACCCCAGCATCAACGACACCCGCCCATCCCAGAAACGGTGGCGATACCAGAGCTGCGCCACGTGCAACTCCAGCCGTCCGTCGGCGTCGTCGTTCACTTCAGAAAGCGCCCCGGTGCGTGGATTGACGCCACGACCCCAGTTGCGCTGCCCGTGTAGCAACAACTCCGCAGTCCATTCCGGCGAGTGCCGGCTCAGGTCGAAGGACAGGAAGGCGTCGATCGAACCGCTGCCCCGGCCGTGGCCGTTCGTATCCAGCCCGCCCCGCACCACGGACTGGAACTGCTGGTTGTAGAAGAGGTTGAATCGGATGCCGGCCTCTTCAAGCCTGTTGCGCACCCCGCCCCAGTCCCCGGTCGCCGTCGGCGCATCGAGATCGAACGGCCGCCACCGTGACGCTGGTTGGGATTCCGCCGATGTAGCCGCGGCCGGCGCCGGTTCTTCCGGCTCGTCTTCCGCAGGGACGGCCTGTGCCGCCTCGGGTGAGGTCCCGGGGGAATCCTGCGATGAGGCCCGACCGACGCCGGCCACCGCACCGTTCGACCCGATGGCCGCCGAAACCCCCAGCACGACAGGCGCTAACCAGGTCAACATCACACTTCTCTCCGATGACTAAAGGTACGCGCAGACGCCCCCCTGCGGGCGGCGCCGGGCGTAGCCGCCGAGCCGGGCCGTCAGTCGAAGCGTCGGGCAGTCCGGATCCTCGGACCTGGCGCCGGCCGCGCCGCCGGCGGAACTCGCTCCGTAAGAACCCGTGTGTTTTTCGATGCACACCGCGTGCCATCCCGGCCGCAGGGTATACTCGGCTGCATCATGCTCGACTTCGACGCCGTCGTGAAGCGGTACGGACCCATCACGGCCGTGGACGGCCTGACGCTCCAGGTCCGCCGCGGTGAGGTGCTGGGATTGCTCGGCCCCAACGGGGCGGGCAAGAGCACGACGGTCAACATTGCCGTCGGGCTGGTGCGGCCGGACTGCGGCCGGGTGAGCGTTGCGGGCCGCGACCCGGCGAACCCCGGCGTGCGGGGTTCGATCGGGATCGCACCGCAGGCGCTGTCGCTCTACATGGAACTGACCGGCCGCGAAAACGTCGCCTTCTTCGGCCGCATCCAGGGATTGCGGGGTAAACACCTGGCCGACCGCGTCGGGTGGGCGCTCGACTTCGTCGGGCTGACGGACCGCCAATCCGATCGGGCGGGCACGTACTCCGGCGGCATGAAGCGGCGGCTGAACCTGGCCGTGGCCCTGGTCCATGACCCGCCGCTGCTGCTGCTCGACGAACCGACGGTGGGCGTCGACCCGCAGTCGCGCAACGCCATCTTCGACAACATCAAGGCCCTCCACGCCGACGGCCGCACCATCGTCTACACCACGCACTACATGGAAGAGGCGCAGCGGCTGTGCAACCGGGTCGCCATTATCGATCACGGCAGGCTGTTGGCCCTGGATACCGTTGAGAGCCTCATCAAGACACACGGCGGAGACACCGTGGTCACGGCCGAGACGGACGGCGGCCCTGTGCGGGTGCAGACCGGCGATCCGCTGCGCGAGTTGAGGCGCCTGCAAGATACTTGCGGCCTGCGGCAGTTTCACGTCCAACGTCCGGACCTCGAACAGGTCTTCCTCAATCTGACCGGGAGGCAATTGCGCGACTGATGAACGAGATGCTGGCGCTGGCGTGCAAGGACCTGAGACTCCTGCTCCGCGACAAGGTGGGGTTCATCTTCGTCTTCTTCTTTCCGCTTGTTTACGCCATCGGGTTCGGCTTGATGTTCAAGGGACAGGAGGGCCCGCAGGCCGTACCCATCGTCTACGTCGACGAGGATGGGACGGAGGCGTCGCGGGAGTTGCTCGCCTCCCTGGGCGCGACGGGCGACTTCCGGCTGACGCGGTCGGAGGACCGTGCCGCCGCCGAGGATCTGGTCCGCAGAGGCAGGAAGGCGGCATACGTCGTCGTCCCCCAAGGCTTCGGCGAAGCCAGACGCCGCATGTTCTTCACGCAGTGCGCGCCGTTGGAACTGGGCGCCGATCCCTCGCGCAAGGCGCAGGCGGGCATGTTGCAGGGCCTGCTCTTGCAGTCCGTCTTCGGGGGCATGTCGAAGGCGTTCAAAAACCCGGCGTCGATACGGGGCGCGATCCAAGAGGATCTCGAGAGCATCAAAGCTGATCCCGAATTGAGCGCGCCGAAGAAGCTGATGTTGGGCACGTTTCTGGCCGGCCTGGATGCCTTCCTGGCCACCGTACCGTCGGTGCAACAACTCTTACAGAACCCGGCCGAGGCCGAGCCGGCGGCCGGCGGGGCCGAGCCGGGTGTCGCCAGAGACGAGCCGGCTGCCGGATCCGGGTGGCAGCCGCTGTCGGTGGTGATACGCGAGGTGACCGGCCGGAAGACGGGCGTCTTGCCTCCCGCGACCTTCGCGATCACCTTTCCGCAGTCGATCAGTTGGGCGTTGATCGGCTGCGCCGCCGCCTTCGCCATCTCGATCGTCGCCGAGCGAAGCGGCGGCACGTTGTTGCGCTTGCAGACGGCTCCAGTCAGCCGTGGCCACGTGCTCGGTGGCAAGGCGCTCGCGTGTTTCCTCACCACCGTCGCCGCCAGCGGACTGCTGCTGGTCGTGGCCCGGGTGGCGTTCGGCGTGGAACCTCAATCGTGGCTGCTTCTGGCACTTGCGGTCGTCTCGTCCTGCGCCTGTTTCGTCGGCATCATGATGCTGCTCTCCGTCATCGGTCGAACGGAGGCGGCGGCCGCGGGCATCGGCTGGGCCGTGATGCTGGTGCTGGCCATGCTGGGCGGCGGAATGATGCCGCGCGACTTCATGCCGGGCTTCATGAAGACGATCAGCCACGTCAGTCCGGTGAAATGGGCCATCCAGGCCATGGAAGGCGCCATCTGGCGCGGCTTCGGGCCGTCGGAGATGCTCCCGGCCTGCGCCATTCTGCTGACCCTGGGGCTGGCGACATTCCTGGTGGGCGCCCGTATGATCCGTGCCGAGGGCGCATGATCCCGAGACTCAGCCCGGCGCGGGAGTCAATCGTGGCCGCATGAGTGACGCTGTCGTCCGGCTCCAGACGGACGATCTCCTGTGCAAGTTGAGCCGGTTGCACGGCGCAGGCGGGCTGCGGCAGTTCCACGTCCAGCGGCCGGACCTGGAACAGGTCTTCCTCAACCTGACCGGGCGGCAACTGCGCGACTGAAAGACGAGGCCCCGGCTGCAGTCGGTGAGACCGCGATGGGACTGGGCGCAGACGTTCCGTGTTCCGATAACCGCAGCCCGCGATCGTTGGTGGGATCCGAGTTCGGTCGACGATTCCCGTGGCCTTCGGCTCATAGCGTGCCGCAGGGAGGCGGCGACCGGGTCGCCGCGGCGAACATCGTGCAGCCGGCTTGGCCGGGCTGCTACGGCCGGCACCGTCCACTTCGCTTCCGTCCGTCTCCACGTCGGGCGGCTTCGCTCCGGCCGTCGCGTCCGATCAGCACGAGATCGAGTACGATCCGCCGCTGTGCCAGCGCCGCCGCGGGGGGTAACGCCGCGGTAACAAGAGGCGGCATCGGGTTGATAGGGGGTTTAAGAAAACGATAGATTCATCCGTAACCCGGGTGGGCCGGCGATGTGAAGCGCGGCCGCGGCCCAGGGAACCCGGGCGCCGATGCGCGTGGGAACGAGGCGCTCGTCGGTTCGGGCGTTCAGCGGAATTCACGAAAAAGGAACCGGAACATGAGAGCATTGAAGCGTGGTTTGACGAAGGGGCTGACGCTCCAGGCGGCGTTGATGTTTGCCCTGCTGGGTTCGGTGCTGCTGGCGGCGCCGGCGTCGGCACAGGATGCCGCCGACCCGCCCAAGGCGAAGAAGGACGACAAGCGCTCGGCCGACAAGAAGAAGGACAAGAAGAAGGCCAGGGACGATAACGCGGCCAAAGACAAGAAAGAGGCCAAGGCGGCCAAGGACGCCGACGAGCCGACCACCGAGTCCACCGAAGACGAGGAAGACCTCGGCGGCACGCCCAAGGCGGTGATTGCCGAGGCGACGCACGATTTCGGCACCGTCTGGGCCAGCGCCGACAACTTCATCAAGCACACCTTCACCATCAAGAACGAGGGCGACGGGCTGCTCAAGATCCTGAGCGTCAAGCCGGCGTGCGGCTGCACGCTGGCCGGTGACCATCCCGACCGTCTGAAGCCGGGCGAGAGCGGCGAATTCCCGTTCAAGCTCAAAACCGAGACGCTGGCACACGCCAAGGACGGCAAGTTCTCCAAGGCGGTCACCATCACCACCAACGATCCGGAAAAGCCGACCCTGCGGCTGCTGCTGGAAGGCACGGCCAGGTTCCACGTTGCCGCGCCCGCGCTGATCAGCTTCGGCACGCTCAAGGCCGACGTGGACACCGAGCGGACCGAGACGATCACCAACAACACCGACAAGCCCCTGAAGCTCACGCTGCCGGAAACGAAGGTCACGCCCGAGTCTCCGTTCAAGTACGAACTGGTGGAGAAGGAAGAGGGCAAGGTCTACGAGCTGAAGGTGCGCACCGTGCCGCCGTTGCAGGAGGGCCGCATCAACGGGGAGCTGAAGATCCAGACCAACATCGAGGAGCAGAAGGAACTCAACGTCCGCGTGGCGCTGAACGTGCCGCCGCGCCTGCTGGTTCGGCCGTCGCTGGTCGTCTACGACCCCAAGCGGCTCACCCGCCCGGTGACGTTCACCAACAACGGCTCCACCGACGTGAAGGTCACCGGCGCCACCACCGACGATCCGGCCCTCGACGTCGAGATCGAGGAGATGGACGCGGGCAAGAACTACACCATCAAGGTGACTTTCCCGGAGAACTACGACTCGTCCAAGACCGACCGCAAACTGGTTATCAAGACCGACGACCCGGAGAAGCCGGAGATCGAAGTCCCCATCCGCACTCAGGCGGTCGCCCAGCGCAAGCGCCCGGCGGAAGAGCTGGAGGGCAAGCCCGCGCCGGAGTTCAAGCTGACATCGACGGCCGGCAAGTCGCTGGACAACGCCTCGCTGTCGACGCACGACGCGGTGGTGTTGAGCTTCTGGGCTGCCGACTGCCCTTACTGTAAGAAGGCGCTGCCGCGTGTCGACTCGGTGCGCGAGGAGTTCAAGGACAAGAACGTCCGCTTCATCAACGTCGCCGAGACGATGCGCAAGAAGTTCAGCGACGAGGAACTCAAGAAGGTCACCGAAGAGTTGAAGCTGGGCGGCGAACTGGTCACCGACCAGGAGAATACGCTGGGTCCGAAGTTCAAGGCCACCAGCTATCCGACCATGTTCATCCTGGGCAAGAGCGGCAAGGTGGAAATGGTGAGCATCGGCAACGTGCCCACGCTCGAGATCGACTTCAAGAAGAAGCTGGCCCTGCTGACCGGCGGGCAGGCGGAAGCGCCGGCGACCGCCGCCGAGACCGGCACAGCCGACGCGGCCGGCGCCGTCACGACGGTCGACGACGCCACCGGCATGACGAAAACCAGCGCATCCGGACAGGGCAAGTAGCCTTCATCGACGCCGGCGATGTCCGCTGAATGACCGCAGGCCGCCGTGTTCCCGCCGGGAACGCGGCGGCTTGCTTTCGGAAGGTCGAAGGTCCAAGGTCGAAGGTCGAGGGTCCAAGGTCGATAGGCGCGGCTCCAATCCGAACCGCGCCTGTCACAGGCTGTCAAAATAATCTCTCCGCACGGTGTCGCCCGGTTGATGGCTGACGGCGTCGGGGCTGTTGGCGGGGATCGCCGCGCCGGGGGCCGGCCGGGGCGAGGGGCGGCGGCAGGCTCAGGCGGCGGCAGGCTCAGACGGCGGAGGCGGGCCGGCCGGGGTCGGGGCAAGCCTCTTCCCCCCCCCGTTTCTGCGGCACTTTCACCACGCTGCACCCG
>QZJT01000131.1 GCA_003597935.1 Phycisphaerales bacterium | reverse complement strand
ATCAACAGCCTCTGCAAGCGCCTTCCGTGACTGCATGCGCGAAGGCTAGCAACACGCGAACCATCGCGCAATTGTAACAGAATCGTAACACTCGGTGCCCCACGAGGCTGAAGAGTTACTCCCCGGCTCGTCGCCTGCCGTCGTTGCGGCCGCGAGCTATGGCGAAGTGGCCTACAATCGCATGATCGCGCGCGATCAGGTCAAATTCGTGCGCGACAATCGTCTTCCAATTCTGTTTGTTGACCTCGAACCAAGCTAGTGTCACACCCACCGTCCGGAGCACTACGCCGACGACCTGTACGTCTGGTACATCTACGGCCAGGTCGTCGATTCCGGCGTCCCGGAGGGGCAATACCCGTCGTTTCGACCGGAAGTCGTCTGGCACGTGCGATCCTGGTGGATGACGAATCAGACGTATCTCGATTACATCCGCTACGGACGGATCCCCGACGACGGCGGCAGCGACTTCGACAGCGACGAGGACGTGGACATGTGCGACGGGCGCTACTTCGCCGAGTGCCTGGACGTCGACTGGGGCGGCGGGGCGGGCGGGCCCGGCGCAGACGCCGGCCCCGGCTGCCGCTGGGCCGACGCCGACGGCGACACCGACGTCGACCTGCGCGACTTCGCCGCCCTTCAGAACCGGTACACGGGATCCGGTTAGGCGCGGCGCCCTGCCCGCGTGCCGAGACCGTTGACGCATTTCAGCTCGAGCAAAAGCCCCTTGGCTCGCCGCAGGAAGCCTCCGCTGCGGTCGGACATTCAGCGCCAGCGACCCGCACAGCCAGCCAACGCGGAACGGCGGGCTCGGCTACTTCCGCGGGGCAGGGGCGCTCCACTGAGGGGGCCGCCATCACCCGACGGGTCAGCGCGCGGGCGATGGCCCCCTCGATGGCGCCCACTTCCGCCACGTCCTGCCAGGCCGCCCGGCGGACCACGCGAACGCTGGCGCCGTCGCTGACCAGCCATCCCCACCGACGCGGTAGTTCCCTTGCCTGGAGCAGCTTCGGCGGTGTCAGAACGTAGTGCAGATTGGCGAACGGCCGGACCAGGCAGGTGTCGAACTTGCCCAGCGCCGCGCAGGCGTGACGCCAGCGGCGGTGGCGGCGGGAACGGGTCAGCCGCGCCGCCCGCTCCTGGAGAGCGAAGGCGAAGTGCATCTGCCGTCCCAGGTCGTGAAGATAATCCGCCCGCGACGCCTTGCACTCCACGAAGACGACGTGATGTCGGTCCACGTGCTCGCGCGGGTCGAACGAAGGCTCGCGCGGATTGGCCCGCTTCCAGACGCCGGCGGCGGCCACGTCGACAACCCCCAGCGAGGGGATCACCACCTCCTCGGCCACGGCCGCGTAGCCGCGCTCCCACAGCCATCGCCTCGCCGCCGCCTTCAGCTCCCGGTGCAGACTTCCTTCGGGCATGACAGGTTCCTTCGGCGCAGTGCCGCCGCGTCGCCCGCGGCGTGGCGCTCACCGCCGGGCGTCCCCGATTATCGCGGGCCTTTCGCGCGGGTACCTGCGTCAACCGCGGCGGTGGCGCCCACCTGAATACCCAGGCATGTCCGTGTTAGCAAGATGTTAGAGTGCGCGGCGTGCGGCTGCTCACGGCCGCCGTGCCCCTCCGCGCCCCGCCTTTCATCGCGCGATTCCACAGCCGCTGGTCGGTAGTCGTCGAAGTGCCGGCAGGGCCGAAGGTCGCATGCGGCGATTGGCCGCCTTATTCGCCGCACCGTGCGCGGCGATTACCATAACGAGCTACCGGCTGGCCGATCTGGAGCACCAACCGGACTGAAGTTACACGGTCCGGATGTCGGTTTTCCCAGGACACATTGCCCCTCTCGCTTGGGCATTCGATGCACTCTCGCGCCCGCCCGATTCCGATAAGTGAAGCAGCGTAAACTCACGCCTCCCCCGCGCCCGATAAAGCCGTTGGACCCGTTTGGAGGTTTCGTGTCATGAACGCTGTGGCATTGCCTTTCCCCATGGCGCCGGACCACCGCCGGCGCGTCGGGTGCTATCGAGGCCGGCGCAGCAAGCCCTGGACACCGGCCCTGCGACTTGCCCTTCGGGTGACGTTCATCGCGGTCCTGATCGCCACGCCCGTCATGCTGGGGGTGCTCTTCTACGTCTCCCGGGCCTCGGGCGGCTGACCCACCCACCGGCCCCAACCGCCAGCGCCCGCGGCAGGCGTGCGCGCGAAGCGTGTACACCACCGCGTCCCAGAGCGGCCTCCGCCCGCAACCAAACCCAGCCGACAGGAAGAAGGGAATCAGGGAGTGAGGGAGTGAGGGAAGAATGGACGGGATCCACAGTCGGTCCGGGTCGCTCTTCCCTTACTCCTTCTTTCCCGTAGCCCTCACAACACGCGCGCAGCATGGCACGCGGTTCAGCCGTCGGAGACAATGACCTTCGACTTTCGACCTTCGACCTTCGACTTTCGACCTTCGACTTTCATTCGTACCGAATCGCCTCGATGATCGGCATCGACGCCGCGCGCTGGGCGGGCACCAGCGCGGCCGCCACCGCCGTAGCTACCGCCCCGATGACGGTCACCGCCAGGAGCGAGTAGTGGATCGTCATGTCTACGTGGTAGCCCGTGACCGCATGGTGGCTCGCCCCCATCGCGAAAGCCAGTAGAAAGCCCATCGCCACGCCGGGAACAAGGCTGGTGAGCGCCATCGCGGCCGCGGCCGAGACGATCATCCGCCGCACCTGCCGACGGGTCATGGCGACCGCCCGCATCAGGCCGAGCTGCCGCATCTGCTCGATGACGTTCATGGTCAGCGTGTTCACCGTCCCCAGCGACGCCACCACAAACACGAAGGCGATGATCACCCACAGCGCTGCCACGACGCCCGACATGGCGCCGTCCACGGTGGCGCGGAACTGTTCCATGGATTGCACGTGAAAGCCATGTTCAACGCCCAACCGGCGCAATGCGTCTGACAGTGCTTGGCGCCGTCCGGGCGCGGCGCGCAGCATCCAGACGTGCACGCCGCTGACGCCCAGGGTGTCGACGCCCACCGGCCAGGCGAGGTGCAGAGTCATGCCTCCGCCGGTGTAGCTTGAGATGATGCCCGCGACCCTCATGGGGCGCTGGCCGGCACGTGTCTGGACCGTGACCGTCTGACCGGGGCGTACGTTCAGCTTCTTCGCCAGGACCGAGCCGAGCGCCACTTCGCCCGACTCGAGACGTTCGTACAGGCCGGCCGCGTCTCCCTCGGCGACTTCCTGCGCGATGGGGCCAGCTCCGGAATACGAACCGATCTCGCTCATCACCACGACGCCGTTTACACGGGTGGCGGCCCAGCACAGCTTGTCGACGACGTCGACCGATTCCAGCGAACGGAGAACGCCCTCCAGCGACTCCGGCATCGTAGGAGCGGACATCGTGCCCACGTCAGGCCAGAGCCGGCGGGCGAAGTAATCGTACGGGGTGACGTGGTCCACCCACTGCCGGACGTCGTCTACGCTGATCATCATCGAGTTGCCGAAGCCGAACGACACGACTACGCAGATCGCCAGCACGGCGATCGTCAGGCTGGAGCGGATGCGATGGCGGCGAAGGTCGCGAATGGCCAGACGTCCTTCGGTGCCCGCCACCCGCGTCAGCCCGCGCTCGAGGGGGCGGCAGAGCCATGCGAAGATGCCCGGTACGAGCAGCGCCGCTCCGATCAGCCCCGACGCCATCGCCGGCGCCAGCAGGGAAACCAGCCGCTCGCTCCCCACCCGGTTCCAGACCAGTGCAGCGGTCACCAGGATCGGGAACAGCAGGCACGCCAGTCCCGCACCCGGCAGCCACGCTGAGGGCCGCTCGGTAAGGCCTGCGGCGCGACGATCGCCGAGCAACTCCAACGGCGAGCGGACGCTGAAGCGCCGGGCGGGCAGCGCGGTCGCCGCAACCGCCACTCCCGGACCAAGCAGCACGCTCAGCGCCACTGGTGGCCACGTCAGCCGAATTGGCGGTAACGCGGCGCCGAGCACGCCCGCGACGATCGCGTTCAGCACGACCGACAGCGCCATGCCGAGGCCCATGCCGACCACGGCGCCGATCGCTCCCACGAGCGCGGCTTCTCCCATCAACATGCGAACGACTTGTGACCGAGTCATGCCCAGCGCCCGCATCAGCGCAAACGACCGCGTCCTCTCCGACAATCCCATCAGAAATGAATTGAGGATCACGAACGCGCCGGCTACCAGGGACACGACGCTGAGCACTCCCAGCCCGCGTTCCGTGCCGAACAGCGCCGCCTCGCCCAGCGCCGCCCGCGCCGCGGGCGTCTGCACCAGCATGCCGGCGGGAACGATGGATTGCAGCGATCGCTGGACCTCCTCGGGCCGCGCGTCGCGCTCGACGACCACCTGGATGGACGTGATTCCCACCGCCCCCCCGTTCAGCCGCTGCGCCGCAGCCAGCGACGTGAACGCTACGGCCCCGCCGTTGAACGCGGCCGCGCCGCCCCCCTCCAGGAGTCCGCTGACCCTCAGCGACACCGACCCGGCGCTGCCCATAACACCGAGCGCGTCGCCGACCTTCACGCCGGTCCGGTCCGCCAGCGCTACCGGAATAACTACTTCGTTGCCATCGGTGAACATGCGGCCGCGGTAGAATCGGTAGTCGCGCACCAGCCCGTCACGCGAGGGATCGACCCCGAGCACCTGGATCGCCGACCAGCCGCCCGCCGACGTCAGCGCCGCCGCCGCCACGGCGACCGGCACCGCCGCCGCCACGCCCGGCGCATTCGCCATGAGACGCGTCAGGTCACCGTCGAACGCTCCGTAGCCGGACGCGACGATTTCGAGTTCGGCGCGGCCGGCCAGCTCGCTGAACATGCGCTGATATGCGTTTCGCGTCGTGCCGATGGTCAACGAGATGCCGAAGATCGCCGCCACGCCGATGGCGATGCCACTGACCGACAGCATCGTCCGACCGGGACGGCGGCGCATGTATCGCCTGCTGTAGCGCTGAACGATCATCCCTGTAACTCCGCGATCAGCGCCTCGGCCGCTCTCGGCGATTCCATGCGCTGCTCATCCACCAGCCGCCCGTCGCGCATGTGGAGGATGCGGTCGGCGCTGGACGCGTGACGCGGATTGTGAGTCACCATGAGCACCGTCTGGCCCGCGTCATCCACGAGGGATCGAAGCAGATCGGTGATGGCCTGACCGGTGGCGGTGTCCAGGTTGCCGGTGGGCTCGTCCGCCATGAGCACGAGCGGCTCCATTACCAGCGCTCGTGCCAGAGCGACGCGCTGCTGCTCGCCCCCGGACAGATCTCGCGGCGTATGGTCGAGCCGATCGGAGAGCCCGACGCGTTCGAGCACGGCGACGGCTCGCGCGTCGGCGTCGGCCGGACGACGTCCGTCGAGTTCCAGCGGCAGGGCGACGTTCTCCCGCGCCGTCAGCACGTCGAGCAGGTTGAACGCCTGGAAAACAAACCCGATGCGCCGCCGGCGCAGCAGCGTCAGCGTGTCATCGTCCATGTCGGCCAGATCGCGGCCGTCGACCATCACGCGGCCGGAGGTCGGCGGATCCAGTCCCGCCAACAGGTGCAGCAGCGTGCTCTTGCCGCACCCGGACGGACCCATCACGGCGACGAACTCACCGCGCTGCACCTCGATATCAACTTCGGACACGGCCGTCACCGCCGCCGCACCATCGCCGAATGTGCGCGTCAGGGCGGAGCCACGGATGACGGGAATCGGGTCAGTGGTCACGGTTTTTCACCCCTGAGTATCGCTTCGCACCGATCGAGCCATTTCACCTGCGCCTCCAGCCGCAATGCGGCCAGTTCAAGCAGCAGCCTCGTGCGCACGTCACCGCCGGCGGGGTCCTTCGCCTGACGCGGATGCAGCGCCGCGTTGATCTCGTGCAGCCGAGCCATGCACGCCCGGCGCTCGTTGCGAAGCACCTCGTTTGGACCGGCGAACTTCTCTGCGGATGAGGTTGACCCAGGGCCGCCGCCGGCGGCGCCGCAACGCGCGCCGTCGGAGGTCTCGCCGCGACAGGCCGCCGGGGGCCGGTCGCCAACGCCGGCCCGAGAGAGCCGCCGCGCGACCAGGAGCTTGATGAGCATCTCATCACGCACCGCCGGCGGCGACGCATCCGGCGACGCCAGCCACTCGGCCAGGCTAGCCCGCCCGGCATCCGTGATCGTGTAAACCTTCCGGTCCGGCCGCACCGATTGCTCGACGACGCGGACGGTCACCAGTCCGTCGCGAAGCAGCCTGTCGAGCGTCTGGTAAACCTGCCCGGCGTTGAGCGTGGTTCCGGCCGCCAGGTCGCTTTCGTACGCGGCCTTCAGTTCGTAGCCGTGCATCGGACCACCGCCCAGCAGCCCCAGGATCGCATGTTTCACCGACAGCCGTCTGTCTCCGCCGCTTTAGATACTCAGTAGTTATATACTTGGTATTCAACCAGGTCAAGCCTGCCAAGTCCCGGTGGAGGGTGGAGGCGCTCGTGAATGGACGATGGACGAGATGGACGAAATGGACGGGATGGACCGGATGGACGCGGTGGACGGAGTAAACGGGATGGACGGGAGGGACGGGAGGGACGGCATGATGGTGGGTCGAGGCGCCTCTGGAATGAGTGCCGACCGAGCCGTGGTGGTGAGCCTGCCTGTAGTGCCAAGACCGTCACGGCTGAACATAACCGACTATCAACACTGAGGATGCAAAACGCTACTGTCGAACGTCCGCCGCGTGTCGGAACGGTGGCGCGGAGAATAACCGCTCTGTCAGCGACGGGCGGTGGAGTCTACAGTTCGTGGCGGATCGCCCACAGGTCGGGGAAACTGGGCAGGAACAGCGACTGCTTGAGGAATTCGACGCCCAGCGAGCCGCCGGTGCCGCGCTTGCTGCCGATGGTGCGCTCGACCAGCTTGACGTGGCGGTATCGCCACTCCTGCAGCCCTTCGTCGAAGTCGGTCATCAGCTCGAACAGGATCGTCAGGTCGGGCTGAGTCTTGTAGAGCTTGAGGATGCCGGCCTGGACCGTTTCGTCTGCGACGGCCGGCAGGCGCACGTCGCGCGTCCGCAGGGCGTCGGGGATGGTCACGCCGCGGGCGGCCAGGAAATCGTAGAAGTGATCGACCACGCTGCGCCGGTCGAGCCGCGTTTCCAGCCGGGCGCGGGCGGGCGATCCTTCGTCGTGATACTTGAGCATGTCCGGGCGTTTGTAGCCGAGCAGAAACTCCAGCTCGCGGTACTGCCACGATTGAAATCCGGAGGCGGTCTCCAGCCGGTCGCGGAAGCTGGAAAACGACATGGGCGTCATCGTTTCCAGAATGTCGAGCTGGCCGACCATCGTCTTCATGATGGTCCGCGCACGCTTGAAGCCGGCCATGGCGGCGTAGAGGTCGTTATTCGAGAAATCGCGGCAGACCTTCTCGAACTCCTGCAAAAGTATCTTGAACCAGAGTTCGTACACCTGGTGGATGACAATGAAGAGGTATTCGTCATGCTCTGCGGGGTCGGACTTGACCTCCTGGAGGTTGAGGAGTTGGTCGAGTTTGAGGTATGAATGGTACGTGAGAGTCATCGGTCAGTTCATCCGCCCGCCCTTGGTGAGATCGACGAGCAATTCATATTGGTCGGCTGGCAAAATGATCTGCTTGGCGTCCGCGATACAGATCACTATCCGCGACCAATACGCGTAGAGATGATCGAGGCCGGCATGGGCAGGTCCGGGCTGGCTGGCCGTCCAGGAATCGCCGTGGGCACAGGCACTATACAGGCCGTACACGGATTCGTATTCCGCGGTACGCCCGATCTCTTCCGCAACGCTCCGTAGACTGCCCACATACCAATGCCCTCGCACACGCGACGATCCAGGCTTTACGGCAAACTGGTGCTGCACTCGGTCATATTCCAGGCGGTTGCGTTTCTCGCCCTGGGCACGCATGGGCGACGCGCGCAACCGATCTCCGATCACCCCCGGCGACCTCAGCCATGCCTGGGAACTGCGGTGTTTGGTGATGTGCTCGTAGTCCAGATAGAGGGCGGCGCGTGGCACCGGATCCTGCATCAGGTATTCAAACTGCACGGACAGGTCGAACAGCGAACGGATCACCAGCGGCAACTCAAAGTCTCTGTGGAGCTTCAAGAGTCCAGCGCCGGCCGCGAGCAACTGGTCGGCTCGGTTCAGAAACCGCTTTGCAGCCTCATCGCATCTTCCAGGGAGCGCAAACTCTGCCCACTTGCTGATAATCGAGGCCTCTACGTCAGTGACGTGACGCCATTTCTGTCGGGTCTTATCATCCAGCCAGAGCAGCGAAATCCTCGTCTCCTCGAGAGACGCATCGAAGTCGATCTGGAATCGGTCCAGCACATCCAGTCGTCCCAGCAGCGTCGGAACATCGTCCCGCTCCGCAACTGCGACCCTCAGCGGAAACTGCGGTAATGATCCTATCTTCGCCGCAACCTCGTGGAGGTAATACCCGTGCGGACTAGCGGCCACGCTCTTGAGATCGATCGGTGCTCCAGCTTCTGGTTCGCCGACAAGCGCACCACCCATCGCGCGCGGAAGGAGCGTCACCGCGGCGCCGGTGTCCACTCGCATAGAGATCGTGTGCCAACGCCCCGTGATGGCCTTCAGGTTTACTTCAACAAAAGGAACCCACTGAGGACCGAAGTGACGCGTCTCGTGCCGGCGCCACTCAAAGGCGTGCATCAGATGCACTCCAGATCGGAGTCGACCGATTCCAGAATATAGTTGGCACCCGGATGCTTCGCCTCCGCCTGCTCTATCGCGTCCGTGGCAATATCGCCCACGCCGATAACCTCCCCATTCAATACCGCGATCCACTTCCCCGCGTACTTGTCGTGAATCTCCTGGCTGTGCTCGGTCAGCCATGCAAAATCCGCGTGCATCTGAGTCTCCTCGCAGGAATTAACTGGCGGCCGCGATGAAGTCACCACCGGGGGCTGAGCCTCAGGAGCATACCCCGCTACGAGAGTATAGCCGAGACCGACAGGAGCAACGCTAGCGCCGCCAGCGCCGCCACCCCCCACGCCACCCTTCGCACCATCGCGTCCTGCCGTCGCGCGCGGGTGCGGGCGTCGTCGTAGGGGATGCGGCTGAACGTCACCATATTGTACAGCGGCAGGCACCAGCGCGGAAACAGGCCGTGCAGGCGGCGTTCGAGCTTTTTTTTGCGGCGGAACTTCGGGTCGGCGGTGCGGTCGCGCATCTCGACGAAGTTCTCCACCGCCAGGTCCGCCAGGGCGTCGGCGTGACGCTTGCGGGACGTGTAGTATTCGCGAAAAGCGGTGGCGCGGTCGGCGTGCTCACGCAGGCAGGCGCTCAGAACCGTGCAGTCCTCGAAGGCGGCGTTGGCGCCCTGCCCGTAGAAGGGCACCACCGCGTGGGCGGCGTCGCCGAGCAGAACCACCTTATCGCGCACGTACCACGGCCCGCAGCGGATCGTCACCAACGAGCCGACCGGGTTCGTCTGGTACTGCTCGACCAGATCGGGAAACTTCGCGATCGCGTCGGGGAACTCGCGCTCGAAAGTCTCGACGATCTCGGCTTCGGTACGGACCGCCTCGAAGCTGCACCGGCCCTTGTAGGGCCAGAAGAGCGTGCAGGTGTAGGAGCCGTCGAAGTTGGGCAGGGCGATCATCATGAACGACTGGCGCGGCCAGATGTGGAGGGCGTTTTTCTCCATCGCGAACGCCCCCCCGGGACCTGCCGGCAGCGTCAGTTCCTTGTAGCCGTGCTCCAGGTAGCTCTGGCTGTAGTCGAAGCGATCCAGCCGTTCCATGCGGGCGCGAATGGCCGAGAACGCTCCGTCTGCGCCGACGACGAACCCCCCGGGCGCCGGCGGCGGGCCGTTGCCCTCGAATGCGATCAGGCCGGTCTCGAGGTCGAGGCCGGTACACTTGCAGCCGAAGTGGACGCCCACGCCGTGCCGCTCGGCGGCGTCGACCAGGATCAGGTTCAACGCCCCGCGGGAGACGGAGTAGATCGCGTCGCCAGCGTTGCGGCTGTAGGGCTGGTAGCTCAGTTCGCCGGTGCGGGAATGGATCATCCGGCCGCGCATCGCGACGGACTGATCGAGTACCGCGCGGTCGAGACCCACCTCTTGCAGGGCGTGCAGCCCGCGGACGGAGATGGCGAGGTTGATCGATCGGCCTTCGCTGATGCCCGCCTGGCGCGGATCGGGACGGCGCTCGTAGACCTGCACCGGGTAGCCGGCGTGGGCGAGATGATTGGCCATCAGCGCCCCGCCGAGGCCGGCGCCAACGACCGTCACCGGCGTGTCGCGCGGATGCGTCATGCGATGAGGAATCCGCTATTGCCGCGCGCATACAGTACAACGCCCGGCGACACGCACCCCGTCCTACAAGGGACGCGCCAATCCGAACCGCGAGCGTAAGCGACCGGCCGCGGGGGTAACTGCTGTCGTGGTGAAGCCAAGCGGGCGCGATTGCGGCCCGGATTCGATGAATCAGGAAGCGGCTTCACTTTCTGGCGAACGCCGCTCCGCTTCGGCCGGTCGCTTACGCTCCCGGTTCGGATTGTTCGGACCGAGCGCTTGGCGAAACGGCGAGCCCTGCTCCGCTTTGGCCGGTCGCTTACGCTCCCGGTTCGGATTGTCCGGGCCGAGCGCTCGGCGAAACGGCGAGCCCTGCTCCGCTTCGGCCGGTCGCTTACGCTCCCGGTTCGGATTGTTCGGGCCGAGCGCTTGGCGAAACGGCGAGCCGCGCTCCTTCTCGGCCGGTCGCTTACGCTCCCGGTTCGGATTGTTCGGGCCGAACGGGCGTGGGACTGGCGAGCCGCACTCCGCATCGGCCGGTCGCTTACGCTCGCGGTTCGGATTGGGCCGCCGCAACCGTTTGGCGGTCCAGCGCCAGCGGCCGCCGTCGCGTCACGCATAGCTGTGCAACCCCACCACGATGAAGTTGATCACGATCCAGTTGAACATCATTACCTCGAACCCGACCACGGCCAGCGCCGCCGTCCAGAGGCCCTTGTCCTTGACCTTGAGGCGAACGTGGACGAGCACGAGGAAGATGATGAACGTGTTGAGGGCGAAGGTCTCCTTCGGGTCCCAGCCCCACGGCCGGCCCCAGGCATGATCGGCCCAGATCGCGCCCATCACCACGCCCGACCACAGCATGATGAAGGCGACCTCCATCGAGACCATCGTGCCGGCGTCGAGCACCTGAGCAACCGTCGGCGCTCCCGGCTTGAGGAACGATCCGCCGGCGCCGCCGCGGATGAGCGCATCTGCACCGCCGGAGGCGGCGCGTTCGACGGTCGCGCCCTCGAGCCGCCGGCGCCGTGCCTCCAGCGCCTCGAACAGCACCAATCCTGCGGAGATGCCAAGCACGCCGAACCATAAGAACTGCTGCGTCGGCTCGCGATAGCCCCAGTTCGGCCCGCCGACGATCTCCATCAACACCCGCCCGGCGGACACGTTCAAGGCGACGACGGCTACGGGCAGCAGCAACCCGCGCATGACGCCGATCGTGCCCTTCCGCATGATCTGGATCCAGCGGTAGGCCAGGTAGAGCAGCGCCGTGACCGCCGCCAGACCGATGACCGCGTAGCTCCAGATAATGACGTTGGTGTGGATGTAGAGCCAGATGTCGTGCAGGGCGGGCATCCGGTTGTTGAGCGTCGAATCCAGCGTGGCGGGCAGGAAGTGGACGGCCATCAGCGCCGCCATCGACACCACGGCCGAGCCCAGCGCGAACAGGTTCCGCACCGCGGTGCGGCGAACGAGATACTCGATGACGAGCGCTCCGACGCCGCCGAACCAGGCCGAAGTGGTCACCGCCTCGAACATGTTCGAGTTCGGCCAGCGGCCGGACACGTACCAGCGGATGGCGATCGACGCCGTCTGGAGCAGGAAGGCCAGCGTGAAGATCACCAGACCCACCGCCCGGGCGCCGGACCACTTGTAGATGACGGCCATCAGGAGCGGAATGACGCTCGCCAGGTACAGGTACCACACCCACGTCATGCTGCCGTTGCGGAAGTACCAGCTTTCCATCGCCAGGCGCCGCTGCGACGGGTACAGGTCGGGGCTGACCGCGACCAGAAGGTCCGCCAGTTCCGCAACCTTGGCGTTGATCTGTTCCGCGTTGCCCGCCCGCCAGGCGTTGCCCAGCGCCGCCCACACCTGGGCCAGCTTATTCTCGGTGGCGTCTTCGAGGCCGAAGCCCTCGCCCGGCTTCGACTGCGGCCCGCCGAAGCCCAGCAAGGCGTCGGGCGTGGCCCAGGCGGTCTTGCGGTCGCCGCTGGGGGGGGGGATGATCTGAAGCTGGCCGGCCAGGAAGTCAGAGCGGAACACCACCAGTCCGCTCTGGATCATGTCCACGAACTTGGCGGTGCGGATCAGGTCGGTGGCCCGCAGGTCGAGCAGCGCGGTCACAGCCGGCCGCTGCAAGAGCGACGGGGCGACCAAGCGGGTTTTCAGTATCTTCGCCCCCCGCTCGGCGTCGATTCCGTGTCCTTCGAGCGTCGTGACGATCTCCTGCAAGAGCGGCTTGCTCTTGATGTAGATGATGTCCTCGTCACGGTAGCGCTCGGGGCGGAACATCAGGTCGAGGTAGGTGAACTCGGGGCTTTGGCCGTTGATCGACCGCGGGCCGCTGACGTAGCGCATGTTGGTCAGGGCGTGCGACGTGAACGAGCGGATGCGGCCGTCGTTCTGCACGGCGACGCGGTCGAGCGGGGTCAGGTCGACCCGCGAGAAGAGCGATGCGTCCGTCGCGGCCGGGGCAGGCGCCGCTAACAGCAGACACGCCAGAGCGGCGACGAACCCCGTGGCAGCCAGACCCCCGGATGAAGCCAGACGTCCCCAGCGAGCCGCGGGCTTCAGCCCGCGCGGACGCACCGTCTGGGACACATGTCCAATCGGAGCACGGTGATTCGGCGTCACGGCGGTAGGCTTCTCAACAGCTCCAGTCATTCTCAACATCTCGTTGATCGTGTCGCGGGCATTGCAGTACTGTACGAATCGTGACTCCGCGCGGGCTAAAGCCACGCGGCTCGCAGGAGCCGGTCGCTTACGCTCCCGGTTCGGATCGCGTTACACCGTTTCGGCGCGTTCTTAATTCGTTATTCGACATTCGTTATTCGCCATTCGACATTCGACATTCGCCATTGGGCCGCAGGAGCCGGTCGCTTACGCTCCCGGTTCGGATTGCGTTACACCGTTTCGGCGCGTTCTTAATTCGTTATTCATCCCACCCCCACCGGTTCGCCGACACCTTCGGGTTCAACGTTGCCGACGGGCATTTCGTCCGCCGCCCCGACTCTAGCCGCCGCCTGCTCGCGGCGGCGGCGCTTGATGATCGGCTTGACGTAGAACGCGAAGATCATCCCGGCCACAGACACGCAGCAGCCGAGCAGTTGAATGTGGACGCCCTCGCGGTTGCCGACGCCCAGGATGGTGTAGTTCATCCCCCCGCTGAGGTTGTTGCGCGGCGGGGCGTCCCAGGCCGACTGGAAGAACCAGAACCCGCGGTCCTCAGTCGGGTCGTTGACTGAAAGCGATTTGATCTCGTCGCTCCACTGGTCGCCGTCCAGGAAGCGAACGTGCGATTCCCAGTTGCGCACCGTCAGGTTGGAGCCGGTGAACCCGCCGTCGTGCGAGATCAGCTCGAACTCCTCGAGGATGACCGGCGACGGCAGTTCCTCGCGCTCGCGGGAGAAGAGCACCTCGACCTGCCGGCCGTCGCGCAGGCGGAATACGACCGGCGTGTAGGGCAGGCGACCGACGCCGAACTCCGGCCCCGGCAGCGCCCACTCGTTGTAGCGCACCCACTGCGTCTGCGTGGTCCCGCCGGACGTCACTTCGAGACGGATCATGGAGAACGTCTCGCGGGCGTCGCGCTGACGCGCGGACAGGGGCACAACATACGGCTTGATGTCCGCCTGGGCGTGCAGCATCAGCGACGTGGGCGTGACCTGAATCGCGCCGTCGAACGAGATCGGCTCGCCGATGCTGACGAAACGCTGCAACGGTTCCGCACCCGGGACGACCGCCGAGACGAACAGACGCCCGTCCGGCAGCGCGGCGAAGATCATCGGCGCCCCGGCCGGCTCATAGCGGATCTCGATGCGCGGGTCCGGCTCCAGAAAGCCGCCGCCGGCCGCGTGGGCCGCGCCGTCCATCGTCGGCATGTCACGGGTGGCGGCCGGGTCGTCGGCGACGATCCGCGTCCAGGTCTTTTCGCCATCGCGCAGCTCGACCAGTGCGATCGACACCGTGCCGCCCGCCGGCCGGGCGAAGTTGTCCATCACGCCCGTGATCCTGAACGAGAACGGCGTGCCGTCGACGTCGGTCCACGCCGCCTCCTGCCCCACGTTCTGTTCGGTCACCGGCACGGTCAGCTCGGCGTGAGGATCGGCAACGTGAAAGACGAGTTGCGATTCCGTCGCGGTCGGCAGGCGCTCCACCGCGGAGGCGTCCGGCAGCCAGCGGAACTCGATCGCTCCGCCCAGCTTATTGTGCGAATCGCTGCCGGCGAAAAGATCGAAGGTCTGCGTCTGGGCGTGCGGCCCGGAAACCGCCAGCTCCAGCCGCGGGTTCAACTGCGCCCCGCCGTCGCGCCAGTGCTGCCGAAGTTCCGCGTAGCGCAGAAAGCCCGTCACGTGGACCGACGCCTCCGAAAGCGCGTCCGCCTGATCCGAGGGGGGCACCTCGAGGTCGATCGGCCGCAACGCCACCTTCTCGTCACAGACGACCCAATCGCGCGAGGCGATCCGGTCGTTGTAGCGCGGCAGCCCGCGGATCGGACGCTCGACCCACTGTGCCTGCCCGACCTCGCGGACATACAGCGCCCACGTGCTCATCACGCCGAAATCAGTGGCGGGCACGTACTCCAATTCGGCGTGAAACGACTCGTCGACCAGCGCCCGGCCCAACGTCTTGATCGCCCTGCCCTTGCCGGGGATCACGTCTTCGGTGTACTCGGGATAGCCCGACAGCAACTGTCGGGCGAACGGCTCGCCGGCCGGCGGCGTGATCATCAGCGTCACGGCGTGCGTCTTTCTGCCCTTGTCCGCTCCCGTCAGCAGCGTGTAATCGCTGTGCGTGCTCTGCACCTGCACCTGGTAGACGCCCTGCGAGGTCTGGAACGACGTGCTCGCCCCCGGCAGGGCGACCAGTTCCGCCCGGGTCCCGTCCGGCGCGGTCATGGCCACCGCCCGGCGGAACACCGGCACGTCGCCCTCGATCTTCCGCGTGAAGTAGATGACCGACCCGATCGCCAGGGTGATAATGCCGACGTGGATCATCCATACGCCCGCGTTGACCAGCCGCAGCGGAATCCTGCGTATCGTGACGACCGTGATGTTGAGGCAGATCAGCACGATGAGCAGGTCGAACGGCCACCAGTGGAACCACTCGAACTCGGTCATCTCGAAATACGGCTGCTGCCGCAGTTGCGGCACGGCGCTGCCGATCGAGCAGTAGAGGAACAGGACGACGAGCAGCGAAACGCCGAACCATACGCTGCTGAGCAGGTCCCCGAGCCAGGTTGCCCGCCCGGTCCGCCGCGGCGGCGTCGGCAGCGGGCGGCCCGTTTTCGACGTGATTGCTGCGCTCATGTGTTCGCCAGGAAAACGGCCCTACCAGTCGCTCCGCGGACACCGCGGAGTTGTGCCGCGGTGGGGTCTGCACGGCCCACCGCCGCAACGCGATCAGGATTCGCGGCCCATTTGGGGCGACTTGCCAGCACGCCGCGTGCCGCAAGCCGCGCTGACGGCCGTGCGGAGCATCGCCGGACCACGGGCAAAAACCTCCCGGAATACCGGCGATTCTGATCACGGCCGTGCGACATTGTAAGCCGGTTCGCGCCGGGCTGCCAGCCGACCCGGATCCCGAACGGAAGCGGGCCGGGCGTCAGCGGGGGCGTGAATCCACGCTGATTCGGACGTTCGCCCCCCGGGTACGATCGGTCGATCAATCTAACGCTGGTTGAGGCGGAGGGAAACGGAGGGGCCGGAACACGGAAACCAGCCGCCTGCTCCCGCGTCACGATAATCGTCCCGTTTGCGCGCCACGACCGACACACCGCATTTCGGCAAAGATCGCGACACGGGGCGACGCAAGCCTGACGCTCGCCGGGTCCGACCGTCCATTTCGCCTTGCCGGGTTCGCGCCGCGGCGTACACTACCGGCCATGGCCGGCAGGCGCCCGTCAAAAAGAGCAAAGCCCGCCGCGCCCGCCGCGCCGCCGAGGCGTGCCGCGCGGGCGTCGGCGCTGCTCGACACGCGCATCATCTACTGCGGCGACTGCCTGGACCAGCTTGCCAAGCTGCCCGCGGCCTGCGTGGACCTGATCTACATCGACCCCCCCTTCAACAGCAACCGCAACTACGAGGTCTTCTGGGGCGAGACGAAGGAGAAGCGCGCCTTCGAGGACCGCCACGCCAGCACGCAGGCCTACATCGACTACATGCGGCCGCGCTGCGTCGAACTGGCCCGCGTGCTCAAGAAAACCGGCAGCTTCTACTACCACTGCGACTGGCACGCCAGCCACTACGTCGAGGTGATGCTCGGCCAGATCCAGCAGGAGAACTGCCTCGAGAGTCAACGCCTTAGCGATCAGTCTGGCGCGCTTGCTTCGTCTGTGGGCAGATTTTGAGGGCTGCTTCAATGGCTGAAATGATTGGCATCCCGCAGATCGCAAAGCAACTCAAGGTCGATGGCGGGACGGTTCGTCGTTTCCTCGCGCGTGTAGGCGACACTCTGAGTATCGAATTGCATCGGGGGAAGGGCGACAAACTCCTCCTGTCCAAAGCCGATGCGGATCGTTTGATCGCGGCATATGATTCACGGCGCGGACCTATTAGCCCAGATGAGGAAGACTCGTCCAAGTACGATCGTTTCGGGTTCTTCTACCTGATTCAATTGGTTCCCGAGGCACTTCCAGATCGTGTGAAGATTGGGTTCGCGGACAATGTGGAGAAACGTCTGACCGAACATCGAACTGCCGCTCCGACAGCAAGGCTTGTGAAAGCTTGGCCTTGCAAGCGGTCTTGGGATTACGCTGCGATGGATAGCATTGCCCGCGAAGGATGCAGGCTTGTCCTGAATGAAGTGTATGAAGGAAACGTGGAGGGGTTCATCGCTCGCGCCGAAGCGTTCTTTGCCCTCATGCCCAACCCAAACCTCGAAAGAGAGCTATCCGAGTTCTCGCCACTGTATGATGCAGCAAAGCAAGATGAGGAACCAGACAGCGGGTAATGTTTCATGCACCCCGTTCCGCGTCATGGCCAAGCGCCTGCGCGACGTGTGCAAGCTGCGCGAGGACGAAGCGCTGTGGCGGGCCGGGCGCGGCTTCGTCGTCCGCGACCTGCCGTGGAGCGAGGAAAAGCTGCGCGAGATTCCGCCCTTCGAGTTCGAGAACTGGGCCGTCATCGCCCTGGGCGGCATCCCCAACAAGGCCCAGGTCGGCGACATGGGCATCGACGGCCGGGTTTTCCCGGTGGGCTCGGAGCTGAAGGATCCGGCTCCGGTGAGCCATACCAAGACCTTCGGTGAGTTCCTCGACGAGTGGTATCCGATCCAGGTTAAACAAAAAGACAAGGTTGGTCGACCGGACATCGATGCCTTCGAGGCGATGATGACCCGCGAGGATCGCAAGAAGGGCTTCTTCGTTTCCTTCGACTACAGCAGCGACGCCCGCCGGGAGATCGGCGCGTTCTTCAAAAAGAGCGGGCGAATCATCGTCGCCCTAACCGTTCAGGAAATCCTCGAAGAGGAAATTGCGATGAAGCTGGCTTAAACGAGTCAGCATGGAGAATACCCAAGGAGCTCGCATGTCTGAGCAAGATGATCGTGCCGAGAGGCAGGAAGCCATCGACACCCTATCGACGTATCATCGGAAAATGGACGAACTGGAGGCGCTGCTGTCTAGGCCATACCATCACTTGGGCAATGCTGAGAGAGTGGAGGTCAGGGAATCGTACAAGTGGCTCAAGAATGACTTGAAGGCGGAAAGGCATCGTTTGGAAAGGGCAGAAGCGTGTGGGCAGATCACGCACGTCGAGAAGGCATTCGTTCTGCCTGCGCTTTCGGGTTCGCTGACGCATCTGAAGCCTGCGACCAACAGCAACCCGGCCAATTCTCGATGGTTCGAGGCGGTCTACGGCGCGCACGTGGACATCAGCTTCGCGTTGGCAGGGTTGCGACGGCAACAAACAAACCAACCGGACGGCTGATCGCCGTGGTGCCCACGACGATGATGTTCACCGCACTCGAGGCGACGGGCTGTAGCCACGGGTGGAGCGGCGCGGCGGCGCCGCCGCCCGACGCGGAACCCGTGGAAGGAAGACGCCCTTCTTTTCTCTCGCCCCGGCAGGGGCGAAGGAGATTCCCGCGCGCCGCCCGGGGCCGCAATGATAGATTTCCTGCCCACGACCCGACCTCCCGAAGTCCGTCACCCGGACGCAAAGCGATCCCTATGTCCCCAGCCCCGTTCACGGGGCTTCCCCGCGCAGCGGGTCTTTCTCTGCGCGCTCTGCGTTCTCGGCGGTCGAATCTGTTTCGGCTGGCGGCCACGGTCAGCGTGACGACCGTGCCGTAGGCGCTGCGCGAGCGGCGAATGAACGCCGTTCAAGCCCGCTCCCTTACGGTCGCGGCTCGGCTGGGTGCGTCCTCTTGTGCAACGCAGCGATTGCCGTAACGGCGCTCGGACGCCGGAAACGCTACGCCGGACGCCACGACGTAAACGGTCCGGCTGCCCCTGCGCGGATACCAGAGGAATTCCGGATGTGGCACGTTGACCTCATCCCCGTTGGCCCATTGCAGCTTGAACGGCCGGAAGGGCTGTGCCCGGTGAAGTTCGCGTAGTTGTTCGATCGTCACGTGCGGATGGTTCCTGTAGCCTCTGCTGAGCCGTGACGTTGATCACTTCTTCTTGCCCCGGCGGGCCGGCCGTCCGTTGCCGACTTCTATCGCGGTTACCAGCAGCAGGTCGACGATCTTGAAGGCGTCGCCAGACATGGCGACGGCGACTGTCCGCCCGCCCTTCGGATGCGGCAGCATGAACTCGGAGTGCGGCACGTGCACCTTGCTCCCGTCGGCAAGCTGCATCGTAAATGGCCGAAACGGCCGTGCGCCCAGCACTTCGCGCAGTTGTTCATTCGTCATGAGCGTCTCCGGTTTGAGTCAGCTATTCACGATATCCGCGTCTCATCATTCGCCATTCGCCATTCGACATTCCCGGCCTACACCGCCTGCGTCGCGTCCGGGCTGAGCGTATCCAGGAAGCCCTCCAGCTTCCGCGCCCGGACCGGGTGCTGGAGCTTGCGGATGGCCTTGGCCTCCACCTGCCGCACGCGCTCGCGCGTCACCTTGAAGATCTTGCCGACCTCCTCCAGCGTGTAGGTGTAGCCGTCGCCGATGCCGTAGCGCAGCTTGATGATCTCGCGCTCGCGGTAGGTGAGCGTCTTGAGCACTTCTTCGATGCGGTCGCGGAGCATCTCGCTGCCGGCGGTGGTGATGGGCGACTCGGCCGCGTCGTCTTCGACGAAGTCGCCGAAGTAGGAGTCCTCGCTCTCGCCGACCGGGCGGTCCAGCGAGATCGGCTGGCGCGAGATCTTCAGCACGCGACGCACCTCGGAGAGCGGCATCTTCGCCTTCTTGGCGATTTCGTCGATGGTCGGCTCGCGGCCCAGGTCCTGGAGCAACTCGCGGTGCATGTTGCGCAGCCGGCTCATCGTCTCGATCATGTGAACCGGGATGCGGATGGTGCGGGCGTGATCGGCGATGGCGCGGGTGATCGCCTGGCGAATCCACCACGTGGCATAGGTGCTGAACTTGTAGCCGCGTTTGTATTCGTACTTGTCGACGGCGCGCATGAGGCCGGTGTTGCCTTCCTGGATGATGTCGAGGAAGGACAGGCCGCGGTTGCGGTATTTCTTGGCGATGCTGACCACCAGGCGCAGGTTCCCGCCGGAAAGCTGGCGCTTGGCGTGCTCATACTCGCCGAAGACGCGCTGGATGGACTTGAGGCACTCGCCCAGTTCCTTGGGCTTGGCCAGGCACAGCGATTGGATCCCCGCGAGTTCCTCCTTCATGGCCACGAGGTCTTCGTAGGGGATCGTCTGCCGCTTGGACTGGCCGGAAAGGCGGCGCTCGAGCTGCAGCATCTTGGAGTGCAGCCCGCGGGCCCGCTTCATCAGCGGCTGGATGCGGCTGGTGCGCAGGGACAGCTCCTCCAGCAGCTTGGCGACGCGGCGGGCCCGCTGCTTCATCGCCTTCTGCAACTCGCGCTTTTTGGCGGCCGGTACGCGGGGGGCGTTCAGCTCCTCCCACGCCTCCTCGTTCTTGTCGAGCATGGCCCGCACCGTCGCCAGGTTGCCCGGCATCCGAGTGAGGATGCGCGTCTTGGCGGCATGCTCGGAGGTGGAAATCTTCATCGTCCGATCGAACGGCAGACGGCTGTCCTGCACCTGCTCCAGGATGTCCACCGCCAGGCGCGAGGCGTAGTGAATCTCGAGCACCTTCTGGCGGAAGGCCATCCGGGTCAGCTCGATTTTCTTGGCCAGCCGGATTTCCTCGTCGCGGGTCAGCAGCGGGATCTCGCCCATCTGCGTCAGGTACATGCGGACGGGGTCGTCGATCCGCTTGCCGGAGGATTCGACCACGGGCGCGGGCTCTTCATGTGCGGCCTCCGCCGCCTCGCCGGCGTCCGCCTCGCCGCGGGCCTTGCCCTTGTTGGGCCGGCGGCGGCGCTCGAACGCGATCGCATCGAGTTCGTCGAGCACCTCGATGTCCGCTTCTTCAAAACGGGCGAGGAGCTGCTCGACCACGTCGCGCTCGATCGCGTCGTCCGGGAGGATATTGTTCATATCGTCCCAGGTGACGTAGCCGCGCTGCGTCCCTTTTTCCATCAGCGTCCCGATCGCGGCTTCGATCGGGTCCGCGATGACTGCCGTTTCGCTCATCGAAGAAAACTCCACGCGCTCCCGTCGCGTCGCGACGCGGCACGATTCACACTTGCTCCGGACGCCGCCCTGCCCGCGTTGGCGCGTCGGGGGTCTGCGGCGCTCGTGAAACTGCCCCTCATTCTACACCACCGTCGCCGCCCGGCCGACCTGCTCCGGCCGGGCGCCGCTCGAACCCGGGCGAGCGGTCACGTGTTCGCGGCCGACCCCGATTCGGGACTGGAGTCGGACAGCGTCCGGATCACGCGCGACTTCCGCGGACCCAGAAACCTCGAGCCCTGCCGCGCGTTCTCACCGACGAAGGCCAGATCGTCGCGGTGCTCGTCCGCCCGCCGCAGCCTGACGATTTCCTCCAGGCGGAACCGGGCCGACTCGATCATGCCGGCGAAGTTGCTGTCCGGCGGGCGCCGCACCGCCAGGTCCGTCACCCGTGCGGCCAGCTCCGGCTGCTCACACAGCGCCAGAAGCTCGGACAGGTGAAACTCGCCGTACTCCTCCGCCATGCGCCGAACCATGTGGCCGATCCGACGGTCCAACGGGTCGGCGATCCGGTCCGGATCGAACACGTCCCGACAACCGTCGAACAGCGCAGGCTCGTTCAGCAGGGCTTCCAGCATCCGGGTCAGCCCCGCCTGTTCCGCGTCGACCGGCTGCGGAACCCGCTGAGCCACGACCGTCGCGGATCGTCCCGAGGGTCGGCGGCGGCGAAGGTGTTCGCGGAGGAGCTTTTCCGCCTCGGCCGGCGTCATGTGTACCGTGCGGGCCACCGGGTCGACGATCGTACCCCGGTCGACGTCGGGCACTGCGCCCGCGATCAACGCGTCGGCGACGAGTTCGAAAACCTCGTCGATGGCCTCGCGCCGGCGGCGGCCGTCCGCCTCCTCCCCCATGCGCTGGCGAGTCCGCCGCCACTTGAATTCTAGCGCGTCCTCGGCCGAATTCAAAACGCCTATAAACTTCTCGGCGGACTGCGTTTGGAAAAACTCGGCCGGGTCCTTGCCGTCCGGGATCCGGGTCAATCTCACAGTCAGGTGGCGAGGCATCGCTACCCGGATCGCCCGTTCCGCCGCCGCGTCCCCGGCGGCGTCCGCGTCGAACAGGACGATCACCGACTCCGCATACCGGCGGAGGATGTCGGCCTGGTTCTCCGTCAGGGCGGTGCCCAGCGTAGCTACCGTCTCGGTGAAACCCGCCTGATGGGCTGCCAAGCAATCCGTGTACCCCTCGACCAGAATCGACCGGTTCTTCTCCGTGATGGCCGTCCTTGCATGATTGATGCCGTAGAGGTTGCGGCCTTTGTCGAAGAGGGCATTCTGGCGCGTGTTGAGATACTTCGCCGGGTCGTCCGCCAGCGTCCTGCCGCCGAACCCGATCACCCGGTTCATCACGTCGTGGATGGGGAACATCAACCGGTTGCGGAACGTGCAGTAGAGGCCGCCGTCGCCGGTGCGCACCAGGTCGGCCGCCTCCAGCAGCTTCGGGGTGAAACCGGCCCGCTGGGCCGCGGCCAGCAGGGCGTCCGTCTGGCCGGCGGCAAAGCCCAGGCCGAACCGTTCGGCGATCGCGGCGCTGATGCTCCGCCCGGCCACGTACTGCCGGGCATGGGCCGCGGATTCCGATCGCGTCAGCTCCTGCCGAAAGAACTTCAGCGCCCACTCGCAGACTCGAGCGATGTCGGCGCGGCCGGGCTCGCCGGCCGGACGCGGGCGGGCGGACAACTGCACGTCCACCCCGGCCCGGTCGGCCAGAATGCGCAGGGCCTCCTTGAAGTCCACGTTCTCCGCCAGTTGGACGAACGTGAACACGTCACCGCCCCGGCCGCAGCCGAAGCACTTGAAGAACCCCTTGTCGGCAAGGACGTGAAACGAGGGCGTCTTTTCCGAATGGAACGGGCACAGCCCCAGCCACCGCCCGCCGCGCTGGCGCAGCGACACCCGGTCCCGGACCACGTCTACGATCGTGACCCGAGACAGGATCTCTGCCTTGATGGCCTCAAGACTCGACAACGGGGGGAGATTCTACGCTATTGTCGTCTCGACCGGGACCGCGGGCTTTCGCGTCGGTCGTAAAGGAAACCAGAAGCCACGCGCCTGCAAACCCTGGCGGCGCAGACCGGGAAGTATACACCACTGTTAAGAAAGCGTCAAACGGCTGCAAAGTTTTTGTGCGGATCGGGCGCGCGGTACATTCGGCGTCTGCGCGAGCGCAACCCTGCTGGCGATCCGTGTGCCCGCGGCCGCCCGGCGAGGCGCGGCAGGGCGTCGATCGCGGCACGGTACCGGCTTCTGCAAAGTCAAGGGCAAGCGGAAGTCGTGCTGCAGTTGAATCAGCGTGCGCGAGCGGGCGCCGGCAGCGAGCTGCGGGCTTCAGCCCGCGCGGAGACCCCCGCACCTGAGGCGGCTGCAAGGCCGGCGGCGATGAAGCCGCGAACTGCTTGATCGGCTGGCCAACTGTTCCGGCGGTGGGCGACGAGTGTCGCCGCCAGGACGCATCCGCACGTCAATCAGGGCCGTCGAGCCGGCCCGGCGCCAGCGAGCGCCGGGCCGGCTGCTGTCTTCTTAAGCCGAACGATTGCCTCCGCTCCATCACAGCGGCGGCAGCGAACCGCTGTAGATCAGGTACGTTTCGCCGGCGTTGCGGATGCCGACGGCGTTGAACCGATCGCGGCGCGGATCCGCCAGGATGGCGCCGATCAGCAGATCGGCCTTGCGATCGCCGTCCACGTCGCCGGCGCTGGCGACGCCAAACGACCGTCCACGGCCGGCCTTGGCGTCGATACCGCCGATGCGGGCGTCACCGGCGTCGCCGCCACCCAGGAAGTCCTCGGCCCGGCGACCGGCCACCAGGAAGCCGTGCAGCCGACTGCCCAGCGTCGCGATCGAGATCGACCGCTCGCCGCCCAGCAGATCGAGCCGGTTGAGCTTGTCGGTCGATCCGAGCAGCACGTACACCAGCCCGGCCTGGGTCATGCGGTTGTCGAAATCGGGCAGGTCCAACTCGGAGGCGAGGTCATCGCGGACGCCGTCGAAGTCCAGATCCAGCCCCGGCTCCGTCATCAGGTCGACCGGATCGGTCGGATCGGGGTCGAAGCGCGGCGTCGCCCCCGGCGCGGCGATAACAAGATCGTCTGCGCCATCGCCGTTGACGTCGCCGGCATTGGCGACGTTGAACCCGAATCGACCCTCGGCGTCGAGCACGTTGCCGGTGATCCTGGCGGCGCGTCCGGTGGCGATGAGCGCGTCCAGCGACAGGCCGTCGCGAGGACTGACCAGGTGTGGGTCGGAAAAGACGACCGTCACGGCGCCGACGCCACGATCGGCGTCCGGACTGCCGATGACCAGGTCCGCCAGGCCGTCGCCGTTGAAATCGACCCCCGTCGCCAGACTGAAGCCGAATCGCTCCGGCTCATTCGCCCGGATCAGCACGCCGGCCAGGCGCTCCGGATCGTTGGGGTCGAGCGCCAGTTTTTCCAGTACGTAGTCCTCCTCGATGGACCGGGCGCGGCGGAAGGCCACGTAGACGCGTCCGGCGCCGCCGGCCGCGTCCGGCGCGCCGATCGCGAAGTCGTTGCGTCCATCGCCGTTGAAGTCCCGGATGCCGATGATCTGGGTAATGCGATCGTCCTCGAACCCGGCGATGCGGAGCGCATCCACGTTGTCGATGCGGTCGAACAACGAGTCGCAGTGGCTGGCCTGTCCCACCTGGTACTGGTGCGGACGGGGCGGGACTCTGCCCTCAGCGTCCGGTGTCCACAGGCTGCGGAGGGGAAACAGGTAGGCCACGCCGGCATCGGGCCGTATTCCATCGGCGAGGCCGGTGATTTCCGGTCCGACTTCCGTGCCCTCCGCGCCGCCGCAACATCGCAGGCCGCGGGCGGTGCGGTTCGGCGCCGACACGATCAGGTCCCCGGGATCGCGGACATCGTCGGTCAGAAAGCTCAGCGTCGCCGAAGTCCCGAAGGCGTCTCCCATGCCGATCCCGATGATCCTCGCCCCGAGCGGCTCGAGAACGTCGAACCCCTGGGGATAAAACCCGCTGAACCCCGCCCCGCCGTTGAGGACCGGCGAGGACGGAGCGCAGACGGTGCGCTCGAAGCAGAAGTCGCCTTCCGGGAAGCACTGCAGGCACTCCATGCCTCCCCATTCGCCGAGAACCTCCCGGTTGGGCACTTTGTCCCAGAGGATGTCGACGGCCAGGGTGTCGCAGAAGCCCGACCCGGCCGCCAGCCGAGTGACGGAATCGAGCACTCCGTCGGGCATGGGCTCATTACAAGTGCCGACGCAGGCTCCGGTCTGCGGGTCGAAAGTGTAGATGTCGCTGAACGCCTGCGCTTCGAACCCGGCAAACAGATCGTTGATGTCGCCGAAGTTCTGCCCCACCAGATCCAGGTTGATCACCGCGTCGCGGCCCTCGGGCGCTCCCAGGGCACCGTTGCGGCTCGAGACGATAACGATCCCGCCGCGCAGGAACTGCTGCTCTCGCTCCAGCGTGGTCAGTTGCCAGGGCGGAACCACGCCGTCCTGGCGCGGGCTGGCGTTGTGGCCGCGCGAGTCGGTGTTGGGGAAGCCGAACATCAGCTCCGGTTTCGCGTCGCCGTCAACGTCGGGCAGGGCGGTCACGGCCGTCAGACCGTCGGTGTCGTGGTTGCCGTTGGGAGTGCGGACGCCGGTCATCGTGACCCCGGTCAGCAGCGACGTGCCCACCGAGTTGAGGTTGATGGCGCCGGACCATCGCCGGGCGGAGCCGTAGATGACGTACGCTTCCCCCGGTCCTACGCCTGCCGGGTTGATGAAGAAAGGCTTACCGTAACGGGCGGCGATGACGAACTCGCCGAAGCCGTCGTCGTTCAGATCGCCGGCCGCGGCCAGGGCGCCGCCGGCGTTGTCCTCGAAGTTGACGCCCTCGAACACCGCGCCGTCGAACATCGGATCTTCGGTGGCCAATGCCCCGACCCACAGCACCGCCGGAAGGCTCGTAATCCGAACGGGCCGCGGGGCCGTGCTTTCGAGGTTATCCACCCCCCCGCGGTCGATCGATACACGCACCGCGATCTGATAGAGCCCCGAATCCTGTTCAACGAACACGGCCGTCGTCACCTCAGTGGACGCGCGCTCCAGGATGGCCGTCGCCTCGCCGGTGGGGCGGCCCGACGCATCCAGACGTCGGTAGTAAACGTCCACCCGTCCTGCACCCGGCGGGACGTTGGTCGACCATGCCACCTCGACCTCGACTCCGGGGCAGACGGGAAAGTCGGTGTCGGGCGCCGTAACGGTCAGCACGGGCGTCCTGACGACCGTGACTCGGCCCGGGGCATAGACCGTCACGGGCGGTCGCCCATCCGTGACGAGTGTGGCGCCGACTTGATAGACGCCCTCGACCAGATCGGCGGTGGGAATGTCATAGGCGCCCGTGGCGGGGTCCACGTCGTCCGCCACGGTCCATTCGTCCCCATCGTCGGGCTGGGTATCGTCGTCCAGGAACAGAACGAGCCTCCCCGGTGCGCGGGGATCCAGTCCGGTCACGCGGAACTCGACGGGAATCGTCTCCACCATGAAGGCCGTCTCATCGGCGGCGGGCCGGGTGAACACCAACTCGGGTGAACCGGGGGGGCGATCCTCACCGATGGTAACGACGGTCCGTGCGAATACGGTGATAATCCGCGACGACTTGCCGTCCGCCATGGTCTGAGCGATGGACCTGCCGGTGTCCGTCGCCGACACGCCGAAGCGGTACGTCCCCTGCGGCAGGCCATTGGTGTGCCAGTCGACGTGGCCGACGGATCCCTCACCGACGGCGATCTCGGTGCCGCGCTGGTCCTCGGCGCAGCCGGCGGCATCGACTGCGGCGGCTTCGGACGTCTGCGGACACAGATCCTGGGCATTGGCGATGCCGTCCCGATCGAAGTCGTCGCGCTGGCCGGTGGCCTCGGTCCCGAGCGACTGCTGCACCGGCGAGCAGCCGTTGACGTCTGCGAGCATCCGTTCCTCAGCGCCGGTGCCCGGGCAATCGTCGTCGATATCGTCGACGCCGTCGCCGTCGCGATCCACACCTGAGGCAGGCCGGTGGAACGCCTGCCAGTGGATGGTCTCCTGGGAGGTTCGTTCGATTTCGAACACGATGGGAATGCTGGCCCCCGGCTCCACCCGCAGGTCTTCCAGCGGCCCACGGAAAACCGGTCGGGGGGGGGCATGAACGACCAGCACGCCTTCCGTGGTCAGGTCGAGCGTTTCGCCGCGCACTTCCACGATGATCCCCAGTCGATAAGCGCCCGGCTCGAGACCGGCGGTGTTGAGGGTGACGGGCTGATTCTCGCCCAAGGGCAGATCCGAAGCGAAGGTGACGCGCGGGCCGACTTCCTCGGCGCCGGGCAGCGTCGAGGCCACGCGGACGTAGTACGCCCGGGCCGAATCCGCGGCCGGCGAAATTGTGTACAGCAGGGTCACTTCGTCGCGGCCGGACACGGGCACGGACTGCCGAAAGTTGATGATCTGCGACGCGGCGCGGACCGCGTCGACGACGGCCCGACCGCTTGAAGAACCGCCGTCATCTTCGGTCGGCAGGGGTGAGACGGGGGTGCAACCGATCCCCGAGAGAAGGGCCGCGGCAGTGACGGGCGCCGCGATGACGCACAAGGCCCGCCACCTGCGGCGTCGAAGCGCATTTCGATCTGACATGAGAGGTCCTCCATGCGAAAGAGAAACGACCGCCGGCGCGCCGCTCACGACCTGGGAGCGGCACGGGTGTACGATTGGCAACGAAGGCGCTTGGATCGGCGATGCCCGTGGCAACGAATATCAGGCCGCCACGCGGTGGGAATCCGCCGGGCTCTGCCCGGCCAGGCTCAGCAACGTCCGCGGAGCACCGTCCGCCGAGGCATCGCCAATGTCACGCACGTTTGTCCGACCCATCAGACGACCCGGCCGGGAGAATCGCCGACCCGAACGGTCGCCGCATCCCGATACGAGTGGTTCCGGGAGCGGTTCGCCGCCAGCCCGTTTTTTTTGGACCGGGCGACAGTTACAATCTAAGATACTGAAAACAAACAAGTTGTGATTGAAGCGCACACGCCCGGTGAAGGCGGATCGAGCGAGTTACCGTCCGGCAACGAGGATCGTCGCCCCGGTCCATTGGCAGAATCAACCCGGCCGCGGCCTCGCCCACTGCAGGAAGGCGCGTCGTGTGTCGCATCGTTCAGCACCGATGATCCCAAGCGAAGGCTCGATTTGACCTGACCCGCGGATTACCGCATAAACACCGCATCAGGACGCCCCGGAGGCGGTCAACCCGGCGGCGTCGCGTGTCGCGGGACCACGTCTGGTGGTCTGCTCTCCGGAAAGGCGGTCGGACGATGATCCTCGGCAAGTTCTGGCACGCGGTGATGGCGCAGATCAACAAGCTGGCCAACCTCTTCTGGACGGCCGACCCCATCGCCCAGATGCAGTACGAGTACGACCAGGCGGTCGCCCAGTTGAAGGAAGGCCGCGAGGGGCTGGAGCAGTACCGGGCACTGGTCGAGCGCGTCACCCGGCAGGTGTCCACCGCCCAGCGGCACGTCGCCAACCTGGAGGCGAAGGTCAAGGCGTACCTGCAAGCCGGCGACCGCGAGACCGCGGCGAAGTTCGCCCTGGAACTTCAGAAGGCCAGGGCGGAACTGACGGAGAACCAGGAGCAACTCAAGCTGCACGAGAGCGCCTACAACAACAACCTCACCAAGATCAAGCACGCCGGCGGCAAGCTGGCCAAGGTGCGCGAGAAGATCCAGAAGTACGACGCCGAGCTGAAGATGAGCAAGGCCGAGGCCGAGATGGCCAAGCTGGCCCAGAGCTTCGACTTCGACGTGACCACGGACTTCGGCCAGATCGAGGCCGTCATTCAGGACAAGATCAGCCTCAACCGGGCGAAAGTCCGGGTAGCGTCGGACCTCTCCAGCGACGGCATCGTGGACGTGCAGCGCGAGCAGGCGATGGAGCAGGCGCTGGCGGACCAGGCCCTGCGGCAGTTCGAGATGGACATGGGGCTGGTCACGCCGGAGACGTCCGCCGTCGCCGACGAGACGAAGCAACTCGGCCCGGCCGCGCAGACGATGGACGCGCAAACCCAGACGTAAGGGGCGAACGTGGATCGCGATACGACGCCCGTCGCACCGACCCCGCTTCCCGGCTGGTATCCCGCCTGGGCGCGGGAGCTGGCCAACCTGTACTTTTCCGGCACCACGTGCGTATTCCTCTTGCACGGAAACGTCCACGACCTGGTGCGGGTCGAAGCGGGCGGGCGCGTCGAGCACACGGGCCTGGTCGATTTCCTGGCCTCGCAGCTCTTCGGCTCGTGGGACGTGGTGCTGCAATACGACCTTGCGGCCGGGACGCGGCCCAAGGCCGGCAGCGATCCGCAGCGGCTGCGCGAGATGGTCGCGTACCTGAGCGCGCGGCTGGGCGACATGACGCAGTGGACGCGCGAGGCCGACAAGAGCCTGCTGCGGTTCGACAAGCTGCTGGAGCGCAACCTGGTCGAAGACAAACCGGCCGAGCGGCGCAGCATCGCGTTGCTGTTCGACTATGCCCAGTACCTGGTCCCCGCGGGGGGGGCGGGTATGATGAGCGCTGCGGCCAGCGCCAACCTGGTGCGGCTGCTGAGCTGGGGGCAAAGCCCCTACCTCAAGAAGGTCAACGTGGCCGTCTGCCTGGTGGCGGACAAGCTGGCCGAGATCAACGACCGCCTGGTGCAAAGCCCGCACGTGGCCACCGTCGAGATCCCCATGCCGGACACCGAGGCCCGCCGGCGGTTCATCGAGTCGGAGCACGTCGAGATCGCCGCGGGGCGATGCCGTCTGTGCGGGGCGGCGTCGGAGGGCGATGGGTCGGCTGAAGCGGGCAGTGATGGCGCGACGGCCGCGCCCGGTGAACGCGAGGGCGGCACGACCGGCATTTCACCGGCCCGTGCGTCGCATCAGAACGACGCGGCTACGCTCGCTGAGATGTCCAACGGGCTGAGCCTGGTGAACCTGAACGTGATCCTGTCGCGCGCCCGGCAGAAGGGCGGCCCGATCGACGCATCGGGCTTCCGCCGGGCCAAGAAGGACCTGATCGAGCGGCAGTGCCAGGGGCTGCTGGAGTTCATCACCCCCAACCACACGCTCGACATGGTGGTCGGCCAGGAGGCCGCCAAGAAACGGTTGCGGGCCGACGGAGAACTGCTCACCCGCGGACACCTCGACGCCGCCCCGATGGGGTATCTGGTCAGTGGTCCGGTCGGAACCGGCAAGACGTTTCTGGCCGAGTGCTACGCCGGCTCGATCGGCGTGCCGTGCGTGAAGCTGCGGAACTTCCGCTCCAAGTACGTGGGCGAGACCGAGGGGAACCTGGAGCACGTGCTGACGGTGCTGCGGTCGCTGGGGCCGGTGGTGGTCATCATCGACGAAGCGGATGCGGCCCTGGGCGATCGTGACCAGTCGGGTGATTCGGGCACATCCAGCCGGGTGTTCTCCATGATCGCCAGCCAGATGGGCGACACGCGCTATCGCGGGCGGATCGTGTGGATGCTGCTGACCTGCCGGCCGGACCTGCTACCCATCGACCTCAAGCGGCAGGGACGGGCGGAGGTCCACGTCCCGCTGTTCTATCCGCAGAGCGACGGGGAACTGGCGGAGATGATCCAGGTGCTGGCGCGCAAAAACCGCATCGAGTTCGAGCGACCGATCGACGCCCGGGCGATGCCCCGCCGCGAGATGAGCGGGGCGGACATCGAAAGCGTGCTGGTGCTGGCACGGCGGTGCGCGCTGGCCGACGGCCGCCGCACTGTGCGGCCGGAAGACGTCGAGGCGGCGCTGACGGACTTCATCCCGTCGGTGCAGGGCCTGGAAAAGCAGATGCAGGAACTCGCGTCCGTGCTGGAGTGTACCCAGCTCAGCTTCCTGACCCCGGCCTGGCGGCAAGAGGTGGAAAAGCCCGACGGCCGCACGCGATTGCAGGAACGCATGGCCGCGATCCGACAGTTGATTGAGCAGTGACTCTTGCGGTGGCGCAGTCCGAACCGCGACCGTGAGGGAGCGGGTTCCTCGTAGCGTGGCGCTCCACCCGGCGACACACCGACCGGCGTGGCGACCGCGATCGACCGCCACGCCTGAAAAATAGCCCGAATCGAAACTCGAAGGATTTTTCGCATGGCCAGAAAGAAAAAAGTCGCGAAAAAGAAGAGCGGAAAGAAGAAGGCCGCCCTCGGCGCCAGGACGCGAGCAGCAAGACCCCCGGCGGGAAAGAAAGGCGCGGCCGGCAAGAAGACGGCGGCCGGGAAGGCCGCCGGCAGGAAGAAGGGCGCGGCCGGCAAACGGACGGCCGGAAAGACAAAGGCGACGCGCGGTGTGAAGAAGAAACCCGCAATGCGTGCCGCAGCATCCCGACGGGCGACGGCGGCTCGTCGCCCGCCGGCCCCCCGCCGCACGTTTCACCAGCGCCCGTCAAGCTGGCTCGACGCCCACGCGGACGTTCCGGTGATCGAACAGGCGGCGCGGAAGATGACGACGTTCATGGAGGCGATGGCGGACGGGATCGTCGACGACGCCGAAGTGCAGGCACAGGAGCGGCGTCTGGTCGCCCTGATGAAGGAGGTCGAGCCGCAACTCGACGACGCGCTGCACGCGTCGGTGACGCGGCTGCTGATAGAATTGACCGCGTACGACCTGATGCAGGTGCTCTGTGCCATGCACAAGGCGCGGTCGCAGACGACGTTTAAGGGATGAGTCTGGTGTGGCACCGGTTTGCAACCGGTGAATCCGGGTGTGGCACCGGTTTCCAACCGGTGAATCTGAATGTGGCACCGGTTTCCAACCGGTGTATTGGAGAAATATCCAATTGTAGGAAGTGCCCATTGCTTCACGTCCGGTGGGGCGCTCGACCTCTGAGGCCCCGGAGGGGCCAAGGATTGTAGCCAAGGGTGGAGCGGAGCCGGCCGTAAGGCCGGCGAAGCGGAACCCGTGGGAGTTGTGGTTGAGTAGATTTCCCGCCCCTCCGGGGCGGCCGGAAGCCGCGATGATCATGAGTGCAACGATGCGGATTTGTGACGCAACAGCTCCTCGGCCGGACAACGCGAGCGCAGTGACCGGACGACGCGCGCTGCGTCACGCAGCAAGACGCGCGCTGCGTCACGCAGCAACGTGCAGGAACTGACATGACGAGATCACCGTTCACACAATCCCGACGCTTCGCCCGGCTGTGCGCGTTTGGCATCATGTCCATCGCTGCGCTTGCGATGTTCTTCCCAAGCTGCGACCGGCAGCGTTCGTCATCCTCGGGCGGCCGATCATCCTCGCGCCAATCGGACGGCGGCACCCAGGCCGGCGCTGTCGACCTTCCCCAAGCCGATCAGCGGCTCTGTACCGGCGTCGTGCTGCTGGTCGACACGTCCGGCAGCATGAACCAGTCCGTCCGAGACCGCTCGGGCATCGAACAGCCCAAGCACGTGATCGCCCGCCAGGCGATCGACCGCATCGTCACCTATACGGAGAACTGGCGCAAAGAACATCCCGACCGCGTGCTGCAACTGGGCATTCTCAACTTCAGCAGTTCGGCCCGCGCGGTTATGCCGCTGGCGGAGTTCGACGCCAGGGCGGCCGCGGACGCGGCCGGGCGCATCCCCGCTCCGGCGGGGGGAACCGCGATCGGATCGGCCCTGCAGGAGGGATTCAAGGCGCTCTACGCGTCCGGCTGCGTGCGTAAGTACGTCGTGTGCGTCACCGACGGCGAGAACACCTCCGGCCCCCCGCCCGACCGGGTGGCTCGAGCGCTCTATGCCCAGACCGAAGGCGACGTCGAGATCCACTTCGTTGCATTCGACACGTCGGCGGGTAAGTTCGGCTTCCTGACGCACGTCAACGGCCACGTGGTCGAAGCCGCCGACGGCGCCCAGCTCGACGCGCGGCTGGCGGACATCTATGAGAAGCGGATCCTGGCGGAAGCGATGGAGCTGGAGAGGGAATAGCGAGTGGCGAATAGCGAATAACGAATTAAGATCGCCCGGCGCGGCGCTGTGTGTGTGGTGAGCTTCCTATGTCCCGAGGCTCCCCACTCGTACAACAGCAGACAGGAGATAGACCCATGGCAGGAAAGCCCAAAGCATCGTTTTTCGTAGTCATGGCCATCGTTGTGATCGGCCTGGTGGGGTTCGCGGGATATCGCATGATGAGTTCCGGTGGCGACGCCGGCGACGAGGGGTCAGCCTCCGGCACGCAGCCGCCTGCGTCCGGTTCGTCGTCTTCGACGGCGCCGCCCGCTCAACCCGCGGAGGGGGCGGCCGAGGCCCCTGACGCGGCCGGCGTGACCACCGTCAAGGAATACAAGTTCGTTCCCAGCGAGCGGTTGCCCGAGGTGCGCGGCATCTCCGGCTATGAATTGCAGGACGACACCGTGCGGTTCGCCCTCAACGTATGGGCCGGGTGGGGGCCGATCATCTACGCCAACGACGGGTTCCGGGCTGGCAAGGAATGGAAGACGCCGGACGGCCGACCGTTCAAGGTGGAACTGGTGCTGATCGACAACCCCGTCGCCATGCGCGACGCTTATGCCGCCGGCAGCGTGCAGATCGGCTGGGCGACGCTCGACATGGTGCCGCTCTTCATGGAGGGCTTCGTCGACGCCAGCGGCCGGCCGCGCGACTCGCGCGTCATGCCGCGCATTTATCAGCAGGTGGACTGGTCCAACGGCGGCGACGGCATCGTCGTGCGCGAGTCGATCAAGACGGTGGCCGACCTGCGCGGCAAGCAACTGGCACTGGCGCAGAACTCGCCGTCGCAGTATTTCGCCCTCAACATGCTGATCGCCGGCGCCGTGCAGCCGTCGGAAGTACAGTTCGTGTACACCGAAGACGCCTTTCAGGCGGCGGCGGCGTTCAACGCCCAGCCGTCCATCGCCGGAGCGGTCTCCTGGGCGCCGGATATCTACAACCTGGAAAGCGTGCGCGGCAACCGCATGCTCGTCACCACCGCCACCGCCAACAAGCTCATCGCCGACGTGTGGTTCGCACGGGCGGACTTCGCCAAGGATCACCCGGGCATGGTGGAGGGGCTGGTGCGCGGCATCTTCGACGCGATGGTGGAACTCAAGGACGAAAGCGCGCGCAAGCACTGCGCGGAACTGATGGCGACCGGGTATAACCTGCCGCCCAGCGACACGCTGGCCATGTTCGGCGACGCCCACAGCACCAACTGGGCGGAGAACTATCAGTTTTTCGTCAACCAGAACAACCCGGCCAACTTCGAGCGCGTATGGAACCAGGCGTACTATCTCTACCGCCGGATCGGTGCGATCACGCACCAGCCGGTGCCCTTCGACCAGGTGATGGATTACTCGATCATCGACAAGCTGGGCAAAGAGGCGAAGTACTCGGCCCAGAAGGACGAGTATAAGATGCAGTTCGCGCCGACGACGGTGAGCGAGATTCGCGCTGAGGAGGAGATTCTCACCAACACGGTCTTCATTCACTTTTTCCCCAACAGTTGGGACCTGCACAAGAAGGTGACGAAGAAAGTGGAGGGCAAGGATGTCGAGGAGATGTACGACCCCAACGTCGATTTCGTGCTGGAGGACATCGCCAAGCTGGTCGGCCAGTTCGGCGCCGCCCGCATCGTGATCGAGGGTCACACGGACGGTTCGATGAAGGGCAAGGTGCCGCCCAGCCTGGTGAAGGAGTTGTCGTTGCACCGGGCGAACTCAGTCAAGGAGGCGCTGGTGCAGAAGTATCACCTTGAGCCCAACCAGTTCGGCGTCGAAGGCATGGGCTGGGACCGCCCGGCCGACCCCAACGACCCGGAGAACCATGCGAAAAACCGACGGGTGGAAGTTAAGGTGTATCCGGCCGAGGCGGGGGGGTAGCCCTATGTGGCACCGGTTTGTAACCGGTGAATCCCGTGTGGCACCGGTTTTTAACCGGTGGACTCTGATGTGGCACCGGTTTTCAACCGGTGAGTCTGATGTGGCACCGGTTTTCAACCAGTGGAGCACCGTTTGGGGTTTGATGCACGGTTACGCGCACTGGTTACAAACCAGTGGCACAATCGAAGACACCGGTTGGAAACCGGTGCCACATAAGAGGGTGGAGCGCAGTACCCAGGGGAACATGGATCAACCGCCAAACAATCAAGTGCCGTCTGCCAGGGCTCCAACCGCGCGTAAGCCCGAAGACGACCTGGCCGCGGCCGTCGATCATCGGCCGTTGACGCCGAAAGCCGGGACGCCCGAGGGCGCGTTGAGTCGCGGCTCCGCGGGTGCCCAGAAGCGCGACCGCTGGTTCGGATTGCGCAAGCCCGCCGGGCGGGCACAGATCATCCTCCTGGGCATCGCGTGCATCGTCTGCGTCTTCGGCGCCTGGTCGATCCTGACCTCCGGCCAGCCGGAGGAGCGCATCTGGGGGCCGACCGTGCTGCCCAGCCCGAAAGAGACGTTCAACGCCCTGCCCACGCTGTGGACCGATCGAGAACTGATGCGCAACACCGGTGTCACGCTCAAGCGCGTGGTGCTCGGCTTCGCGCTCGCCTGCACCGTGGGCGTGCCGCTGGGCGTGCTGTGCGGCTGTTTCAGCCCGGTGGGGGCCTTCATGGCCCCGCTGACGCTGGTTGGGCGCAACATCCCCATCGCCGCGCTGATCCCGCTGACGTTTTCCCTGTTCGGCATCGGCGAACAGCAGAAGATCATGTTCATTTTCATCGCCTGCGTTGCGTTCATCATCGCCGACGTAGCCGGGGCTATCGCGGACGTCGAAGAGCGATACGTGGACACGGCGTTTACGCTCGGCGCCCGGACCCGGCAGATCGTGATGAAGGTGCTGGTGCCGCTGGCGATCCCGTCGGTGTTCAACTCGCTGCGGGTGCTGTTCGGCCTGGCGTTCGGCTACATCATGCTGGCGGAACTGGTCAAGTTCGGCGGCGAGGCGGGCGGGCTGGGCGACATCATCATTATGTCCCAGCGCCGCGGCCAGCGCGAGCACATCCTGCTGGTGCTGATGATCATCCCGCTGATCGCCCTCGGCCTCGACCGCATCCTCTACCTGATCCAGCGGAGCCTCTTCCCGCACCGCTACGGCGGCCGGGGAACGCTGAACCGAGCCGTCGCCGTGCTGGTGCATCGGTGGGAAGATTTCAAGGGGCTGTTCTGGACATCCGCGGCCGTGGCGGTGGAATCTGAGCGCTCCGGCGCCGACGCGGGGTCACAGGCCACCGGCGAGCCGCGGGCTTCAGCCCGCGCGGACGCCCCGGCGTCGCCCAGTCCGCCAGTAGCGCACGACGATGCCGCGAAGGCCGCAGCCGAGAGCGTAAGCACCGAGTCGGCGCCGCCGCCGAGCGACAGCGCCCGCTCCGGGGGGGGCGACGCATGACCAGCACCGCCCCGCGCCCCCATGCCGCTGAACCGGACGCCGCGGCCGACATGTCCCCCGCCGGCACGGCGACGAATCCTGTGCCGACGGCGGCCGCGCCAGCGCCGGCACTCCCCCACGTCGTCGAGTTCCGCAACGTCACCAAGACCTACGCCGCCGGCACGCCCAAGGCGTGCATGGCCATCCAGGACATCTCCTTCGTCGTCGAGGACCTCGCCGATCACGGCGAGTTCATCACCGTGCTCGGCCCCAGCGGTTGCGGCAAGAGCACGATCCTGCGGCTCATCGCCGGCCTGGCGCCGCAGCACCCGCCGACCACCGGCGACGTGCTCGTGCTTGGCCAACCCGTCGCCGGCCCCGGCGCCGACCGCGGCATGGTCTTTCAGGACTACACCAGCTTCGACCATCGCACCGTGCTCGACAACGTCACATTCGGGCTGGAGTGCCGCGGCGCAGGACGCGATGAGCGTTACACCCTCGGCCGCGAGTGGATCCGCCGCGTCGGCCTGGCCGCCGACGACGAACGCAAGTACCCGCACCAACTGTCCGGCGGCATGAGGCAGCGCGTCGCGATCGCCCGGACGCTGGTCCTGCGGCCGCGGATCATCCTGATGGACGAGCCATTCGGCGCCCTTGATCCGCAGACGCGTATGCACATGCAGGACCTGCTGGTGACGCTCTGGCGCGACGTGCAGGCGACGGTGTTCTTCGTGACCCACTCGATCGAAGAGGCCGTCTACCTGGGCGACCGCGTCTACGTCCTCAGCAGCGCCCCCGGCCGGCTGGTCGAAGAGCGCAAAGTGCCGCCGCCCGACCGTCCAGCCCTGGCGATGCGCAAGGAGCGTGATTTTCAGGAGACGGTGGCGTACATTCGCGACCTGGTCAGCCGACTGGACGAGGGAGCCTGAGCCGCCCGATGCGCCGCCCGGCCGGAAAACTCGGCGCCTACCTGAAGGCAGCGTTCACCAACCACTGGAACCTGCTGGCGTTTTTCGGCGCGTTGGGTTTTTCGCTGCTGTCCGGCATAGCCGACGTACTCGTGCCGCTGGTGATGGCCGGCGAGGTGATCTATGTCGCCGGACTGGCCGCCCATCCAAAGTTTCAGGCATACATTGACGCCCAGGCCGCCAAGCTGGTGCGCCAGGACGGGTCGTCGCACTCGCAGCAGATGCTCAACACGATGCTTCGTCGCCTGCCGCCGCGTACGATCGACCGCTTCGAGACGTTGCGCACCCGCTGCCTGGAACTGCGGCAGCTTGCGATCGAGTTGAAGGATCCCGCCCATGCCGGCGGCGTGCGGCCCCTCGATGACATGCAGATGTCCGGCCTGGACCGGCTGCTGTGGATCTACCTGCGGCTGCTGTTCACCGAGCACTCGCTGGAGCGCTTCCAGGAGCGCACGCAGACCGCACAAGTCGAGTCGGACATCGCCGCCCTCGACAGCCAGCTTGCAGACAGCGCGTCGATCGCCGACGAGGTGCAGCGCCAGAAGGTGCAGCGCACCTTGCAGGACAACCTCCAGACCTGCCGCGACCGCCTCGCCAACCTCCAGAAAGCCCGCGACAACCTGACGGTCGTCAAGCTCGAACTCGACCGCCTGGAGAACAAGATCCGCGCCCTCAGCGAGCTACCCCTCAACCGCCAGGAGCCCGACTACATCACCGCCCAGGTGGACGCCGTCGCCTCCAGCATGGTCCAGACCGAGCAGACCATGAACGAACTGCAATTCGCCACCGGCCTGGAAACCGCCGACGAAGCCGTCCCGCCGCTGCTGAGCCGGCCGGTGGCGATGGTGCAGCAGGGATAGGGTGTGAATGACGAATGGCGATTGGCGAATCACGAATGAAGACAGACGAGTGCATCACGCTCGTCAATTCGGGACTCGAAGAAACGGTAAGGTGGCCTCATGCCTCTTCGTCGACGCGCGGTCGAGATGCGCCACGCTTCTTCCGCCCCAGCCGCGGCAGTACGCCGGATTTCCGCAGACGCAGAAGTTCATTGACGAGTCGATCGCGGCCGACGCTGCGCCCGGTCCGCTCTTTGAAGCGCTCGACGAACCGGTCGACCAGCAAGGGGTCGCGCACCATCTCGTCAGTCGATGTTCCCAGTTCCGCATAGACCGCCGCCAGCGCTTCGCGCTGGGGCCGTGAGATCGGGCGTCGCGTCCGCTTAATCTCGCTGACCAGATCGTCCAGCCGCGACGGCGGGAAGAGCTTCACTCGCGTAAGAAAGCCTGCCGGCGCGGCGTGCCCATTGCCGTAGCGCACGCCGAACATCGGTTTGCCCCACCCCCAGGCGGCGCCCATCTCAACCAGCGAATTGGCGCTGACGTCACCGGACACCGGGACAATGACCACCAGTGCGTCGCAGGCCGCCAGGGCTTGGGCGACCCGCTCGCCGTCGCGCTCGTCGGGCGTTCGCTCGTACACTTTCAACTCGGCGTTTTCGAGCGCGGCGCGGACACGCCTGGCGTCGGCGGCATCGACAATCGAGAAGCACAGGAAGACGTCACAATCCTGCGGCTTTGTGATCATGGCTGCACCCTCTTCACGCGTTCGGCAAGGTCCTCGTCGTACAAATGTCCTGCCTCCTTCCCAGCAGGCAGGATTCAGCTACGGGGGCGCGGCTGAGGCCGCACCTGTTCGCAGTCGGTGAAACACGACAACCGTGTCTGACTACGGTCGCCGGCGAGGGCTCCGCCTTCGCGAGGCGGCGGGGGGTGACTTGATGATTCTCCGCTTCCGCGATGGAGGCCGTCCGCCGCGAGCGCCGTCCGCGCGGATTGGGGCCTCGTCCCGTGTCGACGCCTGCCCGCGCTGCGCATGGTGTTTTCTGCCAATGCCAGGATCACGCTTCGCCCGCGCTTCCAGCTTGAAACCCGGCTGGAGGGCCAGCTCCAGTTCGCGCAGCGGCACGTCGATCTCGGCCACGACGACCTTGAGGCGGTCGCCGATGCGGATGGACTTGCCGCTGCGCTGGCCGATGACCCGGCCGCCGGAGACGTCCACGTCCCACCAGTCGTCGGGCAGGTCGTGGAAGCGGACGACGCCTTCGATCAGGAAGCGGCGCAACTGGACGAAGATGCCGAACGTCGCCACGCCGGTGACGATGCCGCTGTAGACTTCGCCCGGGCGGGATTCCAGCATGCGCAGGATCTTGACCCGGGTCAGCTCGTTGGAGGCGGCCTCGGCGCGGCGCTCGGTGGTGCTGCAATCGCGGCCGAGCTTGATGAGCCGGGCGATGTCGTCTTCGTCGGCGACGCGGCGGCGGCGGCCGTCGCGATGCGGCGATGGGGCAGCGGCGGATCCCCGTGGGTCAGTGTTCCGCCAATGCGAACCCGCGCCATCGCGCGGATCGCCGTGCTCAACTTGCAACATACTCTGAGCCGCCGACTCCGCGCGGGCTGAAGCCCGCGGCTCGCTGCTGGCCGACTCCGCGCGGGCTGAAGCCCGCGGCTCGCTGCTCGCCAATTCCGCGTGGGCTGAAGCCCGCGGCTTGCTGCTGGCCGACTCCGCGCGGGCTGAAGCCCGCGGCTCGCTGACGTCTGACTGCGCCTGCCTACCCTTGCGCCTGCGGCCGGCCGTCCGCCGCGGTTCCTGCCCGTCCGAGCTGCCGACGCCGCCGGTGACGTGGGCGTCGAGCAGCCGGTGGATGGTCAGATCGGGGTAACGCCGGATCGGTGAAGTGAAGTGGGTGTAGTGCTCGCTGGCCAGGGCGTAGTGGCCGATGCGCTGCGGGCTGTACTCCGCCTTCTGCATCGACTTGAGCACCGCCAGGTTGACGGGGAAGGACATGTCCGTGCCGCGCACGCCGTCCAGCAGGCGTTGGACGGCGAAGCGGTCGGCGTCTTTGGGCAACGGGTGCTCCAGCGCCCGCAGGAACTGCGTCAGCGAGCGCTCCGCCTTGTAGCTGGGCTCGTCGTGGATGCGGCGCAGGTGCGGCACGTTCAGACCGGTGAGCACCCGGCACACCGCCTCGTTCGCCTCCACCATGAACATCTCGATGATGGTGTGGGTGAAGCTGTCGTCCGCAGGCGTCACGCCGGTGCAGGCGCCCTTCTCGTCCAGCGTCAGGTCGACGTCGGGCAGTTCGAGGACCAGCATCCCCTGCTTGATCCGCCGCTTGCGGATGATCTTCGCCAGAGCGTCCATGCGCTTGAGCAGGTCGACGACTTTCGGCGGCGTGCGTCCGGGCTTGCCGTCGATGATCTGCTGCGCCTGCACGTACGTCAGCCGTTTGGCGGACTTGATGATCGTATTGGCAAAGCGGGTCCTGAGCACGCGCCCCTGTTTGTCGTAGGTGATAAACGCGCTTTTGGTGAGCCGCCACTGCTTCTCCTGCAGGCTGCACACCCCGTTGGAGAGCACCTCCGGCAGCATGGGGATGACGTAGCTGGGGAAGTAGATGCTGTTGCCGCGGACGCGGGCCTCGTCGTCCAGCGCCGTGCCCTCGCGCACGAAGAAGGCCACGTCCGCGATGTGGACGCCGAGTTCGCACGTCCCGTCGGCGTTCCCAGTGAGCGAAATGGCGTCGTCGAAGTCGCGGGCGTCGTCGGGGTCGATGGTGATGATGGTCAGATCGTCGAGCCGCTGGCGCCGCTTCATCTCGCGTTTTGGGTCGAAGGCGTCGATCGACTTGCGCGCCGTCTCCATCACGGCCGGGGGGAAGTCTCCCGGCAGGCCGTACTGGGCGATGATGCTCTGCGTATCCACCTCCGGGTCGCCGGCCGTGCCCAGCACCCGTTCGATCACGCCGCGGCCCTCGCGCTTCTCCGCCGGAAACTCGGTGATGTCGACGACGACCTGATCGCCCTCCTTCGCCCCTTTGGCGCCCACGTCGCCGATCATGATGGGTACGTGCAGGGCGTTACCGTCCGGGATGACGAACCAGCGGCCCAGGTGCTTGCGAAGCTGGCCGACGAAGCGGCTCTGCCCGCGCTGGCGGATCTCGACGATCTCCCCCTCGACCATCCGGTCGCGTCCGCGGCGCCGGCGCAACACGCGGGCGGTGACCACGTCGCCGGTGATCGCGCCGTGCGACTTGCCGACCGGCACGTACAGATCGCCGTGGGCGTTGGGCGTATCCGGGATGACGAATCCGAAGCCTTTGGGGTTGGCGCGGTAGACGCCGACGATCTTGCCGGCCGGCTCGGGCAGCATCAGCCCGTTGGCCGAACCCAGCACCACGCGACCCGCCCGTGTGAGGGCCTTGCAGGCGTCGCGGAAGTCGCCCATTTCTTCCTGGGCGATTCTCATCGACTTGGCCAGCAGGTCGGGATGTTGCGGTTCGTACCCCGGCCGCGCCAGGCGCCTCAGGATTCGATCGGTGAATGGACAGGTTTCTTTCACGATGGGTCCGGCGGTGGCGCAGACGGGCGACGAAACCGCGCTCTTCGTCGATCAACGACAATCAGCCGGCACGCACACCTGACATTCGCCGAAGCACACGCTGTGCTCGCCCGTCTGATTCGTCCAGACGGCCTTTCCCTTGCCCTTGCGGTTCAGCTCGACCCTCTGGATGTCGGTATCATTGTTGCCCAATGTGACGATCGTCCCTTGCGGCAGGGAAGACTTCAACACGCCGGTGAGCTTACCGTTCCTGCACTTGGCCTTGAACTTCTTGACCAGGTCGCAATCCAGGGCGGGGACCGGATGATACCACGCACCGCGGCCCTGGGTGGCCGCGATGAGGCGGGCGTGAACCCCGTCCACGATCAGATCGAAAACCGGGGAGTTCGGCAGCCCCGCTCCCAGCAGCGTCCAATTCACGCCGCCATTGTCCGTAACGTAAACGCCGTTGTCGGTGCCGGCATAGACGTAGCGGGCGTCGCCGTCGCGCCGCACGGCCACCGCGTTGACCGGAACGTCGGGCAGATCGCCGTCGATCGGCTGCCACGCGTCGCCGCGGTCCATCGTTTCGTACATCTGGTCCACGCCGTACCACCCCACGCCCAGATAGGCGATGCGGTCGTCGGCGGGGTCGACCGCCAGATCGCGGGTGACACGGGGCCAGTTCGGGACGTTCTCGAGCTTGATGTCCCAGGTGCGACCGCCGTCGTCGCTGACCAGCACGCGCCCGTCGTTGGTGGCGGCATAGACCGTCCGCGAGTCGGACGGCGCGATGGCCAGCGCCCGGATGGACGCGGGCGCGCCGCCGGTCAGATCGGCGGAGATGGGCGTCCAGGAATCGCCGTTGTTCGTGCTCTCGTAGATGCGGTGCGTGGCGTAGAGGATTCGGTTCGGCGTCTGCGGATCGTACGCATAAGGCGGCAGGAAGCAGTTGCGATCGCCGACGTTGATGCCGGAACTGCGGCCGATGAAGGACTGACCTGTGTCCGCGGAACGGAAGAGGTTTCCCGTGCCCTGGAACTCCGCCCACACGAAGTTGGGCCGCAGCGGGTTGACGGCCGTGTAGCCGCCGTCGCCGCCCTGGCGCTGCGTCCAGCGCAGGCCGTTTTCCTCGCGACGGTTGGTGCCGTTGTCCTGGGTGCCGCCGAACACGAAGTGCCGCACGATCGGGTGCGTCGAAAGGCCGGCGTAGAACTGGATGACGCCCAGACCTTCGTTGAGGGCCTGCCAGGAGTCGCCCAGGTTGGCTGAACGGTGCAGGCCGCCGTCGTTGGCGCTGAGCAGGCGGCCGGAGGCGTCGAACGCCAGCCCGTGCATGTCCACGTGCGGCGGTGTCTTGGTGAGGAAGTTCTGCCCCCCGTTGGTGGTGCGGATCAGCGACAGCCCGCCGAAAAACGCCGTGTTCGGGTCGTCGGGAGCGACGATGACGGTGGACAGATACCAGCCGTAGGTCGCCTGGATGTTCGCGCCGGCCCCCTGCGTCCACAGCCCCCCCCCGTTGTCGGAGCGGAAGATGCCCAGCGTCGAGGCGCCGCCGCCGGTGGGATTGGAGGGACGGGTGATCAGGGCGTAGAGCCGGTTCCCGTCCGAGGGCGAGATGCCCAGCGAGATGCGTCCGAAGGTGACGTTGGGCAGGCCGTCGGTGATCCTCTTGAACTTGCTGCCGTTCTTGCTGCGGTAGATGCCGTTTTCGGCGTCGCCGAAGATGTGGCCGATGGCGGCGTACACGAGGTCCCCGTCAATCGGATCGAGCACCAGGTCGGTGGCAGCCTTGGCCGGGATGCCCTCGGTCAGGTGCGTCCAGCTCTGGCCGCCGTCTTCGGATTTGAACACGCCCACCGGCCCGTCGGCGCCGGGATGCCCTTTGGCCGCCACCCGCGCCGGGAAGCCGCCGGCGTGACCGATGGCGGCGTACACGACCTGGCTGTTGGTCGGCGACACCGCGATGCGGGCGAAGGTGCGGCCGGCGAACGTTTCTTCCGCAAGCTGCGTCCACGAGTCGCCGCCGTCGGTGGACTTGTACAGGCCCAGGCCGTAGATGCTGTGGTTGGCGTAGTTCGCCTCGCCGGAGCCGGCGTAGATGACGTCTTCGTCGGCCGGATCCATCGCCAGCGCTCCAATCGCCAGGCTGGGAAAGCCGTCCATCAACGGCGTCCACGTGCTGCCGCCGTCGAGCGTTCGCCAGACGCCCCCGTCGGCGCCGCCGACGAAGTACTTGTTGGGATCGGTCGGGCTGGCGACCACGGCCGAAGTCCTGCCGGTGTACGGACCCGAGGTGATCGGGGCCGGCCCCATTTCGACCCAATCGTCGGCCGCCGCGGAAGGCACCCGGGGCGCCAGGGCCAGAAGCGCCGCGCACACGGCCGCTGCGGCAACGGCTCGTGAGGTCCAGCGCGGAGAGCGTGAGGGGGTCAGGGAGTCAGAGAGCGAGGAGCGAACAGCGCTGGGGTTCGGACGTCGGGCTTCATTGACCGCTGCACAGGTCTGCGGGCCGGTTCTGCACTCGACCTTCGACCTTGGACCTTCGACCTTGGACCTTCGACCTTGGACCTTCGACCTTGGACTGGGCTGCCTGCTCATCGTCCTTCCCCCTTCCGCATGTCGGCGGCGGGCGCCGCCGGTGCCAGCTCGAAGATGAAGTCCGCGGTATACGTCACGCCCGCGACGTCCTTCTGGTAGCGAAGCTGCCAGAGCCCGGCCGTGGGAAGCCGGAACGTGCCGATCCCCATCGCGTCGCTTTCGATCGTCAGGTGTTCCCCCTCCGGACCGTAGGCGTGTACCGTCTGGTCCGCCTGCTTGTCACCCTCGAAGTACACGCGCACCGGCAGGTCCGCCCCGGCCGTAAGTGACGTCGGGTCGAACAGCGGCAGGATCTCGATCCGGCTGCCCGCCTTGGCGGTGATGCCCGGGTTCGAGCGGCGCCAGGTCGCGTGTTCGGCCAGATCCTCGCCGATGACGCGCAGCACGATCTTGGTGCAGTAGGTGGTCCGCTGGAAGGCGTCGGGTTTGTCCTTCTCGGACGCGGGTCCGGCATCGATCATTACGATCGCGAACCCCGGCCGGTCGATGGTGAGCTGGACCTGGGCGTCGGGGTCTGCGGCGCCGGCGTCGCCTTTGGGCAGAACCAACTCGTCCTGCCGCCCGTGCGTCCGCACTACCGCCCAGCCAACGTTGGCCTGTGCCCAGGACTCGCCCGTCGGCAGGCGCATCGACAGCGTGATCGGCCGCCCCGCCGCCACCGTGAGTCGCTCCGTGCTGACGACCGGTTCATGGGCCGCCATCGCGCCCGGGCAGATCAACAGGAACGCGACGATGCCGCCGGCGCCGGGCCGGCGTCGGCATCGTCCGATCGCAGATATCAGACCGTTCATGGTTTGTCCTCCACCGTGGAGCAGGCCGCCGACGGGACGCGCGACGGGCCTTGGCCGAACAGGTTCCGCCTGCCGTTCGCCCCCCGCTCGCCTGCGGCCTGTTCGTCCGCTACTGCCCCACAGTGTACACGTCCCGGCCCCCTGATACCAAGGGCCGTACGGATAGGGGACGCGCCCCCACCCTCGCGGCAGGTCGGCGGAGCACCAGGTATGGATAACCATCAAAACGACCGCCCCCACCCCCGCGGAAGGTCGGGCGTCCATTGTGAGGCAGCGGCCCGCCGAAGAGAATGACGCTATGGTCGATACCCGGCAGCTTCGGGGCCGCCGCGTCGTCGTCTGGGGGCTGGGACGATTCGGGGGCGGCGTCGGCGCGGCCCACTGGCTTTGCCGGCAGGGCGCCGCCGTCACCATCGTCGATCGGGCGCCGGCGACGGAACTGGACGAGTCGGTCGAATTTCTACGCGGGCTTCCCATCCGATTCGAGCTGGGCGGTGAGGATCGGGTCCACTTTGAATCCGCGGACCTCGTGGTCATCAACCCGGCGATTCCGAAGCGGCGCTCGGAAACGTACGCGTGGCTTGCCGCGCAAGGCATCCCCTGGACGACGGAGATCAACCTGTTTCTGGAGCGTTGCCCCTGTCCGATCGCCGCGGTGACGGGATCGTTCGGAAAGAGCACGGCCGCGACGCTGCTGGCGACGGCGCTGCGGGCGGCCCGGGACGGACCGGTCCACCTGGGCGGCAACCTCGGCGGCTCGCTGCTGCCCGACCTTGAGCGCATGACGCCCGCTGACGTGGTGGTGCTGGAGCTGTCTGACGCCCAACTGTGCGACGTTCCACGGATCGCGCGGCGTCCCGACTTCGCCATCATCACCAATGTCGTGCCGCACCACCTCGATCGGCACGGCAGCTTCGAGACCTATGCCCGCGTGAAGTGCAACGTGTTCCGCGGGCCGAGGCCTGCGCGGGCGGTGGTGGTCGGTCCGGTGACCGTCCCGGCCGATCGGATCATCCTGAGCGAGCTGTCCTCATGCGGGTGCGAACGTCTGGACGCCGCTCCGCCTCAGCCGCCGTTGGCGTTGTCGTTGATCGGGGAGCACAACGAGACGCTCGCGGCGCAGGTCTGGTCGCTGCTGCGCCACCTGCGTTACGACGGCGACGCGGCACGGTCCGCGCTGGAGGCGTTTTCCGGCCTGCCCCACCGCTTAGAGCGTCTGTCCTCCGTCGGGGGTGTTTCGTTCATCAACGATTCCAAATCCACGTCACCCGCATGCACCCTGGCGGCGATCGAGGCGACGCCGGGGCCACTGATCGCGATCGTCGGCGGCTCCAGCGCCGGTGAGCCGCTGGACGATGCCGCCGGGACGCTGGCGCGGCGGTGCCGAGCGGTCGTCGCCGTCGGCGCCTCGCGGCGTGCCTGGCTCGAGGCCGCCCGCACCGCCGGAGTTGCGGCCGTCTTCGCCGCGGCCGACGTGCCGGAGGCCGTGCGTCTGGCGATCGGGGCCGCGCGGCCGGGGGACACGGTCCTCTTCTCGCCCGGCGGTCCCAGCTTCGACCAGTTTCCGAATTTCGAGCGACGAGGCGCGGCGTTCCGTGAGGCGGTGGCGGCCATCGTGGGCGATCGGCTGATTAGCAGACGTTAATGACGCCAGGTGGAGTTACGGTCGGCCCGAATCGCCGCTAGAATAGGCACGGCGCGCGCGTCGCCGCCCGGCTGCGAACCCGGGGGACGCACCAGCCGCGAGGCAGGTCAATCCGCGCGGACTTCCCGACCGCAACGCGGCTCGGGTCCGCGCACGGCCGTCGAGAAACCGAGCGGGGGTGCGCATCGCCGCCCGGGGTGGGGACCCGCGAGCAGCGCTGCTTCTGACCGGCGGCAGCGACCGCCGGTTTTGTGGGGGCGACATTCGGACCATGACGTGCAAGCTCGGCATCCGGTGCGGGTGGCCAGCCCTGCTGGCAGCGGCGCTGTACTGCCTGCCCACGGACGCTGGCCGCGGCCAGCAGTTCCTGCGCGACCGGGAGGGTGATACGCTGATCCGACGGACCGACCTGAGCGAGACCGGGCCGATCGATCCCTATCGGCACCGCCGGATCGACCTGCTCTCCATCACGCTCGCCCGTTGGTTTCCGCGTGATCCCCACCTGGACGTGTTCGTCGGCGAAGTCAGCCGTGACGGCGACTTCTTTCGCATGGACGTGCGGCTGGCCGGGCTGGTGAACCCGCCGGGCGACATCAGCGGCGACCGCTGGCGACCGTTCTTCTACGGCCCGCATCCCGTTTTCGGGTTCATCGAGCTGGATGTCGACGCCAGCGTGGAGACCGGCGGCGAAGTCCGGTCGCCGCAGTTTCGATACACCGCCAATGTGGCCCGGTTCGGCGGCATGCCGTCCGGGCCGCGATTCGCGAATCGGATCGCGGCCAGCCGCGCCGACGCCCGGCTCCCCTTCAATCACCCCCCCCTGGTGAAGCGGTCCGGGGAGGAGTTCCACCTCGCGTTTCTGGGAGAGTACTTCGAGCCGCACCTCTATCGCGTGATAGAGGGCGACGAGAATGGGACGTTCGACGCCGGGGAGATATGGCGCTTCCGTGAGAGCCGGATGTTCCACCGGGCGCATGGCTTCGAGGGTCTCTCGCTGCTGGAGTTCTGCACCGAGCGCGGCAGTTACCAGCCTCCCGAGACCGATCTGGAGTTCCGGCACGACCTGCGCACCGACGTCACGATCATTTCGATGGTCTTTCCCATGACCAACGCCGGCTGCGCCCGCAAGCGCCGCGAGCCGGTGCAGGAACCCAACACCAGCGCCTGCGATCAGGTCTCGATCGACGAGGGGCTGGTGGATCTGGTCCGGTCGGCGCACTTCTGGCGGCGGCGGCCGTACGGACCGGAGCACAAACCCATCATCATCGAGTGGTCCCGGCGGATGCCGCGGGAGTTGGAACAGCCGGGCGAATGGGCGGTCAACGCGATTTTGGGGAGCACGTACCTTTCCCGACCCTCCCGCGATCCGGACGAGATCTTCGTCTGGACGGACGTCTACCCCGATCCTCTCCGTTGCGACGTGAACGGTGACGGACAGGTGAACGAACTGGACCGCCGTTTGATCGCCGCCTACGTCGTCGAGCACGGACACGAGGGAGAAGCGCCGATCCGCGCCTTCGCCAACGACTTCAGCCTCTTCGACGTCAACTACAGCGGGTCGGTCGATGAGTTCGACCTGGTCTGCCGCCCGCGGGCGTGCGACTCGGACGGGGACGACGACGTGGACCTGGTCGACTTCACGCTCTTCCAGCACTGCTACTCCGGTCCCAACGCCCGATATCCGGAACCGCGATGCGCTCAGGTGGATCCGAACCGTGACGGCAGCGTCGATCTGGACGACCTGGCGGAGTTCATCCGCCTCCTTCACGGCCCGGATACCCGGTGATATAATGCGCACGTCGCCGGACGACCCGTCCAGGCCCTCAGGGCGGAAGGAAGCTGTGTACCACGGGACGCCTGACATCCCGGGCCGTTGCTCTTTCCGGCACGCGTTCACGCTGGTTGAGACCCTGGTGTCGCTCAGCGTGATCGCCGTGCTGTTGAGCCTCCTCATCCCGTCGCTGCACTCCGCCCGCGAGAAGATGCGCACCCTCAAGTGCGCATCCAACGTGAAATCGGTCGTGTTCGAGTTCCAACTCTTCGCCGAGGGGCTGTCGGAGGCGGGCCGCGGCGAGAGCGACCGCCTGGGCGCCAGCCGCTTCCGCATCGAGGACTTTCAGGAGTCGCTCTACGGCGTGGACGAGTTCTGGCGCTATGGCGACGTGCTGCAGGTCGAGGTGTCGTCCGCCGACCACCTGATGACGTGCCCGTCGGCGGGCGCCGCGTTGACCCTGATCCCGGGCGGACCCTGCGAACAGTCCGTGGGGCCGTTCGAGGACGTCTCCATCGCGCTGAACATGCGCCTGTATCGGCCGGTGGTCCGGTTCCGCGGCGAGCGGTTGCTGGCGCCCCCGGGCAGCGCCTGGATGTCGCCGCAATCGCTCAACCACCCGTATGCGCCGCTGACCATCGAAGTGGACGGCCCCGGCGCCCGTTCGCGCGGCATCGACCCCTTCTATATCGCCCCGCCGGTCGGGCAGAAGGATGACCCTTATGCCGACGGGCGGTTCTGGACGCCCTCGACGCGCCACGGCGGTCAGACGATCGTCGGGTTCCTCGGCGGCCACGTATTGACCAGTTCTCATCCGGCCACCGAGCATTGGGACTGGTCCTATTCCGCCGAGACGTTCGGCGGATGATGCCCATCGTCTGGACGTTGGCGAACGTCCCGTGTCGAATACGCGACGCAGTGCGTCCGGCGCATGGCCCGGCCGCGGGTGTCGTTGCATGAAGCTCCGTCGCAAGCTCACCTACCTGCTGGCCGGCTTCGCCGTCTTCGTGATCGCGGGCACCGTCTTCACCATCTACTCGATCCACGGGTTGATCGAGGACTCCTACACGACGTTTACCGAGTGGATGGCGTTCTCGGGCGAGGTGGCAAACCTGCCCACGGCGCTGATCGAGCACCGCCGCAGCCTGATCAGCCACGTGCGCGACGCCGCGCCGCTGGATGCGCAGGAGCACGCCTCTCACGATCTGTTCGTGCGCACGCTGCAATCCTCGATCGACTCCGGGCGGCGGGCGTGGCTGGACCGGCCGGGCTGGCCGGACGTCGTTCAAGCGGCGTCGGCCTATGCCGCGGCCGCCTCCCGCTGCGTGAACGCGCTCGATCAGGGCCGCCAGGCGGAGGCGCAGAGCGCGCTCGACGAGGTGGCCGGCGTCGCCGACCGGCTGCTGGTCCGGCTGCGGGCGATCGAGCCGGTGGTCGAGCGCCTGCGGGCGGAGTCGGTGGCCCGGCTCGAAGAGGCCAACGCCACCGTACTGATGATGGGCGTGGTGCTGCTGATCCTGGCCGCGGCGCTGGTCGTCGGGGGGGGGATGCTCATCGGACGCTGGCTGATGGCGCCGGTGCAGGACATGCAGCGGGTGGCGGAGGAGTTCCGCGCCGGCCGGCTGGACCGGCGGGCCACCGTCTTCCGCGCCGACGAGCTGGGCCAGCTCGCCGCCACGCTCAACACCATGGCCGAGTCGCTCAGCGCCGCCCGCTGCGACCTGCACGTGTCCGAAGCCAAGTATCGAGCGCTATTCCAGAACCTGCGCGACGCCGTCATCCTGTGCGACGGCGAGGGCGCCATCGTCGAGTGCCACGATGGCGACACCTCCATCCTGGGCGTGGCCGCGACGCGGGCCGTCGGACGCAGGCTCACCGACGTCTTCCCCGAGTGGAGCGAAGGCGCCGTGGACTGGCCGAAGTTGATCGCCGACGCCCGCGCGTCGGACCGCCTGTTTCGGGCGGCGGACGTCGAGCTGACCGGATCGCACGGTGAGGGAGAGCCACCCGTCGCCGACCTGACGGTCTACCCGGTCAGCTACGGCGACGTGCGACACGTGGCGATCCTGCTGCGCGACGCCCGTGAACGCCGACGGTTGCAGGCGCGGGTGCGGCAGGCGGAGAAGATGGAGGCCGCCGGGACGCTCGCGGGAGGGGTAGCGCATGACTTCAACAACCTGCTGACCAGCGCCATCGGCTCGCTGTCGCTGATCGAGTCCGAAGGCCGAACGGAGCGGACGCTCGATCGGGTGCGCACGGCGTTGCGGGCGTGCTGGCAGGCGGCAGGGCTGTCGCGCCGGCTGCTGCGCTTCGCTCACGCCGGCTGCGCCCGTCCGCGGGTCGTGCGCCTGGCCGAGGTCATCGAGCTGATCCTGGGCGCGCAGGACGAGGCGTTCTTTGCCGGGCTGGAGGTGGACACGCACCTGGACCGCGACGTGGCGGTGTGCGTGGACAAGGATGAACTGACGCAGGTGGTGCTCAACCTGCTGCGCAACGCCCGCGACGCCATGCCGGGGGGCGGGCGGCTCAGCATCACCGTAGACGCCGGACCGGCGCCGCCGGACGGCGACCGCCGCGGAGAGACCTTCGCCCGGCTGCGGGTCGCGGACACCGGCGTCGGGATGACGCCGGAGGTGCGGCGGCGCATCTTCGAGCCGTTCTTCACCACCAAGCAGCGCACGCGGCGTCGGGGGACCGGCATGGGCATGGCGGTGGCCTACGCCGTCGCCCGCGGCGCCGGGGGGGGGATCGAGGTGCGCAGCGAACCGGGCGTCGGCACGGAGGTGCTCGTCTTTTTGCCGCGATCCGACGGCGCCCCGGAGCGGATCGACGCGGCCGCGGCCGCCGCCCCGGCGCCGCGCGGGGGAAAGACCGTGCTGCTGGTCGATGACGACCCCATGGTGCTGCACACCTGCACCGACGCCCTCGAATCGCTTGGCTGCACGGTCATCACGGCCGAAAGCGTCGCCGAAGGCCAGGAGCGGTTCCTGGAAGCCGGCCCCGACGCCGTGTCACTGGCTGTGATAGACGTGGCCCTTTCCGACGGCTGCGGCCTGGACCTGGCCCGGACGCTGATCGCCCGCGATGACAAGCTCGGCCTGGTCCTGATGACCGGCGGCGAATCGCCCATCCCCGAAGACGTAGAACGCCGGGTGCTGGCCCGCCTGTCCAAGCCGTTCCGCCTGGAGGCACTGTCGGCGGCGCTGCACGGGGCGGCGGCGGCCGAAGGCGGTATGGAGATGAAGGAGTTCACGTAACGCGGGGCGCGTGACGGCATCGGCGACTCTTCTGAGCGAGCCGCGTGGCTTCAGCCCGCGCGGAGTTCCCCAGCGAGCCGCGTGGCTTCAGCCCGCGCGGACTTTCCCAGCGAGCCGCGTGGCTTCAGCCCGCGCGGACTTTCCCAGCGAGCCGCGTGGCTTCAGCCCGCGCGGAGTTTCCCAGCGAGCCGCGTGGCCTCAAGCCCGCGCGGAGTTCCCCAGCGAGCCGCGTGGCTTCAGCCCGCGCGGAGTTTCCCAGCGAGCCGCGTGGCCTCAAGCCCGCGCGGAGTTTCCCAGCGAGCCGCGTGGCCTCAAGCCCGCGCGGAGTTTCCCAGCGAGCCGCGTGGCTCTAGCTCGCGCGGAGTTCCCCAGCGAGCCGCGTGGCCTCAAGCCCGCGCGGAGTCTCCTTCGCAACGGCGTCCACCGACTCCGATGCCTTCGCCCCAATCCGGCGTGTCCCATTCGGGTGCTCGTGCGGACATCCGCCGCATCGGTCACGCGCCTCGGTACGCGGGGCACGTGACGGTTGCGGCAGATGTGCAGAACGCGGGCGTGGCCCCCGATCCAGGGCGGGAAGTCGGCCCCCTCGCTGCCGCGGCCCAGACGTCGACCAGGAACGAAGTCGGACAGGAAAGCCGTTCAGGGTGCAAAAGACCATTGTCGCAGGATCGCCAGGCGGTGCGACGTGGAGCGGGTGCTCCGCGCGGGAAGTTCGCCGGCATGGGATGTGACGAAGGTGTTCGGCGCGAGGTCCCCGCAGTCGTGCGATGTGACGAAGGCGTGCTGCGCTGGGGCCCCGTATCAGAGCGACGTGACGAAGGTGCTCTGCGCTGGGGCTCCGTATCAGTGCGATGTGACGAAGGTGCTCTGCTCTGGAGCCGCGAAGCAGGCGAGGGGCTGTAGCCGCGGGTGACGCCCGTCTGCGGGCGAACCCGCGGATCGGCGCCCCCCCCATCCCATGAGCCCAAAGCGGCGGCGGCAACAACGCCGACGGATTCTCCAAGATGCAGGAGATCCCGGACATCCTGTAGGACGGCCTCCACCGCGTGACGCAGGTGGATTACGAGCTGGCGGCCGGGTCGAACACCAAGGCGGAGCAGTTCGACTACGACGACCTGGGCAACCGGGTGCAGTACCGGGACCACCGCAACGCGCTGAGGACCGCGTACGAGAACAACGTCGTGAACGAGTACACGACCATCGCGGGCGGGACCGTCCAGCACGACGCGGCCGAGAACGTGGCGTAGTACCAATCAACCTCACGCTTCCCGCGGCGCCGGCGAACCTCACGCCTCCCCGCGGTGGCAGCAAACCTCGATGTCCCGCCTCCAGAGGTATTCCTGGAGCAACTGCTGCAGCGACAGATCGAGGTCGGTGCAGATGAGGTAGGCGGGCTGGCGGTAGAGCAGGCGGCCGTGCTGCGTGAGGCGATAGCTGACGGGCGCGATCACCACCACCCGCAGGGGCAGGCGTGTTCCCGTGGTTCGCCAGCAGACCGGTGCCAGGGTCTTGATCCTGAACGCGTGCGTGTTCCCGGCCGCGTAGGCTTCCACGAACTGCCAGGCGTGCTGCTCCTTCTGTCTCAACTCCTCCGGGTTCGGCGCTGGCGGGCCGTACTTTCCTGAGGAGGATTCGTTCACGAAGTGGAGCTTGGCGTCCTTGCGGATCCTGCCGATCAGCGTGGTGTTGCGGGCAAGGCCTTGAGAATGGTCTTGTGGGTGTAGCCGCCATCCACGACCAGCACCAAGTGCACGTCCGCGGCGTGATGCACCCGGTCGAGTTCATCGCGGAACTGATGGAGCATCCTGACCGTGATCGTATTGAGGTTCTTCTGTTTGACCGCCTCGCGATAGGCGTCCCAGTCCTCCTGAGGGGCCTTGCACTTGGGCTTTTTGACCGACGGCACGTGCGCGAACCGGCTCGGCACGCCCCGAGCCGGTGAGGGCAACTGCGCCGGCAGAGGAATCAGCAGCGAGAACTGGACGAATCGTTGCGCCAGAATCAGGTTCACCTGAAAGGCGGGCGACAGCGGGTCGCGCCGGTAGGCCACGCCGGGCGTGTTCTTGCCGGTCTTGTGAGCGAGCGTGTCATCGATGGCCACGACCAGCCGAGCGCGCTGGGGCAGCAGAGGAAGCGAGCCCCGAACGACGGGCTGGAACAGGTGGTTCGGCTCTCACACGTCCTGGGAGAAGAGTCGATAGTCCGCCGACCAGTCGTCGAACTGCCGCCCGCAGGAGCACAGCAGGCCGGTGATGGTATGCCGCTCGATACAGACGAGTTGGCTGAGGCCGAGCCGCCGGGCTCGCTCCCACACCCGATTCTGCTTGAACACGTCGCGGGCGTCGTCCCACAGGTCGAGAATGGCGGGCACGAGCTTCATCGTTTTTTTTTCCGCACCGGCTCCTCGGCCGCTTGGGGCGTTTCGACCCGCTTGAGGATGAGGGTGCGGCGATCCTGGACGGTCCACTCGACGACCTCGCCCTTCTGAAAGTCGAGGACCCCGGCCACCGCGGCCGGGAAGTTGACGTACCACTGCGCGCTCTTCTGGCGCTGGATGAGCTGGACTCTGGTGGGGTATCCCATGCTGCACCTCCTGATCTCGTTATATAACTAGACCAACATTTCGTCAAAAACCGCCGTGGCGAAGCGCCAGTGGCGGTTGTTTTGACTTCACCTCGTCACGATGCTGCAATCAGAGACGGGCGGCCAAAAGTGCCAAACTTCAGACGTGGCCTGGAAGGCCACACCCACCGGCTGGAAGCCGGTGCCACACCGAAAGGGCGCCCGCCACATCCCTCACGCACCCGCAACGGCCCCCATCCCAGGCCGCCCCTTGACGCCGTCGCCGGCGGCGTTACGCTGCTCGGCTCGGATGTGTCGGAGCGAATTGACCGGGTCTGGTGAGGCGATGCGATGCCTGTCGGGCGGATGAAGAGTTTCGTGGCCAAGCGGGAGACCGTGCGGCCGGTCTGGTACCACGTGGACGCCCGCGACCGCGTCCTCGGGCGGCTGGCCCAGCGGATCGCCACCGTGCTGATGGGCAAGCACAAGCCGACCTACACGCCCCACGTGGATACGGGCGATTTCGTGGTCGTCACCAACGCCGAGAAGATCCGCGTGACCGGCACCAAGGCCGAGACGATGCACTATGACCGCTACAGCTACTATCCGGGCGGCTTCAAGAGCACGACCTATCGTGAAGTGCTGGCGACCCACCCGGAGCGGATCATCACCACCGCGGTCCGCCGGATGCTGCCCAAGAACGCCCTGGGGCGGTACATGCTCAAGAAGCTGAAGGTCGTGGCCGGCGAGACCCACCCGTACCAGGCCCAGCAGCCAAAGCCGTTGGAGGTGTGACCGCCCCGGCCGAGAGAATCGGCGCAGAGCCCGATCGTGGGGCCACGGCCGCTCGCGGCCGGCGACCGGCCCGCCCGGCGGCCGATGGTTGACTCGCCCGGCGGCGCGGCCGATGCCGGAACTCGATGAATCAACGTCGGATGAGCCAACTTCGTCTGTAAACGTGAAGCCCTCGCCACGGGCACGCCACTGGAGATTCGGATCCGTGTCTGACGAACCCAACAACGCGAACGCCACCCCCGAGGAACCGCCCGCTCAGAAGGCGGCCGTTCCCCCGGCCGCCGGTGCTGTTCCCCCATCCGCCCCTGCCGTTCCCGCAGCGGCCGTTCCGCCGGCCGCCGCAGGCGCCGCACCCTCAGTGGGCGCTGGCGCCGTTCCCCCGGCCGCGACGGGCGCCGTTCCGCCGGCCGCTCACGCCACTGCCCCAGGTGTCGCTGCCGGCCCGCCGGCCGGCCACGCCGCCGGTTCACCCTCGGACCAGGAAGCGGTGGCGCCGACCTTCGACAGCTCCCGCTTCGCCGCCATCGCCCGATACGGCTTCGTGTGGGGCACCGGCCGGCGCAAGACCGCGGTCGCCCGGGTCCGCATCCGTCCCGGCAGCGGTAAGTTCGAGGTGAACAAGAAGCCGGTCGATGAGTTCTTCCGCATCGAGCGCGATCGGCAGGACGTGCGGGCGCCGCTGGCGGCCACACAGACCGCCGACCAGGTGGACGTCTTCGTCAACGTTTCCGGCGGCGGCACGACCGGCCAGGCCGGCGCCATAGTTCTGGGCCTGGCGCGGGCGCTAAAGACCTACGACGCCAGCTACGAACCGGTGCTGCGGCAGAACCGCCTGCTGACGCGCGACAGCCGCAAGGTGGAACGGAAGAAGTACGGCCAGGCCGGCGCCCGACGGCGGTTCCAGTTCTCGAAGCGATAGCGCGGGCGGCGCGCTGGCGCGGACTGTGCGGCGACCGGTGCGGGCGCTGGCACTGGGGCGCGGGCGGTATGGACATGATGGACTGAATGGACTTGGTGGACTTGATGGACCGGTGGGAACGGATGGCTGCCGCGCCGGTCTGAAGGGCTGCCGCGGGGGTCTGAAGGGCTGCCGCGGGGGTCTGAAGGGCTGCCGCGGGGGTCTGAAGGGCTGCCGCGCGGTCTGAAGTGCTGCCGCGGGGGTCTGAAGGGCTGCCGCGCGGTCTGAAGGGCCGTCGCCTACGCGGAGGCTACCGCCACCATTTCCTTCAGCCGCCGCTTGAGGATTTTCCCGGTGGGGCCGGTGGGAAGATCGGACTCGATCCGGATCTGCCGCGGCACTTTGAAGCCGGCCAGCGACTGGCGGGCGAACTGCCGCAGCGCGGCTTCGTCCACCTGGGCGCCGTCGCGGCAGATGACGAAGGCGATCGGCACTTCGCCGCGCGACTCATCCTGCACGCCGATCACGGCCGCTTGGACCACGTCGGCGTGCTCCTCCAGCACCGCCTCGATTTCCCTCGGATAGACGTTCTCGCCGCCGACGATCAGCATCTCCTTGATGCGCCCGGAGATGGTCAGAAACCCGTGGTCGTCCAGCCGGCCCATATCGCCGGTGTGAAAGCCTCCATCCTCGTCGATGACGGCCCGCGTTTCTTCCGGCTGGTTGTAGTACCCCTTCATCACGCCAGGGCCGTGGATGACGATCTCCCCATCTTCGCCCGGCCCGCAGTGCCGTCCGTCCGCTGCGACGATGCTCACCCGCACGTTGCGGATGGGCCTGCCCACGGTGCCGTCGCGGGTGGCGTCCTCCGTACACACCGCCACCACCGGTGATGTCTCCGTCAGGCCGTAACCCTGGCGCAGCGTCACGCCGAACCGCTCCTGAAACCCGCGGGCGACCGAGTCCGGCAGCGGCTCGCCGCCGCTGATGGCGAGCTGGACGCTTCGAAACATTTCCGGCGTGGCGGACTTCGCCTTGAGCATGGCGGCGTACATGCTGGGGATGGCGACGACCAGCGTGATCTGCTTTTCCGCGATCGACTTGATCGCGTGCAGCGGGTTGAACCGGGGGATCGCATGGACGGTCGCCCCCAGGTGGATCGGCATCAGCACCAGCCCGGTGAGGCCGAAGACGTGGAAGGGCGGCAGCACGTTCAGAAAGCGGTGATGCTGGTCGAGGTTCAGCGAGGCCATCGAGTCGACGCAGTTGCTGTGCAGATTGCCGTAGGAGAGTTGCACGCCCTTGGGGCGGCCGGTCGTGCCGGAGGTGTAGAGGATGACCGCGACGTCGTCCGGCTCGACCCTGGGCGCGGCCGGCGGGCGGCTCATCAGCTTCATGAAGACCTTGCGTTTCAGCGGCAGGTCTTCGAGGTAGATCGCGCGGGCGGGCATCTGCTCGACCGTCTCGGCGAAATGCCGGACGGTGATGATGGCGTCCAGCCCGGCGTCTTCGACGATGCCGCGCAACTCTTCGGCGGAGAGCAGCAGGTTGAGCGGCACCGCCACCCGGCTCGCCCACAGCGCTCCGAAGCAGGTCATGGCGAACGCGCCGCCGGACGGCAGCAGGATTCCGACGCGCGGACAGGTGGTGCGCCGGTCGATGACGTCGCGCATCACCGAGGCCAGGGCGGTGACCTGTCTATAGGTCAGGGAACGAAAGCCGTCATCTATGGCGAGCACGGCGCCGAACCGATCGTTGGCCGCCAGAAGCTGATCAACGAGCATCGTGTCCCATCCCGGCCGTAAACGCGACGGTCGTCACCGCGGACGATCACGCGAACAATATCCGCCGCCCGCCGGACGAATGCAACCGCCCCGGCGGGACAGGCGGCGTGCGGGACGCGACCGGCGGCGCATCGGAGCGAGCCGCGGGCTTGAAGCCCGCGGCTCGCTGCCGGCGCCTGATCGCGCACGCCCATTGAGCATTGACTGAGGCCGCCGTTGTGTGCCAGACTGCTGCGTGGTTTCCGTGTACCGCGTATGGGATTGGAGTGCCCGCCATGACGACCGGCCGGATTCTGGCAGCCCAGCTCGAGGGGACGCGCGACTGGACATTGAAGCTGATCGCGGACCTGGCCGGCGACGCCTGGTCGTTCCAGCCCGGGCCGGGGCTTGCGCATCCGACCTGGCTGTGCGGCCATCTGGCCGTGTCGCAGCACGTGCTGATCTTCGACCGTTGCATGGGCCGGCCGATGCTTCCGCCCGAGTTCGTGCAGCACTTTCCCATCGGCGGCCCGATCAAAGCCACCAGCGAACACGATTACCCGCCGGTCGCGTCGATCCTCGATACCATGGCGGACATGCAGCGCCGAACGCTGGCCGCCGTGATGGACATGGCCGACGATCTGCTGCGCGAGCCTGCCTTCGGCGCGGGCGGCGCCCGGCATCCGCACTACAGCGACAAGCTGGGCGCGGTGACGCACTGCATCAGGCACGAGGCGTTTCACGCCGGGCAACTGGCGACCATCCGGCGGCTGGTGGGCCTGCCGGCGCTGCGATGAATAACGAATGGCGAATGGCGAATAACGAATCTCAATCTACGGGCACGCGACTTCGCGCTCGTGCCGGGGGCATTCCACAATCGACACGTGATGCGTGCCGGTCTGCTGCTTGTACTTGACGACGCCGCCGCCCCGGCCGTCGATGACCAGCGTCTTGACGTCGCCATCGTTGTCGATGGTCAACTCGGTGCCCTCGGGCAGCGAGGACTTCACCTTCGCCTTGAGCTTGCCGCGCTTGCAACTGACCGCGAACTTACTGATGGCGTCGCAGTCAAGGCCGCCGCTGACCGCAAAGCACCGGGAGAACTCGGAGGTGTTCCACGCCTGCACGTCGGTGGCGGTGGCGGTGATGACGTGCCCCTGGGGCACGGGTGTCTGCACGACGACGTCGAAGGAGGCTTCGCCGCGGCCGTCCGTATCCACGTCGAAGACGGCGAGGAACTCAGCGCCCTCGCCGTGGCCGCTCGGGTCACACGCTTCGCTGGCGAACAACTCGACGCTGAACGTCCGCGCCGGCAGCGATGAGAGCGTGCCCTGCACCCGCGTTTTTCCGTCGCCGCCTTCCGCCGCCGTGATGATCGGGAAGTTCTGAAGGTCGTTGGCGCCTGCGTCACCGTCGCCGGGATCGTTGGGCGTGACGCCGTCCCCGCCCAGCTCGATGCCCAGCCGCCCGTTGGAGTGGATCGAGTTGCCGGAAATCCACACCCCCTGGACGGTCGGTGTCACCAGGACGCTCTCCCGCTCGATGAACGCGATCAGGTTGCCCTGGCCCGGCTCCGTGCCGCCGACCTGCGTGCCTTCCAGGGCGTAGCGCGAAATGAACGGCGCCACCACGACGCCGTTGAGCGTCGGGATCGCGCCGCGGCCGGTCGCGTCGGCGCCGATCATGTTGCCTTCGATGAGGGTCCCGATGTTGTCCGCGTTCATGGTCGTCACCAGGATCGCCTGCCCGAAGGTCTGGCCCTGGTAGTGGTTCGTTCCCGCGACCCGCAATCCAGAGATCAGGTTTCCGCGGATCACGGTGTCCGTGGAGTCGATCACCGCGACGCCGGTCGGCCCGATTTGAGGGGCCCGCGACATGCCGTCCGGCGTGGTGCCGATGTAGTTGCCGATGATCTGAGTGTTCACCGCCATCTCCACCGAAACCTGGGCGCCGTCGGGATAGCCTTCCTCGCCGTACTTGCCGGCGCCGGAGATGACGTTTCGTTCGGCTTCCGTTTCGCCGCCGATCCGGTTGCCGACCGGGCTTCCCGTGTACCGGTTGCCGCGCACGGCCACGCCGGCGAATACGCCGCTGAGCCGGTTGCCGATGACGACGTTGTTATTGGCCGGCGTGTCGATGCGCACGCCGTGGTTGCCGGCGGAGAGCACGTTGCCCTCGCCGGGTTTCGTCCCGCCGACGACGTTGCCTTCGGCCGGCGGGCCGTCGAAGCCGCCGGAAATGTAGACGCCGGAATGGAGCGGCCCGCTGATGGTGCAGGAGATGACGCGGTTGTAGTTGCCCCACAGTTGCACGGCGTGGCCGCGCTGCATCACACGGTCCAGGCCGATGATCGTGCAGTGGCTGCCGGTCACGCTGATGGCCGTCGTGCCCCAGCCGTTGGGCTCGAGGCCGTACACGCCGACTTCGTTGCCGTCGGGGTTGGTATCACCCGTGTACCTCGTTTGCGTGGTGAAATCGACCGTGGTCTCATCGGCGCGGAGGATGAACATTCCGTCTTCGAGCTTCAGAATCGCGCGATCGTTGTACAGCCACCACTCGTCCTTCGGGATGCGGAACCCGATGGTCTGAGGCCCCGGCGTGTTGTCGACCGCGTAGATCGCCTCACGGAACGAGATGCGGCCGTCCGGACCCGGCAGGTCGGCCACCCGCCTGGCCCCCTGGAAGTCGACGACGTCCTCGACGGTGTCCACGTAGACGGTCTGGGCGTGCGCCAGGCCGGCCAGCGCGCAGCAGATCGACAGGCCGACGCAGTTCGCCCGTAATACCTGGTTCATGATAGACTCCCTTCGCGTTTGGATGGCGTTTTCGGCTGATGTCAGCGCCCGGGCCGCGTCCGCCCGGATCCACAGCGACGGGCGGCAAGGCGCGTGCCATGGTCAGCAGCGAAGGGCAGCGCCGGGCGCAACTGATTGTCCCTGGCCTGTTTAGATGGGGCCCAAGGGCGGTAGCGGCGCTTCGTAACGCGGTGGTGGCGCGCCGCGGCGGCCGGGCGCCGCGAGCAGACTCGTATGTCGCGAGCCTGTTCGCGGGTAGCCGTCAGCCATTCTGCATCGGCATGCGCCGTCAGGAGCGGCGGCCCTGTAACACGTGGCCGCCGCCGTCTGATTGCGTGCGGCGGCGATCACCTGAACTTTCTGCCACACGCCATCCGTGCCATCGCCACCGAGCAGTGCCGCTGCATGGTGAATCGAAATACCCGCGCCCGGACCACCGTTCGAGGCCGGGCTTCAACTGACCTCGGCGGGGGGCCGGCCCGCCCTTCGACGTCAGGCGCGCGTGGTCGTCCACTGCTCAAGAGCAGTGGCACGAAGTTGCAGGGGTGGCGGATGCACCCGCGCCGAACTCGGCCCGCGGGTTGGTATTCCGGCCAAGACGGATTACAACAGCCGCAGGCAGTGCGGCGCCGGGGGGCGCGCGGCCGCCGGACGCCGCTGAACGAACCTCTTTGCGGGGTGGAATCATGAGCCAGACCAACGTCGTGCTGAATCTGGAGCCGCCGCTGGCGCGCGTCTTTCTGTCCACGGACAACGGCGTCAACGTGCTGTCTGCGGGCACGATGGAGCGGCTGGGCGAAGTGGCCCGCGAGGTGGACGCTCACCCGGATGTCCGGGTGGCGGTGATCACCGGGCTGGGCAAGGTCTTCGCGGCCGGGGCGGACATCAAGGCTATGTCCGACTACGAGCCGCCGCAGGCCGACACCTACGCCCGGCTGGGCAAGGACGTGCTGAATCAGATCGAGGGGCTGTCGAAGGTGACCATCGCGTGCATCAACGGCCCGGCCTTGGGCGGAGGGCTGGAGCTGGCGCTGGCCTGCGACCTGCGCATCGCCGTACGCACGGCCAAACTCGGTCTGCCCGAGGTCACGATCGGCGTGATCCCGGGATGGGCCGGCATGCAGCGGTTGCCGAAACTGATCGGCCCGGCCCGGGCGCGGCGGATGATCCTCAGCGGCGAGCCGGTGAAGGCGGAGGATGCGCTGCCGTTCGGCCTGGTGGACGAAGTGGTCAACTCGCCCGAAGACCTGGCGGCACGGGCCGACGTGCTGGCGCGGACGTTCTACGCGGCCGGGCCGAACGCCGTCGCCCTGGCCAAGCGGGCGTTGCATGACGGCGACGACGTCGGGGCGTTTGCGGAGTGCTTCGGCGACGACGCCGACGGGCGGGAGGGGATCGCCGCGTTCCTGGAGAAACGCAAGCCCAACTGGGCGCCAGCTTCGTGATGCAATGGCCAAATGAGACGACGGGGCCTGGCCCCGTCGATTTGACTCTACAGCCAGCGGGTGTTATCATAAATTGATAGCGCTGTAGGAGATCAAGTCTGTGAATGCCAGCTTTGGAGAAACGTTGCGGACTTTTCGCGTCCGTGCCGGCATCGGCCTGCGTCGGTTTGCGGACCTTGTTAACGTACAAGCGTCCAACCTGAGCGCGGTGGAGCAGGGTCGGCGTCAGCCCCCCGCTGGTGCCGATCAACTTCGGGAGTGGGCGGACGCATTGGGGCTGGTGGAGGGTTCTGAAGACTGGGCGGTCTTCTTCGACGCGGCCCGGCGCCGCGGCGAGTTGCCCGCGGACGTGCGGCATCTCGCTGACCGCCCGCTGGTGCCGGTCCTGCTTCGCACGATCGACAATCGGCAGTTGGATGAAGAGCAGATCGCCAGCCTTATCAGGGAACTCAAGTCGGCCGACGCAGACGGCGAAGCCGATGGCGATTCATGATGCCCCAACGTACACGGCCGCGCAACTGGAAGCGTTGGCTCGTGAGTTCGTTCATGCGAACGCGGGCAGCCCGCCGGAGATCCCTGTCGATGTCGAAATCATGCTGGAGCGATTGCCGGGAGTCTCGCTCGACATCCGGCCCGCGCTGCAGGCGAGGTTTGGCGTTATGGGGATGGTCCTGCGCGACGTTTCGACCGGCGATATCGTCGTATACATTGACGACAAACTGGCGGACGGACCTGTTGCCCGCTATCGCATGACCGTCGCCGAGGAACTGGCCCACATCCTGATCCATCGGCGGGTGCTCGATTCCGTCACGCAGGACGGTGACTTTCGACACCTGCAAGGCCTGGCACAGTGGCATCAGATGGAACGTAACGCGAAGCGGTGCGCCGCTGCTATCCTGATGCCGGCCGAGCAGGTCACAGCGTATGCGCGGCGCGTCTACCCTCGGTTGGTTAAGGCGGCCGGCTTCGGCGATTGCAGCGCCATCCTGAAGTACCTGGCAAGCCAACTCGCCTCGTCGTTTGAGGTCTCGGTCAGCGCCATGGCCATCAGGCTTTCGGAATGGGCCATGCGGATCAGCGATCGCGTTGAGGGCGCGGTTCGAGCCCGGCTCGACTATCTGGCATAAGGACGCTTGCAGATACGGAGCCCATGAGCAAGCCCCACAAGCTCGATCACAGGCCCTTCCTGGTGCGGCCGGGCAGCGAGGTGCGGATACGCGGCTTCGACCCGACCTACACCGCCGGCTTCGCCAGCAAGCAGGACGGCAAGGCCGCCCTGCTCGAAGACGTCGACGCTCTGGCGAAGGCGCAGGAACTGCTTTACGCGGCCGATCGCTACTCGCTGCTGGTCATCTTTCAGGCGATGGACGCGGCCGGCAAGGACGGGACGATCAAACACGTCATGTCCGGCGTGAACCCGCAGGGCTGCGAGGTCACCAGCTTCAAGGCCCCCAGCGCGGACGAATTGGACCACTCCTTCCTGTGGCGCTGCATGAAGCGGCTGCCGCAGGGGGGGCGGATCGGCATCTTCAACCGCTCTTACTATGAAGAGGTACTCGTGGTCCGCGTCCACCCCGAGTGGCTCGACGCCCAGCACCTGCCGCCCGGCCCGCGTGGCGACAAGTTCTGGCAGCAGCGCTACGACGACATCAACGCCTTCGAGCGGCACCTCGTACACAACGGCACGCACGTAGTCAAGTTCTTCCTCAATGTCTCGAAGGAAGAGCAGCGCCAGCGCTTTCTGGCCCGTCT
>QZJT01000020.1 GCA_003597935.1 Phycisphaerales bacterium | reverse complement strand
GGACGGCTGTGGGGGGGACAACGGCCGCTGCGGGGGGGGCGGTGGCCGCTCGGGATGGTTCAGCGCCGATGTCGGAGCGCCGCTGCGACGAGGCCGTCACCGTGCGACGGCGCATCCTGGTTGCGGCGTCGCTGGCGCTGACACCGCTGCTGCTGGGGTGGGGCTATTCGGTGCTGGTGCGTCCGATCTATTTCGTCGGCCGTTACGACTGCGTCGCCTGGCCGGGGTTCATCCTGCTGTTGGCGCTAGTGATCGACACTCGGCTCGCACTTCGGGTCGCGGACGCAGCGCCGGCGCGGTGCCGGCCGAGCGGGCGCCGACTCCATTGGTGGATCGTGGCGGGCATGATGGCGTGTGGCACGGTCCCGCTCGCCCGGTATCTGACCTCCACGTCGCCGCCGCTGCCGGCATGGCATCGGCAACGCGCCGAATGGTTGGCCGAGTCCGCCGCTGCAGGCGACATGGCGCTCGTCCTTTCCTATGACGCCGAGTATCTGACGTATCACCTGGATCAAGCCGGGTTTCAGGGACGCCTGGTGACCTTTCCGACCTGGCTGGAAGGGCAGATCGGCTGGATCGACACGGCGGCCGACCTGTCGGACGAGGCGCGGCTGTCCGCGGACGCCGAGACCGTGGCCGCGCGCCTGACCGATGCCCTGGCCGCCGGACGGGCGATGTGGTGGTTGAAGGACTCCCAACCGCCCGACTCGCCCCGCACGGCCGTCAACGCTCACCTCGAGCGCCGCCTGCGCGACGCAGGTTACGTCCTGGAAGCACGATCGCGAGAATACCTGATCTATGAAATGCGGGCGGGATTCGCGGGCGGGAAGTAATACGCAAACGTTGTGGGATCCTTTGAGCTTGGGTCGGGCCTCTCGTCTCTTCGCTCTTCGTACGAAGAATGATCCGCTCTTTCTCCTCACCCGCAGTGCGATTCGCTCTTCCTCTTCACCCGCACTACGATTCGCTCTTCCTCTTCGCCCGCATTGCGATTCGCTCTTCCTCTTCACGCGCACTTCCATTCGCTCTTCCTCTTCGCCCGGAGGGCGCACGATCGTAGCCAGGGACTTCAGTCCCTGGTAGGGCGCCCCCTCATCCAGATCAAGGCCTCCGCCCGCCCTGTTCTTTTTCCTGAGATCGCTCCGCGCCGCTCCCGGCGGGCGGGGGCTGAGCCCACGGCGTTGCCGTTGCCCGCAAGAACATACGAAACGGCGTCATCTCATATTCCGCCGCAGCCAATTCGCTGATCGCCTCGTCGAAACCTGAGAACAGCCACACCTCCTGGCGTTGTTCGATTGCCTCGCGCCACCGGTCCTGCGCCCGCTGCGTGACGCTTTCCCCCCACTCCCCCCGCAGCCACTCCATATTGATCCAGTACCGCGTGTAAGCGTCGCCGAAGACGTAATGCTCGAACAGAATACCGCGCGACCACTCGCTGAGCACGACGTATTCCGGGCCGGCCGCGTCGCGCAGCTCCAAGCAGGCACGCTTGAACGCAACGTGGTCGGCGCGGCGGTCCCGCACCCGGGTCAGCACGACCTGTGTACTCAGGCCGACGCACACGGCCAGCCCCAGAACCGCCGGCGCAGCGGTGAACATGGGCCGCCGCGGGCTCCACACCATCGTCAGGCAGACAATCGCCGCCAGCGAGGCGACGGCGATGAGCGTCATGGGCGCCGCGCCGGCCAGGTACTCGTCGCCTTGCGGTCCGCGCATCCACGCGACCAGCACCACGCCGGCCGCAGGACACGCCGCCGCCAGCCTTCGCAACCGGACCGATGCCGCACTCGCCCGAAACGTGGCGTCGAATCCTATCCCGGCGGTCACACATAACAACGCGTACAGCGGAAGCTGGAGCGGTACGTCGGGATATCGTTCACCCAGGGTCAGACCCAGGATCCAGGCGAGGGCGATGCCGCCGATCCAGCAGCGGTACCTCCGCGTCGCGGCCGTGAACCAGACACCGAACGCTACCCAGGGCAGGCAAGACAGGAACCCGTAGAGCAGTTCGCTCCATTCCTTCGACGCAGCTTCATAGAATGACAGGGAGGCACCGAACGCCTTGAGTATCCCGCGCGGGCCGAGCGCATAATCTTCATAGTGCCACGCAGCCACGGCCAACCACGGCGTCAAACCGGCGACAGCCAGTCTGATGGCGTCTGCGAACCTCGGGCCGCGTTGAAGCGGGCGCCTGAGGCGCATTGCGCCGCGTGCCCCCCCGTCGCGAGAGTTCGTATTACTGCACGGCGTTGCGCCGGTCGCGCGGCCCGTGCCCGCTGCCGTGGTCAGCCAGGCGCCCGGGCGCATGACGATCATCGCCGGCAGCAGAAGAAGTGCCGTCGGGCTGATGAGCGCCGCGGCGGACAGCGTCAGCCCGGCGACGATCGCCCTGCCGCGCATCCAGAGGAGCACGGCCGCGGTGCAGAACGCCAGTTGCGGGCCGTACACCTCCGCAAAGAGCGCCTCGCGCACGAAGAGGTCGTTGCAACAGAGGACCGCCACGGCCGCGACGCCCGCCGACGCACGGCGCGTGTAACCGACGGCGAGCAGCCATACGCACGCGACGGTTGCCGCGCCGCACATCGCGCTGAGGACGTTCAGCGAGCGGTCCGGCGGAAATGGCAGCATGGGCGTGGCCGCCATGCCGAGCAGGTAATAGCCGACGTGGACGGTAGTCTCACAGAGGTTTCGATCGGCGATGGACCGGGCGTACACGGCCGCGTCGCCGGTCGCGAGCGCATCGACCGTGGCGGCGCCGAACGCCCCCGCGGCGGCGACGCCGACCAGCGACGCCACCGCCCACGTCCGCGGCGGTAGAGATCGCCGGCAGCGCCGTTCCAGCCGCACCGAGCACGCCAGCCACCCTGTTGTGCGCATCCGCGCACGTTACACTGCCGCCGATGAGTCGTGAACACGCCACGCTCGCGCCTTCAGGCGACTCGCCCGCGGTCGGCCGGATCTATCCTTGGACGCGGGTCGCCTGCATCGGCGTGATCGCTTTGGCCCTGGCGGCGCGCTGGCAGTTCGGGCAAAACCACGCCCTCGACGACGACGAGTTGCAGCACCTGCACTTCGCCTGGTGCATTGGGCAGGGCATCGTGCCCTATCGGGACTTCTGGGACAATCACACGCCCGCCCTGCACCATCTGCTCGCCACACTGCTGCGTCCCGGCGACTCGCCCGGCGACGCGATCCGCATGATGCGGCACTGGATGTTCTTCGCGGGACTTCCCGTACTCGCGGCGACCTTTGGCCTGGCAAAGCTCCTGTTCGGCGGACGCGTTGCGTGGATGGCGGTCGCGTGGATGGCCTGCTGCGAGGCGTATATCGACAAGTCCGTCGAAATCCGGCCGGATGCGCTGCTGTCCGCGTGTGCGGTGGGGGGGCTGTGGGGATGGGCGGTCGCGATCCGCGAGGGCCATTGCGCGACGGCGCGACGGGCACTCTTTTCCGGCGGGCTGTCGTTCGGGCTTGGGTTCGTCCTCAGCCCGAAGGTTGTCATTGCCCTGGCAGCCGGCGGAATCGCGGCCGTGATCGTTACATTCCTTACCCGGACCGTCGTCGCGGCCGAAGGTGTGGACACGGCAGCGCCTGTCGCGACGCCAACCGGCACGGCGCGCGATCCCGCTTCGGCCCGCAATGGTCGGCGGCCCATATTCATGTCCGCTGCGCTGGCGTGCGCCGCTGCCCTGGGCGCCGGTTTCGCGGTCCCGGCGGGGGTCTGGCTTGTGCACGAATGGCGTCTGGGCACACTCAGCGCCGCGATAAGGGATACGCTGTTGCACAACGTCGGCCACCTCGATCGGTTCAGTTCGTTGCTGGCGCTGGAGACCGCTGCGCCATGGGGCTTTTTCGCCGCGGCGCTGGGAGGAAGCGTGCTGGTGGTACGCGCCTTTATCGGCGGGCGGAAGACGGCCGCTGCACCGATGTTCGTCGTCATCACGGCGTGGCTGACTGCCGCCATGTACGCGATCGTGATGCCCTCTCCTTACTTGCAATCCACGCTGCTCTTCGTACCGGCTTTTGCGATCTTCGCCGGCCGCCTGTCCGGCGCGTTGTTGAACGCGGGGAGTCCGCATGCGGCTGGTTGCAACGAGGTTTCCGCGGCGCCGCGACGAAACGTCGCCCGCCTGGGCGTGGTGGCGTGCGTCGCCGTCGCCGCCGTGCATCCGTTGTGGCGCATCGACGCCAAGGGTGAAGCCGAAGGCCCGCGGCTGGCCTCGGCGCTCGCCCATCTGGACTGGATTCACGGGTGGACGAGCGACGATGACGTCGTCTTCGACGGCCGTTGCGCCGCCGTCTTCCGCCGCCACGCGCTGCGGCATCCATCACTGGTGCGCGGGATCCTAACGGGCTATCACCGAGGCGAAATCACCCCGACGATCCGCGATCAGCTCCGCACGTCCGGCTGCACCGTCTATCTGCGCGACTTTCGCAGCCGGCAACTGCCCGCCGAGGACGCCGCTTTCATCGCGACCCACTACGTGTCGATGAAAGACGCAACGGGGCGCGAGGACGCGTATGAGGATCTCCGGCTTCCCGGCCGCGCATTCGATGCCGCAGGGCTGGCGAATGGCGGCGGGCTGGACGTGATCGCCGCGGGCCTCTACACGGTGCGCCGCGTTCCGCCGGACTGCGACGTTTTGATCGACGGACATCCGGTGGACGCACCGGTGACTCTGGACGTCGGATTGCATCGGGTCACGGCTTGCGACAAGGCGTCGCGCGTGACGATCGTCCGCCAGCCGGGGCAGCATGAAGGAATAGCATCTGACGGCTGAACCTCCCGCCGAGCGAGAGACTTATTGCCCAGGGAGGGAAAGGGGTCGGGTTGATTACTGCCGACCGTGCCAGCCTCGTGCGGCAGGCCGAAGCAGCACACACGATTAATCAACCTGTTCCCTTCCCTTCTCCCGAGTCGCATTCCCTCCGTGGAACGAGCATCTCCACGCCGCTATCGGGCCCGGCGGTTCAGGAGGACGGAAATGGTGGATGAGCTATCAAAGGACTCTCCGTTGGCGGCAACCAAGTCCGGATCTCCGTCCCCGTCAAGATCGCCCACCGCAAAGGCGCTCATCGAGTTCCCCACGTTGCCCACGGCCGAATCCCGACCTGCACCATCCCACGCGCGGGAGTTCATCGTAAACGTCTCGTCCCCGTTGTTGACCAGAAGGGCGAGAAGGTTTTGGGCGACGGCAAGATCAATATCTTCATCAGAGTCGAAATCGCCGGCCACAACGTCCATGGCGGCCCACGTCGTCGGATGGAACGCCTCCGCGTCGAAGGTCCCATCGCCCTTGCCGGTCAACACTGATACTCCGGGTTCAAAAACGGGCGAATGGAAGCCCCAAAAGCCCCACCCCGCGGTGGCCAGGTCGGTAGTGCCGTCACCGTTGAAGTCGCCCGCCGTCACGGCCCAGGGGAGGATTGCGGTGATCTCGCGATGGACTGCCTTGGCGAAGGTGCCGTCCCCGTTGCCCGGCAATATGGTCAAAGCCCCGTTGTAGTCCTCACGTTCAGCGTTGTCGGGGTCCCAATTGTCGAGGTCCAGGTCATTCGGGTACAAGTTCGTCACCACCACATCCAGGTGTTGGTCATGATTCAAGTCGGCCATAGCGACACCGTACGGCGCTTTGCCGGCGGTGAGCGTAAACGTATCGGAAAAGCCACCAGCGCCGTCGTTCATCAACACCCTGATGCTCGGGATGGGCTCCGAGCCCGTCGACCACGGTGAATTCACAATGATCAGGTCTGGGTACCCGTCCTCGTCGAGATCGCCCATGGTGAACGAGAGCGGCTCGTCATCCACGGCATGCACCCGCCGCGGAGCAAAGGCGCCGTTTCCGTTATTGAGGAGCACCGAGACGTACCCGATGGAGCTTACATAGCCGCCCTCTACGTCTTCTTCACCGAGCACAAGCCCCACGAGATCACGATCTTCGTCCCCATCGATGTCGCCCGTGACCAGGGAGACCGCGCGACTACGGAACCGGCCCTTGGCAGCCAGGTAACGGTTCGGCCGACTTAACTCGCCTTCGCCGTCATTCAGATAGACGCACAGGTCACCGCTGAACGAGGCTGCGGCCACCACGTCGGAATCGCCGTCACCATCGAGGTCATCGATGGCGACGTCTGAGGTCGCGTACCGGCACGGATAAACCGTCTCGTCAAACCACGCCGGTATGCCGACCGGCGGCAGTTCGACAGCGCCGGAGACGACGTCCGGCCGGCCCGCTTCGTCGGTGATAACCCAGCGTGCCGCCACGCCCACGTCATCGATGACGCGGCCGTCCTGAACCACGGATATACGCACCATGATCGGCGCTTCGACGACGCACTCGTACGTCGGCTTCAGGAGTTCACACAGGGTGTCGCGCTGATCGGTAAAGCGGGTCGTGGCTTCGAACGCCCCGAGTTCGTCGGTCATCACGGTTCCGGTGAACGTGGTGGATCCGTCACTCCAGGTCAGCGCCGCTGTGACTTCCAGGCCTTCCACCGGCTCGGAGGTCATATCGTCCACCAGCCGTCCACGGACCGTCCACTCTCGTTCAAACTGTTCGTAACATCCGCAACACGCCACCAAAGCTGGAGCGACGGACAGCATCAACGAGTTCCTATGTCGCATGCGAAACGTCTCCTTGTGACGGGCAAGGGAAGACAGGCGGCCTGCAGGCCGCCCGGGCTTTGCTCTTGGCGACCGGGTCGGCGCTCCGGTTGCTTCCCAGCAGAGCCGTATCCTCCATTCAAGCCATCCGATAGTATACCCTGTCCCGTTGTTCGCTCCAATGGCCGCCGCCCCTCGCCGACTGAACGCAACCAACTGCGCGCGTCCGGCCGTACAGCGGTCCTGCGTGACTTCCGCATCCGCGGACTGTCGGCAGAGAACGCTGCCTTCATCGAGACGCAGTTCGTGTCGATGAAAGACGCGGCCGGAGGAGAGACACCGGCGAATGGGGTCGGTCTGGACGTGAATGCAACGGGCGTCTACACCGTGTGCCGCGATCCGCCGGACCGCCGGATCGCGATCGACAGCGAGCCGGTGGAAGCATCGGTGACACCCGACGTCGGGCCGCACCCAGTGGCTGCACGGGACCTGGCGGCGCGTGTGACGATCGTCCACTGGCTGGGTCAGCGTGGAGGGCGGGGGAACACCAGCCACGGGGGACCGGGTATGAGAGCGGTGTGTGAAGTGGACGCCGCATCTTTTATCCACTTTCCGATGGAGTGACCCATTGCCCGTGCTCGGACATGCGCTGGCTGGTGGCGCGGTCGCGGTTTACACGCGGCCGACCTACCCGCCGCGCGCCGTGGCCTGGTGGCCGCCGTTGCTGGTTGTCCTCTCCTACGTGCCCGACGTCGCCTCGCAGGCCGCCATGATCGGCGGCGCGTCGCACGACGTTCGGCACGTGACCCACTCGGTGACGTTTGTGGCGGCGTTCAGCCTGATGACGGCGTGGCCGATCGCTCGACTGCTGGGCCTCACGTCGCGCAACGCGCTTTCGATCACGCTGTTCGTCACGCTCCTCCACGTGCTGATGGACATGCTTCAGGGCACGATCCGCCGGCCATTCTGGCCGGTGTCGGGATGGGCGGCGCCCGAATGGCTCGAGATCATCCCGCGTGATCCGATCGGCGAAGCGCTGCTGTTCCTCGTGCTCTTCGCGCTCGTCGCGGGCGCCGCATACGTTCGGCGCATCGCGGATGTCGCCCGCGGGCGCGACGAGCGCGAGCCGCTCGAACCCCGCAGCCCGCGCGGGCATCGTCTTGCCGCACGAATCGCGGTGCTGTTCACGCTGCTGTCGGCCGGAGCGACCCATCAGTTGCGCCGCGAGCGCGGGGAGCAGTTTGAGCGCGTGCAGGCCCTGATGAACCAGCGTCGATATGCCGAGGCGCTGGCGGCGGCGGACGACGCCGACCGCTGGCCCTATCCGGCCCGCCCCGGACGGCTGGACTACGTCCGGGCCGAGGCCCTGGCGGCGCTCGGCCGTCGCGAGGAGGCCGAGACGTATTATTTGCGTTCCATCGACGCGGACCGGGACTACTTCTGGTCCGTGGCGGACCTGGCCGTGAACTACGCCTCCTGGGACAAGCCGGTAGAGTGGCGACGGGCCAGGCTGGCGCCGTGGATTGCGCGGCTGAAGACGCGCTTCGCCGATCATGAACGGCTCGACCACGTGCTGGCCAAGATCGAACGCAAGCTGAACTCCTCCAGGGAAAAGGTGTCAGGATGATTTGGTGACGCGGCATGGCCGACTGTGGCGTCCACAAAACATCCTGACACACTGACACCTTTTCTACGGCGCCACCTCGAACGTCACCTGCGCCGCTCCGCGGCCGTTGTGCTGGTAGAGGCCGACCCAGGTGCCGGGCAAAGGTTCGAGACCTTCAGTGGACCAGGCGAAGCGCAGGAAGCTGCGGCCGGCGCGCTGGTCGAACTCCGGCAGGAGTTTCGCCCGCACCATGTGGCCCTGGGGGTCGATGATCTGGAAGATGGCGCTGTCGCCCGGCTCGATGTTGAGGAGTTGCACCCAGCCGGCGATCGTACCGGCCGACAGGCTGATGACCGAAGTCCCGTCCGCGACGCACTCGTCCTCGCTTTCGCACACCGTGTTCGAGACGCCGATGCCTTCGACGAAGAAGCTGTCGGGCATGAAGAAATCGATCTGGGCGGGCAGGCTGTAGGAGAGGCCGTCGAAGACCACCAGTTGGAACGAGACGCGCTCCTCGCCGATGGCAGGTTCCGTGCGAAAAACCGTGTTGGCGGCGGTGGGGTCGTCGATGAGCACGGTCGGTCCGCCGACCTGCGTCCAGCGATAGGACAGCCCCCGGCCGACGGGCGAAACGCTGTTCTCGCCGATCAGCGCGTGGACCTCGTTGAAACGGGTCACGATCGTCCCGGGTTCGTCGATGACGGCCAGCGGGCGCGCTTCCGCGTCGAGCGGCGGGTGGATCACGACCTGGTGCGTGAGCACGCCCTCGGCGCCTTCGTCGCCGGTGATCATGCCCATGAAGTATGACCCGTCGAACTCCTCACCGAACGTCAACTCGATATCGAACCGCCCCTCGTCATCGACGGGTGTCAGGTTGCAGAAGACCGTCTCATTGGTCGCCGGCTCGACCAGCGCCACGCAGACCAGGCGCGTGCCGTCGATCACCCGGCCGCGGACGGTGTACGTTTCCTGGTTGTCGTAGAAAAACGCGGGCAGCGAGTCATCGAAAAGCTCCACCCCGTTGCCCAGAAACGCGTCCAGCGGCAGCTTGGACTGCACGTAGCCGTCCAGCGACTCGATGCTGAGCTCATTGCGGGAGGCGAACTCGTCGCCCTGCTCGGCCACGCCGCCCCTGCGCGGCGCCTCGAAGAATCCGCTGGGAACGCTGCGGTTCGATGGATCGACGATCTCATAGTGCAGGTGGGGGCCGGTCGTGTTTCCGGTGTCGCAACTGAAGGCGATGACCTGTCCGCGGGCGACGAACTGCCCCGGCTCGACGATGACGCCCCGCTGATCGAGATGGACGTAGTTCGACACCAGCCCGTCGCCGTGGTCGATGGTGACGAAGTTCGCCTGCCGCACCTGGTCGGGGTCTTCGGGGTCGTTGCGCGGATGCTCCTCGACCACGCGGATGACCCGCCCAGCGCCGACCGCCAGCACGGGCGTACCGATGGGCATGGGGACGTCCCAGGCGAACAGGCCCTGGTGCGTGAAGGGGCCGTTGTTGCCCTGGCTGACGTTGCGGATCTCGCCCGGCGCCCAGGGGGCGAAGAAGAGTGGATGATCGGCCGCTTCGATGGAGACGAACTCGGCGGTGACGAAGCGGTCGCGGTCCATGACGACGGCGGTGGCGGCCTCGGTCGTGCTGATGTCGCCGCTGAAGCGCACGAACCGGAAGCCCTCATCCGCCGTCGCCCGCACGACCACGGTGCTCCCCGCTGGAAACGTGGAGACCCCCACCGGCGGCTCGACCGATCCGCCGCCGCCGCTGGTGCTGATTACGAGGTTGAAGTCCGTGCGCCGCGGCCCGCCGACCTTGACCGTCACCGAGTCCTCATCGACGCGGCCGACCTCGTCGGTGACGCGGAGCGTGAAAGCGTAATCGCCCGGTTCGAGGGTCACGTCGGCCTTCTGCCCCACGGCGATCACCTCGCCGTCGAGGATCCACTCGTAGGAGACGATCGGGGCGCCGCCGTCGCGGCTGGCGGAGGCGTCCAGCGTGACCCGCACCGGCCGGCCATCCGGCGTGTCCGTCCGGGTGACGGTGCGAGCGGCGTCGGCCTGCGGGTCTTCCGGCGAGTTCGAGCCGCCGCCCAAGTCTACGCACCCGCCCGCCAGGAGGAGGAGAATCGCCTGGCAGGCAGCGACCGGCGCTCGGCCGGCAGCGATGCGCGGCGCCCGGCGGCCCCTTCCGGTGGCCGATTCCCGTCGATCCGTTGATGGACAGCCTTTTGCCGAGCGCGGGCAGGGTCGAAGCATCGTGGCTCCTCGAAGTGGCGTGGTGACCGTTCCGGCCGGAAAGAGCCGCGTGGCACGGCGTTTCGGGCGTCTCTGTAGTCGCAACCCAGGCGCGGACCGCGCGCCGGTTGTCTGATTCTTGCCCTCCACCGAGTGTCCGGGCAAGCGTGCGGCCGGCCGTGCGGACTTTGTGCCATCGCGCCAGCGTCCGAAAACGTCAGAGCGCTCCGGTCATGTTCGTCGCGAGCGCGGCCCAGTCGCGCAGGTCGATATCCTTGTCGCCATCGAGGTCGAACGGCTCGCATTGCGGCCCGACGCCGCCACCGGAACCACTGTAGCAGTCCTGAAAACCAGACACGTCGACCAGATCCACGTCGCCGTCGTCGTCGCCGTCGCCGGTCTTGCTGACCAGGTTGTGGATGAGGTAGACGTTGTCGGCGTCGATGCCGGAGCAGGCCACGCCGACGCGGTCGCCGGGCTGGAAGACGGTCAGGAAGTTCGGTTGATCGTCGACCGGAAACGGGTTCGCGGCCTGGGCGCCGGTGGCCACGTCGAAGACGTAGACGCGCATGGCCGGGAAGATGACGGGCATGGCCGCGCGGGTGCCGTCGCGGCTGAAGGCGACGCGGGCGTCGCCCTGCGGGGCGACGGTGCCGCCGAACTGGGCTTCGCTGATGATGTGCATGTCGGCCGGGTCGCTGACGTCAACAAACGTCAGGCCGCGGGAGTAGATGGCCGCCAGCGTATCGCCGTGAAGGGCGACGTGATCGCCGAAGCCCTGGGTGCCGAAGGGCAGGCCGTCCGGATCGACGACGCTGAGGCTGACGACGTCGAACGAGTGGATCGCGCGCTGCTGATTGGAGACGAAGCCGGTGCGGCCGTCAGCCGCGAAGACGATGTTGTCATTCGAGCCGAAGGAGTTGCCGCCGGGCAGCGTGATGACGCCGGCCAGCGTCAGGTTCGCGGGGTTGGAGACGTCCGCGACCATGATGCGGCCGTTGGTGGTATCGACGAGGGCCAGCCGGTCGCCGGCCAGGGCGATGCGATCCGGATTGCCGGGCAGGGCCAGGCCGTCCGGGTCTTCGAGGCTCATCGTATCGACGTTGAAGGAATAGAGCGTGTCGTTCGGGAACGAGGCGACGAAGCCGATGATCCCGCCGGCGCTCATCTCGATGTTCTGCCCCTGGATGTTGACCTGGCCCACGACCGGGATCACGCCCGCCACCTTCAGATCGGCCGGGTTGGAGATATCCGCCACCAGCACCGCCTGGTTCGGAAACCAGCCGGGGATGACGAGGCGCTCACCGGCCGTCAGGAACGGGTCGCTGGCGTTGACGCCGGGCAGCACCAGGCCGTCCGGGTCGATGATGCGGCCGGTCAGCACGTCGAACGACCACAGCATGTCGCGCCCGAACGTCGGCACGTAGCCGATCCGGCCGTCGATGGCGAAGGTGGTGTTCTGGAAGAAGTTGGCGGGGTCAGGCGGGTCGAAGACGCGGGCGCCCTGGGCGTGGACGTTGGCCGGCATCGCGTCGCACACCGCGAGCGCAACGAAGACGACGGCGAGGGCGACAAAGCAGCGAGCCGCGGGCTTCAGCCCGCGCGGACGGTCGGGCTTGACCGCAGAGACGCAGGCAGCGCGCCTAACCAGGTTCGGCATCGTCGGGCTTGGCGACGCCCCCGGCCACGCGGTCATTGAGACACTCACCCCGATCATGACTCCCCTCCTTCGGCAGGTCCGAAGCACCGCGGCAGCGGAGGATATGCATCCATCGTTCACCGCCCCCCATCCGGCAACGCGCAGTATACCACAACTGCCGTCAACAGTGCATTCCCACTCCCCCTGCGTCTCCGCGCTCTCTGCGTCCGCTGCGGTGGAACAACCGCAGAGGACGCGGAGAGCGCGGCGAGGGGGAAGAAGGGGGAGGTCAAGGGGTTTCGAGCGGACGTAGGGTGAGAAGTGCCGGCGTTGCGTGAGGCAGCCCCGGTTGATCGGATTGGTTTCGACCGGACGTACCGTCTGACGCGCCCCCGCTCTTCTTCAGCCGCGCATGCGGCGCGGGGCAGTAGCGACGGCCTCACCCGCAGCTACGGCCCGCCGCCGCATTCGTGGTTGCACCCATTCGCGCCGTCACCGTTTGGCGACGTGGCCAACTGAGCTGAGTCTCTGACGCGCGAGCGTTCACTCGGTGGGCAGGCGGTGTTATAAGGGCTGTTTCGATCTGAGCGGCCTTCCGGACGCTGGCGGCTGGACGAAAGGAGACACCGCGCGGGCTGAAGCCCGCGGCTCGCCTTCGGAAGCGACCGCATTGCGGCCAATCGAGGCCCTATGTGCCATCTGAGCCCCATTTGAGGTAGCAATATGCCGTTTGACAAGGTCGATCCCAAGGTCGATTTCCCCGCGCTGGAGCGGAAGATCCTGAAGTTCTGGGACCGGTCGCGGGCGTTCGACACGCTGCGCCGGATCAACGCGGGCAAGCCGACGTGGTCGTTCCTGGACGGGCCGATCACCGCCAACAACCCGATGGGCGTCCACCACGCCTGGGGGCGGACGTACAAGGACGTGTTCCAGCGCTACTTCGCGGGGCTGGGGCGCGACCAGCGCTACCAGAACGGGTTCGACTGCCAGGGGCTGTGGGTGGAGGTCGAGGTCGAGCGCGAACTGGGGATCTCGACCAAGGCGGACATCGAGCGGGCCGGGCTGGACAAGTTCACGGAGGCGTGCAAGGCCCGCGTCCGCAAGTACGCAGCCGTGCAGACCGAGCAGTCTAAGCGGCTCGGGCAGTGGATGGACTGGGACAACTCCTACTTCACCATGTCCGACGAGAACAACTACACCATCTGGTCCTTCCTCAAGAAGTGCCACCAGTCGGGCTACCTTTACAAGGGCACCGACGTGATGCCCTGGTCCGGGCGGGCGGGGTGCGCCTACTCGCACATGGAGATCGCCGAGGGGCGGAGGCTGGTGACGCACACGTCGGTGTTCGTGCGGTTCCCGATCCGCGGGCGGGACAACGAGTACCTGCTCATTTGGACGACCACGCCATGGACGCTGCCGGGCAACACCGGCGCGGCCGTAGGGGGGAACCTGGAGTACGTCCGGATCCGGGCGAAGCGCGACGGGGCGGTGTACTACCTGGCCAAGGAGAACCTGAACTTCCAGCGGCTGACGAAGGAGTACAAGGAAGGCTTCGGCTCGTCGCCGTGGCCGAAGGGCGTGCCGAAGCTCAAGACGATCCATCAGATATTCACCGAGCACGGGGGGTACGACGTGCTGGGGACGCTGTCCGGCAGCGACATGGTCGGCTGGACCTACGACGGACCGTTCGACGACCTGCCGGCGCAGCAGCACAAGGGCGGATTCGCGGAGCCGCTGGACATCATCCCGGCCGAGCAGCGCGACTGGCCCTGCGGGCGGGACGCGCATGTCGTGTTCGACCCGGGCACGGATCCTAAAGGCGAGCCCTACGTGGTGGCCGGCGAGGGGACGGGGATCGTTCACTCCGCGCCGGGCTGCGGCGACGTCGACCACGTGTGGGGCGAGCAGTTCAAGCTGCCGGCGATCGCCCCGCTCGACGACGAGGGGCGGTTCGTCGAGGGGTTCGGTTCGCTGACCGGTATGAGGGCCGCCGACGAGTCCACGGCGGAGGCGGTCATCGCACAGCTCAAGGAGAAGGGCCTGCTGGTCGCCGCGGAAAAGTACCCGCACGTCTATCCGCATTGCTGGCGGACGGGCGACCCGCTGGTATTCCGGCTGGTGGACGAGTGGTACATCTCGATGGCCTGGCGCGACCAGATCAAGAAGGTCGCGCAACAGGTGACCTGGCTGCCGCCGGCGATGCGCGGGCTGGAGCGCGAGCTGGACTGGCTGACCACCATGCGCGACTGGATGATCTCGAAGAAACGTTACTGGGGGCTGGCGCTGCCGATCTGGGAATGCCATCATTGCGGCCATTTCGACGTGATCGGCAGCCGCGAAGAACTGTGCAAGCGGGTCGTTTCCGGCTGGGAACAGTTCGACGGACACACGCCGCACCGGCCGTACGTGGACGCGGTGAAGATTAAATGTGAGAAATGCGGCAACAACGAGGTTTCGCGCATTCCTGACGTGGGCAATCCGTGGCTGGACGCGGGGATCGTGGCCTATTCGACCACCCATTATAACGCCAACCGCGAATACTGGGAAAAATGGATCCCGGCGGACCTCATCACGGAGTGCTTCCCCGGCCAGTTCCGCAACTGGTTCTATTCCATTCTGGCCATGTCCACCATGATGGAACTGGGCAAGGAGAATCCGCGTCCGCCGTTCCGCACGCTGCTGGGCCACGCCCTGGTGCTCAACGAAGAGCGGCAGGCGATGCACAAGTCGGACGGCACCGCCATCTGGTTCGAGGAGGCGGCCGAGCAGATCGGCGTGGACGTCATGCGCTGGATGTACTGCCAGCAGATCCCGACGATCGACCTGCCCTTCGGTATGCGGCATCCGGAGGAGAAGATCGCCATCGACTGCGGGGACGGCCAGGTGATCGACCGCACCGTCGACGGTGAACCGCTCTGCCGCGTGACGTCCGGACCGGCCGACGAGACGCGGCGGCAGGTGATCCTGCCGCTGTGGAACATCTACGCCTTCTTCTGCAACCTCGCCCGCGTGGACGGGTTCGACCCGCACGTTCACGTCGCGACGGCGGAGGAGCGCTCGCTGCTGGACCGATGGATACTATCCGATCTGCACAAGCTGATCCGCGAGGCGCATGAGTCCTACAGCAGCTTCAACCTGCCGCGCTTCTGCCAGGACGCCCGCAAGTTCATTGAGAACTTTTCCACGTGGTACGTGCGGCGCTCGCGGCGGCGGTTCTATGGAGAGGGCTGGCCGGCGGACAAGCGAGCAGCATACTCGACGTTGTATGAGGTGTTGACGACGTTCAACCGGGTGATCGCGCCGATCATGCCGTTTCTTACGGAGGAGATCTATCAGCATCTGGTGGTGCGGCCGAGTTTGGGGGCGTCAGGTGATGCTGTGCCGTCAGGCGCCGCCGGCGAGCCGCGGGCTTCAGCCCGCGCGGACTCCCCGGCTTTGGCTCGGCCCGCCACCACCAGCGAGCCGCGGGCTTCAGCCCGCGCGGATTCACCGGCTTTGGCGCGACCCGCCGTCCCCGCAAGCGTCCACCACGTCCACATCCCGCAGGCTGATGATGCGCTGATCGACAACGCATTGTCGGACGCGGTGGCCGCGACGATCCGGCTGGTCTCGCTCGGTCGCGCGGCCCGCAAGAACTCGAACCTGAAGGTCCGCCAGCCGCTGGCCGAGGTGGTGATCGTGCCCGGCAATGACGTCGAGCGGCAGGCCGTCGTGATGTTCGAGGAGCACTTTCTCGAAGAACTGAACGTCAAGAAGGTGTCGACCCGCGACAGCGTGGACGACATCATGCAGGTTAGTGTCGAACCCAATATGAAGGCGCTGGGCGCCAAGTTCGGCAAGCAGACCGCGGCCGCCCGCGCCGCCATCGAATCCGCCGACGGGAAACGGCTCGCCGCCGCGCTCGCTGCGGGCGAGGCCTATACCGTCGCGGACGACAATCTACATTTCGAGGTCGTGCAGGAGTACGTCAAAGTGCGCAAATCGTGGGGGGCGGCCTGGGCCGGCGCCGACGACGGGCCCACCACCGTGCTCGCCGACCGGCGTGTGACCGAGGCCCTCAGGCACGAGGGCCTCGCCCGCGACGTCATCCGCAACGTCCAGAACCTCCGCAAAGACGCCGGCCTGGACATCGCGGACCGGATCAAGCTCTGGCTGCACACCGATTCCGCCGAACTCCGCGCCGCCATCGACGCCAACCGGGAGCACATCGTGGCGGAGACGCTGGCAGTGGCGTTGGGCGACACGCTGCCCGCGGCATCGGCGCAGGAAGTCGCGACGAGCACGGTCACGATCGAGGGGAGTCGGTTGGAGATTGCGCTGGCGCGGGTCTGACGCGTGCGCGCTGCGGAATGCGGCGAGTCCTCATCTGCAGCGAGCCGCGCTTCAGCTCCCGCAGACGCCGCACCGCCGTGTGCGTCATGTCGGCCCTACACGTGGTGCGTAATCAAGGACCGGAGCGTCTACGAATGCTGGCGACGCCTCGTCCCAGACCTGACGCCTCGTAAGCGAAGCGATGCTGGGCGCTGGGTAGACAAAACGAAGGTCATACGCCCGATACATGCTCGGAAAGAATCTCGAGAGCGCAAGCGCAGACTCCGCCGGTGGGAACCCAGGATGTAGTGACCCCGGCGCGGGAGGCTCAGGGTTGACCAGGATAAGTGAAACGGCCTCGTACTTTGTCACTTCATTTCGCAGATCTATCCGATCCTCCAGACGCGTGAGGACGTCGTGGTATCGAGTGATGGGCTCTGCGATCGCGCCGTCGGCCAGCACGCAGGCGTCTGACGCGCGAACGCCAGCGCCGACCTTTGACGCCCTAAGCACGTGAAAGAAGCCATAAACAAGCGCAGGATACGCGATGTGGACGTTTGTGCAGTCGCCGATCGCCTCCTCCATTCGGTTGGTCAGGTTGCGGAAGGCACTCAGCGATCCCTTCATCGAGACGGCGAGCACCGGCCTGACGCCCTCCTTCGTCACCACCACGTCGATGGCCTTGGTCCGCAGACCACCCAGAACCGTGCGCTCACCGGTTCCGCCGGTCGCAGGGTCGTAATTCAGCAGGCGTTTTCCGCCTTGCGTTACGACGCGAAACGGCGGACGCGGGGTTATTTCGTCCGGCTCGAAACCGCCTTCCACGACGAGGCGGGACGCGACGTAGTGGTGGAGCGGCCGGATATGGCCTTGCCCCTGGTGGCCCGACGGGTTCAGCGCGAACACCGCGAGGGCTTCGTGCAGCGTGATCCATCGGCAAGCCTGCGTCTCAACCGCCATAGTGCCTCCAGCGTTTCATGGTTGTCAGCGCATCACAGAATATCTCTCGCTGCCAGGCCGTATCTCTCGCACGGTCCGCGAGGACAATTCGCGCGGCTTCGCGTGGCTCGACCTTGAGCATGCCTCCTCCGAGGGGGTGTCCTTCTATTTCGCAGGAGAGTCTCGTCAACGGTGTTGCCCACAATTCCACCAGGCGGGACATCGCCATCCCGTTGGTCAGCCGGAGCGCATGCACAGAATTGGTGCACACACATCCGGCTGCGTTTTCGACCAGCCTGGGTCCTTCGCCGCTCATGTATGAGAGAAAACCGTCCGGTACGGTGACGTCCGGAACGACGTACCACGGCTTGCGGTTGCGGCATTTGTAGGTTTGCCGGGCCTGCTGTCCCTGCTCCGTATCGAGATAATCTCGCACCGCTTCCGGCAGTTTGGTGGCGTCTCGTAGCCGGAGCAGTAAGATCGGCTCATCGGCTTCCATCCACGCGCGGACCCGATGAGTGTCAACACTACGACCCGCGAGGCACTTCCCGTTTCGGACCGCCGGATGGAGCAGGCGCCGCGGAATCTGGAGACGACGGGCCTGGGACGGCCGCAGATGAAAGAAGTCGTTCGCCCCAGTGACGTACCCAATCCTGACGCGCGCCACGTCGCCCAGCCGGATTGAGTGCTGGGAATCCGCGATGTGCCGGTAGGCTTCACGAGCTGTAGACGGCAACAAGAATGGCCGAACACGCCCACTCCACTTCTCCAGGTCCGATCGCGTAGCAACGAGCGTTGCGGCCGGCGGTTTCGTGCAAGGGTCGAACCTGTCCGTCAGCGACAGGCTGATTCCGTCGCACTGTTCCCCGAACCCCTGTGCGTATAGCAGCCAACAGTCTTCAGAGAGTTCAGAAAAAAACTTTTCGCGAATCGCGACCAACTGTACGCCGGCAAACGAATTCATCATGAACTCGAGCAACGGTGCCGCGTACGGCGCATGGCCGATTTCGGCGGGAACGACGAATGCCATACGTCCGCCCCGCCTAAGCAGCGCTGCCGTGGCAACAAGGAACGGCCCCCAGGACGACGTCAAAGCCGAGAAGGCGGCGCCGTGTCGTCGGCACAGCCGCAGCGCGGCATCACGTGTTGCACCGCTGAAACGTTGGTACCGGATGAAGGGTGGATTGCCCGCGGCGCAGTCGAATCGCTCCTGGGTCCGTTCTGCCCAGGAGAAGAACTCTCCCTGGTGAATGAGACGGCCGTGAGTGCGGGCGTAGACGGTGGTACAAGCGTCTGGATCCTGCTCGACGCCGACGCTGTTCGCGTGGCAAACGAGGAATCGGCCGTCTCCACAAGCCGGGTCGAGCATGCGATCGGTCTGTCGGTGGACGGCCCATGACACGAGGGAGCGCACAACGGGCTCCGGCGTATAATAAGCCCCGACTGCCTTCGCCGATCGCGCTGGCGCACGCGCTATCGCGAGCATGCGACTCCTCCATACCAGCGTCGTAACCGACGGTCGTCAGCCTGGAGCGGCCGCTCCACGTGCCGCCCCTTGTTGGCGCGCCGCGCGACACACACGTCTCCGACATTGCAGACGAGACGACCCCCCGAGACCAGCACGCGAAAACAGTGCCGCCACACCTTGTCGAGTTCGTCGTGGAACGCCGAATAGTCCTGCACGTCACCCAACTGGGCTTCATGCGTGTTGTACTTCTTCAGGTTGAAATAGGGTGGCGAAGTCACGACCAGATGGACCGACTCGTCCGCAATCCAGTCGAGTTCCCGCGCGTCGCCAAGGCTCAGGACGTGCAGCGTGGGCGGTCCGGCGTACGGGCGGGGCTCGGGGATGCGCGTCGCCTCTGCTTGGCGCCGCCCATCCGCCGACGGATTCCCGAAGAGTGTCCTGGCCTCCTGTCGCATCACGCGGCCATCATACCGCGGTCCGACGACCGTGGCCAGGCGCTGGCCGGTATTTGTTCGGAGTCTCCCGGTCGCGTCGCCGGACGTGGGCGCCAGGTTCCCATGGGGCTGCGCACGTGGCCGTGGCACGTCCGTCGGCCACTCAAGCGGCTCTTCGCTGGGCGTTTCATCCGTGAACACGCGTTTCCGCTGACCTGCCCGGCCTCGCCGGCACTCAGACGGAGCCGACCCCTTGAACGACCTGCGGTGCGAATCGCGGTCGCGCCGAGGAGCCGCCTGGACGGGCACCGCACCGATCGACATTCGACCACGCCGGCGGCTTGTTTTGCTGCGATCGCGTGAAACCCGACCGCCGAACGTCGCCTTGCCCGGACGGCCCGGATTCGGGAACCGTCCCGGAGGGCGCGACGGACAAGTTCGGAAATAGGTTCAGATGAGCAGAGCGTAACGTGTCCTGGTGCCGACGATGTTCGGCGTGTTTGCGTGTGTGGTAGGCGGCTGCGGGCTGCAGCCGCCGACGGTCAGCGGCGGCGGATCGGTGGTGGCGGTGGCGGCCGACGCGGGCGAGGAAACGCCGCCTGCCCCGCTCGGGGACGACGTCGTTTCCGAAGCGGAGCCGGTCCCGCTCCCGCCGCAAGGCGTACACGAAGCGCCCTCGCCGGATATCTTTGGAACCTGGCTGCTCGATGGAGGGGCTATGCTGACGACCTTCGTCTCCGGCGTGGAGGTGACGGCCATGATTCTCAACGAGGACGGCTCCGGACGGGTCTTTCTCTTCGACGGCCAGACGGGCACTCGCGACTGCGTGCAGACCTACAACGTCTTCGACGGCGAAACGCTCGTGCTGGACTTCTCGGCGGACCCCAATCTGGCGCTCGGCGTCGAGCGTTTTTTCACTTTTCCCGTGGTGGTGGTGGTGGTGGACCACGGCGCCCTGGGCGTCGCGGACGAGGCGGGCCAGATCGCATGGTTCTCACGGCAGTCGGCACTGCCGCAGGAACTGACCTGCGGACGGCTCGAGATCCAGCGTACCTTCGAGAACGTTCCCGCGCCCTCCTTTTTCAGCGACCTGGTGCCCTTCGACGGCGACCTTGTCTACAACTCCCAGGACGGCCTGATCGAGCGGTTCGACCTGAATACGAACCGGCTGGGCGTGCCGCTGGGATCGACGGCCGGACGGCTGGTGCAGACGGTCCAGGGCAACCACTTCTGGACGCACTGCGCGTGCGGCGGCAGCCCGGACGCGTTCCGCCGCGACCTCAATACGGTCTTCGACACCGTCAGCACGCCGAACGAACTGGGCGACTTTCAGACGATCCGCGCGATGGCTTACGACTCCGTGGATGACCGCCTGTGGCTGCACGGCCGGCTCCAGTCCACGGGCCTGGCGTCGTTCTCCATCGTCGATACGAACGGCGAGCCGGACGTTCTGGTCCAGTCGATTCCCTTCAACCGCGAACTTCGCGCCCTGGCGTTCGATGGGACGGACATGTGGGGCGTGGTGACGATGGCGAGCCAGTCCGTGGTGCGCGTCAACGCGGTCACCGGCGAGGTGCTCGAATCCTTCGAAGTGCCCGATGAGGCGGTGGTCTGGAGCGGGCTGACTTTCGATCCGTTTCACATGTACATGCTGGGCACCGATCCGGCCGGCGCGGGCGTGATCGCCCGGATCCGGCGGCCGTAGCCACCGTCCCGTCCGCAGGCCTCGGACCGCGTCCGGCAGCGCCCTGCGCTGCCGCACGCTTTGCGTCGGACGCCGGACTCCTCCTTGCTCAGTCACTCTCCAAGGCGGCCTGCGGCTGCAACCGAAGCCCTGGAAAGGAGTGAGGCAGTCACGGAACAAAGGAGGCAGAAAACAGAGGAGTCAGTCTCTGACGGCGGAACTTGTTGCCTTTTTGCGCGCATTATCCATCTGGAGCGGCAATCCTCATCGGGCAAGGGGAGTGAGGGAATAAGGGAGTCAGGGAGTCAGGGAGTCACGGAGTCTGGGAAGAAAGACAGATCACACTCCTCCTCTTTCCCTCACTCCCTCACTCCCACACTCCCTACTTCTTCGGAGCGTCAGCGCTTGAAGAACGTCCTGCCGTGATAGGCGTACTTGCTCAGCTTGTTGGAGACGAAGAGGGCCTCCAGGATGAACTCGACGGCCCCGGCCAGTTCGGCCGGGTCGTCGATGGGGCGTTCGGCCGTCTTGCAGAGCTTGCGGGCCGCCGGGACCAGCCCCTGGAGTCTTCCGGCCGCGGCCAGCAGATCCTCGCTGGTCACCTCGTCGCCCACCTCGACGTTCGTCTTGCCGCCCGCGAACGCCTCAATGACGGAATCCAGTTCGTTCAGGTCGCCGTAGTTCTCGAATACGTTTTTCACCGCCTCGCCGATCAGGGCGTGGATCAGCTTGTCCTCCGCCCGCTCGTCTTCGGCCAGGATCAACTCCAACTTGCCGCGACAACTCGCGATCAGGTGCTGCAAGTCGCTGACCCTCGGTACCACGTGCTTTTCGCCGGTCTTCAGGCACCGGCGCTCGGCATTGGAGACGAGGTTCTCGGCGTTGGCGATCGAGGCCCGCACGCTGACGCCCGATTGCTGGTTGACGTGCGGACTCTTGCGGGCCAGCCGCGCCAGTTCCTCGATGATCTCGAACATGTAGGGCGGCACGTCGACCGTCATGCCGCCGGGCGACTCGCGCCGCAGCCAGGCGTTGCCCTGGGTGATGGCGAGGGCGTGCTCGGGGCGCAGCGGATAGTGCGTGCGCACCACCGAGCCGATGCGGTCCTTCAGCGGCGTGACGATGCGGCCGCGGTTGGTGTAGTCCTCCGGGTTGGCGGTGAACGCCATCATCACGTCCAGCGGCAGGCGGATCGGGAAGCCGCGGATCTGGATGTCCCGCTCTTCCAGGGCGTTGAACAAGGCCACCTGGATGCGCGGGGCGAGGTCCGGCAGCTCGTTGATCGCGAAGATGCCGCGGTTGGTGCGCGGCACCAGCCCGTAGTGTACCACCGCTTCGTCGGTCAGATACCGCCCCTCGGCGTGCTTGACCAGGTCGATCTCGCCGACCAGGTCCGCCACCGTCACGTCGGGCGTGGCGAGCTTCTCGTGGAAGCGCTCGTCGCGGTGCAGCCAGCGGATTTCGAGTTCATCCCCCTGCTCGGCCGCCATGCGGCGGTGCCGCGGGAACTGCGGCGCCAGCGGGTCGTCCGGCAGGTCGGTCCCGGCGATCACCGGACACCACTCGTCCAGCAGCCGCGGCAGCGCCCGGATGAGCCGCGTCTTGGCCTGCCCGCGCAGGCCCAGCAGCAGCAGATCGTGCCGGCTGAGGATGGCGTTGGCGATCTGGGGAATGACGGTGTCGTCGTAGCCGATGATGCCATCGAAGATGGGCGCGTTCTGGCGGATCCGCACGATAAGGTTGCGGCGGAGTTCGTCCTTGACGCTGCGCGGGCGGTAGTCGGTCTCCTTCAGGGCGCCGACGGTCTTGGGGCGATGGGTGGTCATGGCGTGCGGATTCCGCTCATTCCGCGGGGATGGTAGGGATGCGGCGCGGAGGGGTCAAACGACGACTACGCCGCGAGAAAACGAGAGCGCTGATGGTCGGGCGTCTCGGGGGGGCACCACCATCGCGGGCTGCTTGTGACGGTCATACCCATCACGGTATGCTGTTGTGCGATGGCGAAGAAGATCCCCGTACTCGACCTCGGCCGGCTGGCCGAAGGCAGCCCGCCCGGGGTCACGCCTGCGATGGGTCAGTTCGCGGCGGAGGCGGCGTCCGTGGTCCTCGAGCACAATCGACACAAACGAGGTGTGGTCATGGAGGTGGCCGCAAGCAGGCGACACCGCTACAGAGTAGCCTGGCCGGCATTGCACGATGATGCAGTTCGTACGCACAATGACCTGCCGTCGGCGGCCGAGCAGGGAGCGTACGGCGTCGCATTCCTGTTGGCCGAGGAGTTGACGGATTTCAGAGTCATCGAGCGAAGCCGCAAGGGGACCGGGTTCGACTATTGGCTCGGGGTGGGCGGCGAACACCCATTTCAACAGGCCGCTCGTCTGGAAGTGTCGGGTATCGTCGATAACGCAGATCAACTCGAAGCCCGAGTCAAAGCGAAAATGAAGCAAACGGATCGTTCTGCGGGCAAACTCCCTGCGTTCGTAGCCGTCATTGAATTCGGTCAGCCAAAGAGCGTCTTCAAGAGGCGACGATGAACCTTCAGATTCTCCATTCAGCCGCTATGGACCTCGCCGAGAGGGCCATGATCGAGCGCGCGCGTGGTGATACGAAAGCGGCGCGGAATAGTCTCAAGGAGGCGTTCGAACAAGAAGAACGGGCAGCCTGGTTGGCGGTCAACGGCGGCGCCCCGGAACCCACACGTTCGATACTGCTCAAAAGCGCTGCCCATCTCGCGATCGACGTCGATGAACTACGGCGGGCGGAACAGCTCATCGGTTCTGCGCTGGCCGGCGAGCCGCCTGAGGAACTCGCCCAGGAACTGCGTGCTCTGTTCGAGGACGTGGGCTTCCATAGACATCTCGATCGCCACGGCGTCGAGTTGCAAAACAATGACGTACAGCTTGTGCTGGTTGGGCACGCGATTTCGCCCGGCATGGCCGATTCCGATGAGTTCGTGGACCGCATCTCGACCATGCAGCGCCTGTTGCACCGAACGTCCGAGAGCGACCAAGGCGCAGAATACCGCGAGCGCGGCGATCCAAAGATCCCCCTGAGACTGTTCGTTTCCGTCCCCCGGGTGGCGAGTTTTGCCGTCTCATTACGGGTCGCCAGCGAGAAGGACCAGGGAGAATTCGAGTTTGCCGAATCGTCCGAAGTGCTACATCGACTGCTTGATCGGTTGGAGATGTTCGATCGTGAAGAATTCGACGCGCTGCATCAGGCTATTCCCGGACAACAGTACTTTGACAACTTCATCGAACTCGCTTCCCGGTTTGCGCCGGACGGGGATCGCGTACGAATGGTCGGTCTAACGACGGCCAAGGGCAATACGGAACGGCGACTGCAGATGAAGCGCACGCCCCATCGGGACAATAGGAGCGCCGTCTTCGTCCCATCACGCGAGCCGCAGAAGTTCTATGGTCGGGTATTCTTCATCAACACGAAGGATGAAGACAATCCCGTCATCAAGCTCATTACCGATGACGCCAGCGAATTCCGACTTAAGGCTGAAGATGATCTGCTCCAGCATGCGGTACTGTGCGCCGCGAAGCGCACGCGCGTAGCCGTCACCGGAATTCAAACGAGCAGGACCGTACTCCAGGTCGATGAGTTCCAGCCTGCACGGCGGCGGAAAGCAGCCAAGAAGCGAGGCCGAACAGAGCGGCGCTGAGGTTGGGTCAGTTCGTCGCCCCCAGCGCCTTGCGGGCGGCGGCCATGCCGGCGGTGATGTCTTCGTTGGATGTCGCGAACGACAGCCGCAGGAAGCCGGGCTGCATGAAGGCCGAGCCGGACGCCGTCGCCACCCCGGCCGACTCCAGCAGATACTTTGCGACGTCGTCCGACGTCTTCAGGAGCGCGCCATCCGGCTTTCGGCGTCCGAAGCAGCCGGTGACGTCCCAGAAGGAATAGAACGTGGCCGGCGTGGGCCAGATCGTCACGTGCGGCATGTCGGCCGCCTCGCGAAGCAGCAGGTTGCGCTTGGCCTCCAGTTCGCGCACCATGTCGGCCTCGTAGGGCCGGTCGATCGCGGCCAGCGCCGCCCGCTGCGTGGGCGTGGCGGGGCCGGACGTATAGTGGCTCTGCAGGTTGACCATGGCCGCGATCACGTCGCGCGGGCCCACCGCCCAGCCGATGCGCATCCCTCCGGTGCGGCGGAAGTTCTTCGACATGCCGTCCACCTGGATCAGCCAGGGCCGGGTCTCGGCGTCCACCCGCGGCTCGGGGTACGCCCGCCCGTCGAAGACGATCCGCCAATAGAGGCGGTCCAGCACGAAGTAGATGCGCCGCTCGACGCAGATGCGCAGCAGCGCCTCGATCTCATCGGCGGAGTACAACTGGGCGGTCGGGTTGCAGGGATTGTTGATCAGGAACAGCTTGGCGTGCGGCCGGGCGTCGAGGTTACGGATCAGGTCGGCGGGCGTCACCTTCGCCCCTTGCGCCCGCGCCCCCAGCGGCAGCACCATCACCGGAAATGCATAGGCCGTCACCGCCAGCGGCTGATAGGAGACCCACGGGGCCGCGTCGAACAGCACCGCGTCCGCCGGGTTCGTCACCGCCAGAAACACATTGAACAGCGCCTGCTTGGCCCCGACCGTGACGACCACGTCGTCGCGGGTGTAGTGCTGGGTCAGGTTCAACCAGCGCAGCACCGCGTCGCGCAGCTCGGGCAGACCGGCCGGGTCGGTGTACATGGTGTGCTCTTCGCGGAACGCCTGCTCGCCGGCGGCACGGATCCGCTCGTCGAGATGCCCTTTGGTCTCCCCCAGCCCGAAGTCGTACACCGGCAGCCCTTCCGCCCGCCGCTGCGCCACTTTCCGCTTCAGCTCCAGCGTCAAGGAGGGCACGAACTTCGACAGCTTGGCGGAGATACGTTGATGATCGTCCATCGCGTCAGCCTCGCCGTGCCCGCCCCTTCCGAGTATACGCGTCCTCCCCCGGCGGAAAAAACGGATACAGCCGATCAGTCCTGTCCGTTCGGCTCGGCCAGCCGCCGCTCCAAGGCGTCGACGCGCCGTACGAGTTCATCCAGCCGCGATTCGATGGCCGCCAGACGAGCGGCAGTGTCCCCGTCCGGTTGGACGCCGGGCGTCGGCGCGTCCGCGCTTTGTGTGGCGAGAGCCGCCGAGTCCGCGCCGGCCGGGTGGGGAGATCCCGGCGCGTGCGGGCCTGGCTGTCGCTCCGAGCCGTCGCCGATCAGGTGACGCCAGCGGTTGGCGGACTGGCCCGGCTCGCGCGGGAGCACCTCGACGAAGCGGGTCTGGCCGGCCTTGAGCCCCTCCAGGATGTTGACCACCGACTGGACGTCCTGAAACGGCGTCATGCGGCCGGCGCGGGTGCGCAGCTCCCCCGGCGTCTGCGGACCGCGAAGCATCAGTTCCGTCATGATCGCCAGTTCGCGCCGGTCCCAACCGAAGTGCTCGGTGGCGCGGTGCAGGTACCGGTTGGACCTTGCCCCCGGCGACGGCGGGGCCTGATCGACCACGCCCTTCTGACGCAGGTTACGCAGCGCCCGGCTGATCGTGCCCTCGTCGTAGTGGACCACCGGGTCGCGGTTCTGCTTCTGGTTACACCCGGCCACCATCGCGTTGATCGTCAGCGGATAGCCGTCCGGCGTGGTCATGGACTTTTCGATCAGGACGCCCAGCAGGCGAAGCTCCTCGGCGCTGAATGTTGTGTTCATGCAGTTCTCTTGCGCGAATGAGGTTCGGTTCCGCGGCGCCCCTGGCGTCCCCTGCGGTCACTGGATTCTCCGTTGCGGACGGGGGTTCATTCCTCCGCCGCGTTGGCGCCCGCCCCGGTGATCGCGCTCAGATAGCGCGTGATCTGATCCATATGCCAGATGTCGTGCCCGGCCTCCATGCGCAGCATCGTCTTGAGCGTCTCCGGTCCGCGTTCCGAGTGGCGGCCGGTGCGCTTCAGGTCCGCCGGCTTCATCTGCCGCCACAGCACCAAGTTGGCGTGTCGAAGGGCTTGGAACATCGAGGCCAGGTCCACCGGCTCCCGTTCGTTGTGCCGTTGCCGCTCGACCCACAGTTCCTGGTCCATCCCCAGGATGACGGGGTTGTCCTCACAGAGGATCGTGCGGATGCGGAAGGCGAAGACGATCTCCGTGTCCGTCAGGTGGCCGATGATCTCGTTGGGCGTCCACTTCTTCGGGAAGGGCCGCGTCCGCATGACCTCCGGGGAATGGGCGCTGACCAGGTTGGCCAGAAACGCAGGCGTCTCCGCCATGACGTCCAGCGGGTCGCGTTCGCCCAGCAGATCCGATAGTTTCTTCTGATACGCCTTGGGATCAGTCAGCCAGATGCCCGGCTCGCCGATGTTCACGCCAGTGCTTTCCTTGTCACGCTTCGACACCGTCAGCTCCGCCTCGACCGCGCTCATGGTAGCGTCAATCGTCGATATCGACACCCGGTCGGAGCGGGCCACGGACCCCACGTGCCACGCCGCCGCCATCGAGCACGGGAAGCGTCAGCTATCCCAGGTCGAAGAGCGCCAGTTGACTCTCAGATGCGCGGGGTGGCGTGCCGCAAGGCTCGGAGTCCGCCTCCTGAGCGTTCAGGCCGTTGCGCCGGGCGTGCAGCTCGAAGAGCGCCTCGACCGCTTTCCAGTGGGCGCCGCTGCCCCGCATCCGATGGCCGAAGCGGCTGTCGCTCAGTTCCCCGCTCCTCATGCCTCGGACCAGCGCCTCGACCCGCCCCGCGACGGTCGGCATCGCGGCCTTCAAGCGGTCCAGAAACACCGCCGCCACGTTGCCCGGCAGGCGCAGCGCAGTGTATGACGCCCACCGGGCCCCGGCCCGGGCGGCCCGGGTCAGGATCTCCGGCACGTCCCGGTCGTTCAGGCCGGGAATGATGGGCGACACCATGACGCCGGTGGGAATCCCGGCGGCGCTGAGCCGGGTCAGGGCCTCGAACCGCCGGTCCGGCGGCGGCGCGACCGGCTCGATGGCCGCGGCCGCAGCCTGCCGGGCGAACGGGATGCTGACGTAGACGCTCACGGACGCCCGGCGCTGCAACCGCGTCAGGACGTCGATGTCGCGGACGACCAGGAAACCCTTGGTGACGATGCCCACCGGATTGGCGGCCTCCACGCAGACCTCCAGACACCGCCGCGTGATCTCATACGTCGCCTCCAGCGGCTGGTAGCAGTCGGTGACGCCGGAGAAGCAGATCAGCTCCCGCTTCCACCGCCGGGAGAAAAGCGCCTTCCGCAGCAACTGCGGCGCGTCCTCCTTGACCACGATCCGGGTGTCGAAGTCGGTGCCGGCGCCGAAGCCGAGGTACTCGTGGTTCGGCCGGGCGTAGCAGTAGGCGCAGGCGTGCTGGCAGCCGCGATAGGGGTTGACCGACCATCGGAACGGAAGGTCGGGGCTGTCGTTGCGCGACAGGATCGACCTGGAATGGTCGTGAAACACCTCCAGCCGCGCGATCGGAGGCGGCCCAAGCCACTCCGCGTGGCGGCTCTCGAAGGGGTTGGGCGGGTTGGCAACGGGCGTGCAGCGGATCAGTCGGTCCTCCCGTGGAGCGGATGAGTCGGTTCTCTCGCGCAGCGGATGAGTCGGTTCACCGTCCAGGCGCCGCGGCGGGCGCGAGCCCACCACGGCGAGCGTCGGCTGCGGATCAGGGAGGCGGGAGCCACCTTCCGCGGCGCGCTCCGGCCGCAGCGAGCATCGGCCGACCTTTCCCGAGGATATTCGCTTTTTGTTTGGATTGCAAGGCCTGAATCGGCGGCGTCGACGCGGTCGGTGGAGCGGGCGGCGTCGGCGGCGTCGGTGTAGCGGGCGGGGCGGGCGGAGCGGGCCGAGGTGGTGCATTCCTCGAAGTCGGCGGCTCCGGCAGAATCGGTCAAGCGGGCGGAGCTGGAGTCCGAGAAACATCGATTTGTAAGATTTTGTCTGTCCGACGGGATTATCGGAAAGGGTCTTGCGTTGCCCGGCGGGTGTGCTAGAATACTAGCACCTTGAGCCGATATTCAAGGGGCGGCGCCGAGCGGTTCGGGGCCGGCCCGGAATCGGGAAAGATCGGTCTATGCCGGCCGCTCGCTGATCGCATCGAAGGCAGGGGTATTGTGATGAACAGACTCGGACGCTGTATTCTGCTGACTCTAGGTATGATGGCCGCTGCGACCATCCCCGGGACGGTGTGGGCCCAGTACGAAGTGATGGACGCCGAGACCACCGCGAAGGTGAAGAAGGCGGCCGTGATGGTCTTCACCGCCCGCTCGGCGCAGGAGAAGGGTGACACGCCGCTGGGATCCGGCTCCGGCTACTTCATCAACAGCACCGGGCTGATGATCACGAACAACCACGTGGTCGATCCGACGCACGGCGCGCCGGATTGGTACAAGCACCAGTACTACTATCAGTACGGCATCCACACCTGGTGGATCATCACCGACTCCGGGACGGACGACGAGAAGACCTGGGAGGCCGTCGTCGTCTACCAGAACGAAGCGGCCGACCAGGCGATCCTGCAAGTCTTCGACGACGACAAGGAACCGTTGCAGACGCCGAGCTTCCTGCGTTTCCTGCCGGAATCGCGGCTGACCAAGCGGGCCAAGGTCTATGCCCTCGGCTTTCCCGGCGGGGACCGGCAGCGCACCGTGCGCGACAAGCACCCCGAGGTTACCATCACCGTCGGCCACGTACTCGAGTTCCCGCGCACCGCGGGCGGGCGGATCCGCCGCATCTACACCGACGTCATCGCCCGCCCGGGCAACAGCGGCGGCGCCATGGTGGACGTGGACGGTTTCCTCGTAGGCACGGTGACGCTGATGACCAAGCCCGAAGGGCGTGAGGACACGGGCGGCGCCAACTTCAGCGCTCTGGTACCGGCGGCGTTGACGGCCGATTTCATCCGCAGCGCCTACGCCCTGGACAAGATCCCCGGCAGCACCGACTTCAAACCCTTCATGGCGATGCTGACCAACGAAGACGGCCGCATCAACATCCCGCAGTACGGGCGGCTGAAGGAACGCGACGTGGTGTTCTTCCCGGATGGCAATCGGTTCCACGGCAACATCCAGACGGACAAGATCATCTGGGAGTCCGACCTGGGCACGCTGGAAGTCCCGAACGAAGCGATCGCGTACGTCCTGACCGACGCGATGGGTTCGGAGATTTTCCTCGAGGGTGGCAACCGGATTCTGGCTTCGCAGGACCCCTCCCATTTCGAGTTTGCCCCGCTGGGCGGCACCAGGAGCGAGCACGAGTTTCTCGACGTCGCGGCGGTGGGCTTCAAGACCTCCGACCGCGAGCTGAACAAGGTCAAGGGAGAAGCGGTCATTCTCGACGCCGACATCGCTTACCTGGTGATGTCGGACGTCAAAGGCGAGGCGGCGTTCGAGACCCGGGCGGGCACGCTGAAGCTCAAGTTGCAGGACATGCAGCGCATCGAGACGCGCGACGACGGTCAGCAGACGGTGATCATGGCCGACGGGCGGGTCATGAGCGGCAACTTCACCGACGACAAGCTGGAAGGCATCATCGCCGCCACCAACACGCCCATCCGCTTCTCGCTGGAGCACGTCCAGAAGGCCATCATCGAGAACAGCTTTTACGGCCTGGAGAACGTGGCGGGCATCAACCTGATCCAGGTGATGCACACCGCCGACAAGGACGTGCGCAAGATCGCGAACATCATCGAATCGGACGACCGGTCCGCCGCCGAGCGCTACCTGAAGCCGTTGCTCGAGCCGGACGCGTTCAGGCGCCTGCCGGACGTCAAAAAGGAACAGGTGCGCCTCTTGGACGCCGTGTGGCAATTGCGGAACGGCAAATACGAGGAAGCGAAGAAGGCCTTCGCGCTGAACAGCCGTGCCCAGGACGGCAACGTACAGGCCTATGCCAAGGCCAGCATGGAGGTGCTGAGACGCTGCGAGCCGAACAAGTACACATATAACGGGAAGCCGATCAGCGACATGGCCACCTTCGCGGCCGCCGGGCTGGAACTCGCCAACGAGATCATTCAGAAGGTGCGCGATCTGCTCAAGGACGAACAGACGATGACGGGCCGCAGGGGCGAGTTCGCCCGTGCCCTGGTTGAGGTGAAACGCTACACGCCGCAACTGGAACTGGCGGGCGTGCTGGGCGGGGGCGACGCCGACGACGAACTGATGCGCCTGTGGAAATACTGCACGCGGTCGGTCATCCGCGAGTTCCAGCGGCTCGACAAGGAAGTCGAGGAAATGGAGAAGGAGCAGCAGAACCGCAGCGCCACGCCCATCCGGGGCGGCCGGCAGGTCAGTGCGAACGCGGGGATGGAGCGCCGGATGCGCGAGATCGCGCAGGAGCGCCAGCGACTGGAGGAGATTTACTGGGAATACTTCGAAAAGTTGTGGGAGTATGGATTCCGAATCGAGGATCCGGACTTGCAGAAGGAGAAGGACGATCAATCCTTCGAGGACGAACCGGAGGAAGACAAGCCCAAACCCGACGACGGCCCCTGACGCGAACGGGGGCGCCCCCTCGCCGGAGCGGTCTGACTCTTGAGATGGAGTGACAGCGCCTTCGGCCTTTCAACGCCGGACCGTCAGGTCCGGCTTTTTTTCATGGTTGCAGTCGCGGACGCCCGGCGGCGGAGGATGGGACGAGCGGACCGGCGTCTGCCCGTTGCGATCGCCCGTCGCGGGTCGATTCCCGGGCCCGGACGGATCAGCCCGCAGCGCCCTGGCGTCCGTGGCCTGCGGCACGGGAGAGGATCTCGTCGAGCAGGCGAGCCTCCATCGCTGCGTCACGGCCGCGGCTGAGCCAGGTCTCGTCCTCGCGGGTGATGCGTTCCGCCCCGGTGGTGGCGGGAAGCGAGTAGCCGAAGAACTGGTACGCGGCGCCGGCGTCGTTGAACTGCCGGTCCGGCATGGACCGCCGCTGCCGCAGCACCGTGACCTCAAGCTCGATCCCGCTCTCGTGCTCGATGACGCGCACCTGCGCCTGTCGCCGCACCGGGTTGACCGTCGAATCGATCCAGTCATAGGCGGTGGCCACGTCGCGCCGCCAGGCCTCGAAGAAGTGCTGGCTCGATGCCGGATGGGTGGTGACGACCCGCTCGCGCCGGTCGACCCTGTCCAGCCGGAAACGGCGTTGGCGCAGCGTCTCCACGGCCGCGTCGAACAGCGCATCGGCGTCGGTAATGGCCGGATCCAGCGTCTGCGTGGTCAGCTCGATCGGCGCCGGCGGCCGCTGGCACCCGGCCGAAAGCACCCACACACCCAGCACCCAACCCGTGCATCGTCGCATAACGCTCCTATAACCGGCGGCTCCACCCGGTCAAGCGAACCCCTGGCTCTCCGCGGATGCGGTTGGGTGGATACGCAGTCCGCCTCGGGAGGGCGTTTCGACCGTGGTCCTCCGCGGATGCGGGCGCGTGACGGGATCGGTGGGCGCCCCTGGCACCGCCCGGCGCCAGCCTGGCGGCAGCGGAGCAAGGCGTTGCCGGTTTGAGGCCGCACTCACCGGGGAACTGCGCGCGGGCTTCAAACCCGCGGCTCGCTGCCGGAGCCGGCAGAATGCGTCACGAACCGGGCGCCGGCCCGACGGCCCGCTCGCCCACCGATTCTATCACAAGCCCTTTGCAAACCGGCAACGAGACGCTATGGTGACCACGCTGTTTCGGTGATCACACGGAGGTCTTCGCCATGGCCGGGTCACGACACGGACCGGCGTTGTTCGAGTTGTTTGACACGGCCGGACGTCGCTTGCCAGGAAAGGGTTCATCACCGCCGACGGCGGCAGGTTCGGCCCCGCGCCTCCCGCGATCGGCCGTGCCGAGCGGTCGGGCGTGCCCCGCGGCGACCGAGCCGCCGGCCGGCACACAAACCCCGCCCGGGGGGTCCCGCCTGGTGACGCTGGACGGCGGGCGGGCGCAGGTGTCGCTTTCAAGCACCTCGGCGGCGGTCGTGTTGTTTGTGCTGGGGATGCTGGCGTGCGGCGTATACCTGGTCGGTTTCCACCGCGGCCGCACCCTCGGCCGGGCCGAAGGGTTCCAGACGGTGCGGCGGATGGGTGAGGACGAGATCGCCCAGGCCCGCCGAGCGGCCGTGGATCCGCGGCTGACCGAGGGGCTGACGGTGCCTCAGCGCCCGCCGGTCCCGGCGACCGGCAGCGGCGTGCCGGGAGAGGCCACCGGCCCGGCGGATCCGGTATGGCCCGGTCCGCCCTCGCCTGGTCCGGCGTCAACAAGTACGATACCGGCCGGCGCGGTGAGCTGGGTGCGGGGGAACAACTATGTCGTCGTGCAGAGCTTCAAGCCGGGAGCGCTGGACGACGCCGTCACCGTGCAGGATTATCTGGCCCGGCATGACATAGGCACGCAGATCGTTTCCAAGGCCGACGGCGGGTTCTGGGTCATCACGACACAGGGCTTTAATCTCGACGACGCCGCCCAGAAGCCGCTGGCCGACGCCCTGCAGCAGCGGATCCGCAGCGTCGGCGCCGTCTTCCGGTCGGCCGGCGGACGATACGATTTCCAGACGTGCTTCCTGATGAAGCTCAAGAGCGATACGTGGTGAATCCGGCCGGTGGAGCGTTGCGAAGCCCCGGTGGGAACGACCGGGCAGCGCCCGGCGGCGACGGCGACTGAAGATGAAGAGTGACCGGTGACGCTGAGTAGTGACACCTGGTGAGTTCAGCGACCAGCGCTGAGGAGTATTGGACGGATGTCCCGAGATAAGACGCTGAAATCAGCCAACACGCTCGCGCGTCACCGCAACGTGCTGACCCGCGCGGAACGGATCGAGAAGCTGACCGACCTGGGCAAGTGGGACGAGGAATCGTCGCCGCTGGGCCTGCCGAAGGTGGCCCACCGCAAGGTAGCCGTCGGCGGCAAGGCGAAAAAGAAGAAGGCCGCTGCGGAAGAAGGCGAGAAGCCGCAGGCGTGACCCTTCTTTGGCGGCGTTCGATCGCGCCCGGGCCGGGGACCGCCACGCGATCCAGCCGGAGTTCACCACTGCCGCTGCACGACCGGCGAGTCGTTGCGTGTTCGGGCGAAGGAAGCGCGAGCGAGGAATTGGTGCTCGGGCGCAGCCAAAGCGGGTTTCTCTTTCTGCCGCCAACAGAGCGGGGAGCCCCGCTTGCCGGTTGGCTCGATTCCGAGGCGGATCTGACGCTGGAAGAGTCGGCCGTGATGCAGGTGGAGATCGGCGGCACGCGCCGGGCGCCGACTTCGACTTCGACGACGACGACGTGGACTTGCACGACAAGCGAGCCTCCCAGAACGCCTCCACCGGCGACGAGAACTGCCGGTGCCACCAGGAAGACCGGTGACGCCGGTGGCATCTCGGCACCAGTGGCACCAAGTCGCACCGGCGTCACCTCAGGTGCGGCACGTGGCACAGGCCCTGGCCGCGGCCAACCGGGCGGGCCTGAAAGTCGATTGGAACGCGGCCTGCGCGAATGACCTCGCGGGGCGCGACATCGTGGACGTTGTAAACACAGGCGTGACCCCGAAGGCCCGTGTGAGGGCAAGAGTCACGCCGTTTCTGCTCTTTCAGGACGGTCGCGCCGAAGAGGCGATGAACTTCTATGTGAGGGCGTTTCCGGATGCCCGGATCGTCAGTATCGAACGTCACGCCGCCGGGGGCACAGACGCAGCGGGCGCGGTCCGGCTTGGCATCTTCGAGCTTCTCGGCCAGCGCATCATGTGTGCCGACGGTGCGGTCAGGCACGAGTTTGACTTCACGCCGTCGATGTCGCTGTTCGTGGAGTCTACGTCCGAAGCCGAGATGAAGTCCCTGCCCGATCGGCTTTCGCCGGAAGGCAAGTTCCTGACGCCGCCGGGCGACTACGGATTCTGGAAGCGCTTTGCCTGGCTCCAGGATCGCCATGGCGTGACATGGCAGGTCAACCTTGCGCACCCGTAGTCCTGGGCGGTCGCGGCCGCCGCCCGCCCTGGGATGGGTCATCGCGATGGAGTTCCATGGCGGCCGCGTGTCGGGTAAGCGATACCTTCCCGATTGGCGTCCCGGATCGGTCGTCCGCGGGCGCAGCCCTCACCCGCCGCCGGCGCGACGTGCCCACATTCGCTGCACCGCCCATCAGCACATCCGCGCAGGTCGTAGCCGCAGCGCACGCCCCGACCTTGCCTGCGGCGGCGCCGGCGACGGTTGGCCGACACCATCATCGTGCCTGGTCCGGCGGCCAGCAGCAGCACGGTCGGCGCCCACAGCGGTATGCGAACGACCGCTTGGGCGAAGGGCTGGGAAGTCGCATGGACCGCGAATCCGGGCGAAAGCTGGAGGTTCAACTGGTTGGCGGCCGCGCGGCGCAGGGCGCGGATGGCGGCGTGGTAATGCTCGTCGTAGCCCCAGTCGTAGTCCAGCGCACCGCCAGGACCGTTGTTCAGGAGCACGGCGGCCGGCGAGGCGTGCAACCCATACGGCAAGGCGCGCCAGATGACGCCCACGACGTGCCGCGACGGCGTTACCAGGCCGTCGCGCCATCCGAACGTGGGTGATGAGATCATTGAGATCGTCAGACTTGTGACCGACGCGACCACACCGTAGCCGGCGGCTAATGCGAGGCAGAGGAGTACGACGTTGCGGCCGCGGTGCATCCCGCGCCGGATCGCGGCCGCGCAGATCGGGACGAGCGCGGACGAATCTCAGCACGCCCGGAATTCCGAGCCCCGGAGGGGCGGTAGTCAATAGCCAGGGGCGTGAGCCCCTGGTACCAGCCGTCGCGCAGTCTGAGCCCTGGAAGGGCGGCAGTAGCGCGGTGACACCGCATCGCATGACGCCTTCCTGAAACCCATTGATGTCGGCAGGACCACATCACGCGATCATTGCGGCAGATGTCGCTCATCAAACTCGATGTTGTGTGCCCGCAAGAACGAAACGAACTCTTCTTCGAACGTCGCAGTGCGGTGGTGTTTGGCCTGGTTTGCGATGTATCCGCGCACTTGATCGAGGTTGGACAGTCCCACCTCCGGTGTGATCGCCACCGCGCGGTTGTGCGTGGCGAAGACGACGTGGACATGCATCGAAACGTATGATTGAGGCACGAGGCGCGGACCTCCCCGTGTAGATTACGAATGGTACTGCGGACGACGACGGCACACATCATATCAGGCGGCGATCGGCGGCCAACCGCGGACGAAACGGGGTTTGTGGCGTTACTGTCGCCCTTCCAGGGCTTCGTTTGTGGGGTCGCCGTTCTCCAGGGGCTTACGCCCCTGGCTATTGACTTGCGCCCCTCCGGGGCTGCTCGCGCATCTTACAAGCCACAGCCGCGGCCAGCGCAGCGACGATCAGCATGACGCTTGTCACTCGGCCAGACATGCTGCTTCTCCGCATTCCGGACACTTGCGTGACGCCAATCCCGTGAGGTTGTAGCCGCAGGCGATGCACTGGCCGCGCCTCCGTCTCAGGCCGCGGCGCAACGGAGGGAGGATCAACGCGGTGAGCGGCCACGCGGCCGAGATCAGAAAGACGAGATACAGCGGTACGCTCACCCAGACGTCGGCCGCGGTCGGGATCGTGGTGATTGTGTATCGCGGAATCCAGCGAAAGTCGGGCACGTACAGCGAGGTGAAGGCGGTGGGGGCTTCGTCGCCACGCCGCGGTCCAGCGGCGCGCCGCGGCCGTAGAAGTCGACGGTCCAGGACGAATCTTCCGCCGCGATCCTGACGATCGGGCCGGGCGTAAGCGTCTCGCGCCGCACGATCAGCAGCCCGTTGACGAGGTCGACGTTGAGCGTGGTGCGCTGCGACGACGCGTTCGGCGCCGGCACATCGCGCCGCGACTCGAACCCCACGCCGCCGAACGTGCTTACCGCCCACAACGCCATCACCGCCGCGGCCAGGATCGACAGAACTGCGATGGACCCCTTGCGGATCACGCGATGCCTCCGCATTCTGGACAGCGGCCCGACGTCACGCCCGTCAGATCATACCCGCAGGCCCGGCACAGGCAGAAGACGAACCGCAGATGAACGCGGATAAACGCGGATCAGAGCGGCGGCGAATCGACAAGGCCCATGTGGGAAATAGCCGGTACGCTCGCCGAGGTCGCTAACGCCGACGGCCCGGAATCCGAAGGCTCGAACTCAGCGCGGCTGTCCCGGCTCTCCTCTTATCAGCGTTCATCTGCGTTCATCTGTGGTTGGTTTCTCAGCGTTCATCTGCGGTTCGTCGCTACTTCGCCTTCATCTGCGACACCGCCAGCACGTGCTCGTGGCCGTCGCGGATCGTCGCGAGCACTGCATCGGAAAGCGCGTCGTCCAGGTGGATCTTGGCGCAGGCGGATTCCAGCCCGGCGCAGAGCGTGTTCTCCATCTCGCTGACGTTGACGCCGGCGACGCTGATGGCGTTGAGCACGTGGGCGAGCACGCCCGGCCGGTTGCGATGGCGGACCAGCAGCACGGACTTCGCCGGCGTGTCCGCGGCGACGTTGACGCAGTTCTCCACGACGCCGCGCTTCATGAAGACCTTGACGATCCGCACCGCCTCGGCCGCGATGGCGTTCTGCGCCTGAGACGTGGACGCCCCGACGTGGTGGGTGCCGTAGATGACGCCGCCGGCTTCGAGGATGGCGGCCCGGTAGTCCGCTTCCCCCCCCGCCGGCTCGTCCGGGAAGACGTCCAGCCCCACGCGGATGCGGCGGTCCCTCACCACCCGGGCCAGGGCGGCGTAGTCCAGCACCTCGGCGCGGGCGGTGTTGATCAGGCAGGAGCCCGGCTGCATGCGCTCCAGCACGTCGGCGTTGATGATGTGTTTCGTGTCGGCGTTGGCGGCCAGGTGGATGGTGACGACGTGGCTGTGGGCGGCGACCTCGGCCGGGCTGTCGCACTTGCGGACGTGCATTTCGGCCGCCCCCTCGGACGTCAGCGAGCGGCTCCACGCCGCCACCTTCATCTCGAAGGCCTGTGCCCGCCGCGCCACCGCCCTGCCGATCTCGCCCAGCCCGATGACGCCCAGGGTCCGGTCTTTCAGGCCGTCGGCGTTGGAGAACTCCTTCTTGTTCCACCTGCCGTCGCGCAGGGCGAGGGTGTTCTCGACGATGCGGCGGTCGAGGGCGAGGATCAGGGCGAAGGTCAACTCGGCCACGGCCACCGCGTTCTTGCCCGGGCAGTTGGCCACGAAGATGCTGTTGCGCGAGGCGGCTTCGACGTCGATGGTGTTGTAGCCGGCCCCGGCGCGGATGATCAGGCCCAGATCGGGGCAATCCTCCATCGCTTGGGCGGGAACCTTGGTGCTGCGGACGATCAGGACGTGGCAGCCGGTGCGCCGGACGGCGTCGCGGAGAGCGTCGCCGTGCAGGTTGGGCTCGCACGCGACGGTGCAGCCGGCGAGCTTCAGCTCGTCGATCCCCCAGGCCTGGAACTTGTCAGCGATCAACACGTTCATCGTGGCGGTTTTCATCGTGACGAGGTGCCCGGAAGGCGTCAAGTCGCAGGCGCTTGCGAGCGGCTTCGCGGTGCGTGACACAATCGGCGGTCCCCCTGGGATCGCCAGGCTCCAGCCTGGCGACTGCGGGACTGTCGTCCCCCCTCAGAACGCGGCATCCAAGTCGGGACTCCGCGCGGGCTGAAGCCACGCGGCTCGCTCAGATGCCCCGCCGATTTTGTCACGCACCCGCGGCTTCGGGCTGTAGACGACTTGCGGCGAACGCCCCTTCAGCGTGGCACGCGCTTCCAGAAGGAGACGGTACCCGTACGGGCGACTCCGCACCGGCTGACCTGCCTACTCGCTGCAACTTCGTGCAGACCGCGGCGCGGCGGTTCGACAGATAGCTGGCTGCCCCCAGCCTGGCCCCACCGAGCCTACCCGAGTACCTTTCCCGGACCTTGCTACGCACGCCCGTTCCGGCGGACCCACGACGTGGACGTGCCGCTTGACTTTGTTCGCATTTTTGAGAACAATAGGAGGTGAGGATGCCTCCGACCGAGGTTATCCTGTTCAAGGAGGACGACGATTCCGTCCCGTTAATCGAATGGCTCGACGGACTCCCGAGGAAGGCCCGCACCAAGTGCGTCGCCGCCCTTCATCGGCTGGAACTGCTCGGCCACGAGTTGCGGCGGCCGGAAGCTGATTACCTCCAGGACGACATTTACGAGCTTCGTGTGCGGCTCCAGAGCGTCAACTACCGGATGCTCTACTTCTTTCACGGACGAGTCGCCGCCGTCGTCTCGCACGGCATCGAGAAGGAACGCGCCGTTCCTGCGAAGGAGATCGACAGGGCCGTGGAGCGAAAGCGCCGCTTTGAACGCCGCCCCGAGAAGCACACGTTTCGACCGCAGGGAGCCTGAATTGCGCACGCAGAAGTCCAACAAGCGTATCACACGAAGGAAGCCGAAGTCTGTCGCCCTCAAGCACCTGTACAGCCGCTACGTTGCTGGCGACCCGAAGCAGCAGGTCGCCTACGAAGCCCACCTCGACAACGCGGACATCGCCCGGCAGATTTACGAACTCCGCACCGCGGCGGGCCTTACGCAACGGGCGCTCGCCAGGCTGGTCGGCACTGCCGCGTCCGCCATCTGCCGTTTGGAAGACGCCGACTACGAGGGGCACTCACTCTCCATGCTGCGTCGCATCGCTGCGGCGCTCGATCAACGGGTCGAAATACGCTTCGTTCCGGCAGGCAGGAAGACGGTGACGGCGTAGCCGCCGCGGTGCCGCGTTCGCGCCGTGTTCGGGGCCAGCGGACCACGGCACGTCGGCGGACAGCAGGAGCTGGCTGCACGATCCTGAATACGCCGCCGCCGCCTCTCGTCCCGGACTGAGGCGACCACCCGCACGCACGACGAGTCCGAGGCTGGGCGACTCCGTCCCTCGCGCCCCGCGACCTGGCATACAGTCTGCGACCTGCGGACGGCCGGTTCTTTCCCGCCGGCTCGGTCAGCGTCGGTGGACAGGCCCGCTTTGTGATAAACCTCGCTGGGCTGCCGGGGTCCTGGGCGCCCCCTGGTGCGGATTGAGCAATCTTGACCATGGGTGGAGTGCTGAATACACTCTCCAACCCAAGCGCCGACGCTGGTGGAAGGTCACGCCTCGGCGCCCGCGGCCCCATCGTCTAGTGGTCCAGGACACTGGCTTTTCATGCCAGTAACAGGGGTTCGAGTCCCCTTGGGGTCAATCTCGCGGAAGAATGGCGAATGGCGAATACCGAATGCAGTAGGCGGCCGGGAACGCACGCCGGTTGTCGCTGGTGCTACCGGCCGCGAATCGCCGCTCGGCGCCCCGTTGCGGCGCCCCGCTGTTGCTGAGATGGGGCGGGGCGGCCCACGGGGTGGACGAGCCTGTGCCTGCCGGGTGATTCCATGCGAAACGCCGAGGTCGCAGCGGTTCTGGAGCGCATCGCCGACCTGCTCGAAATCGACGGCGCCGACCGCTTCCGCGTCAACTCCTACCGCCGTGCGTCACGCAGCGTCAAGGACGCGCCGGATGCCGTCGAGGCATTGGCCGAATCGGGAAAGCTCGGCACGCTGCCCGGCGTCGGCAAGGGTACCGTGGCGCGCATCGAGCAGTACCTCCAGACCGGCAGCATCAACGTCCTGCGCGAACTGGAGGGCAAACTCCCCCCCCATCTGCCCGACATGCTCGCGATCCAGGGGCTGGGGCCCAGGAAGATCGCCCAACTTCATCGCGATCTGGGCGTCGCGTCGATCGAAGACCTGAAAGCGGCCGTGGCCGACGGGCTGGTAGCGGAACTGGACGGGTTCGGTGAAACCAGCGCCAAACGTATCCTGGAGGGCATCGAGTTTCTGGAGCGGTCCACCGGACGCACGCCGCTGGGCGTTGCGCTGCCGATCGCCGAAGCCCTGCTGGAGAAAGTGCGGGCGCTGCCGGGCGTGGCCCGGGCCGAGGTCGCCGGGTCGCTGCGCCGCGGGCGGGAGACGATCGGCGACGTGGACATCCTGTGCGAGGCCGCCGACGGCAAGTCCATCGTCGAGAAGTTCGTCGCTTTCGAGGAGGTGAAGCGCGTGCTGGCCTCGGGCGGCACCAAGGGATCGATCACAGTGGGGTTGCCGGGGGGGGGCGAGCTTCAGGTCGACCTGCGTGTGGTGCCGGGCGAGTCCTTCGGGGCGGCCTGGCAGTATTTCACCGGCTCCAAGGAGCACAACGTCCGTCTGCGCGAGATCGCGGTCAGAAAGAAGCTGCGGCTCAACGAGTATGGTCTCTTCGACGGCGAAAAGTCCTTGGCGGGCAGGACCGAAGAATCCATCTACGGGAATCTGGGTGTCACCTGCCCGCCGCCGGAGCTGCGCGAAGACCGCGGCGAACTGGCGGCGGACTTTTCATTCGAAGATCTGATCACGCTCGATGACATCCGCGGCGACCTGCACGTACACACCGTCGCCAGCGACGGGAAGAACAGCATCGAAGAGATGGCGGAGGCGGCCAGGGCGCTGGGTTACAAGTACGTCGCCATCTGCGATCACTCGGAGAGCAGCGTCATCGCCAACGGCCTCTCCATCGAGCGGGCCCGCGAACACCTGGCGGCCATCCGCGCCGCCAACGACGCGGTGAAAGGGATCGAGATCCTCGCCGGGTCGGAGTGCGACATTCTCCCCGACGGATCGCTCGATTACCCGGACGATCTGCTCGCCGAACTCGACCTGGTGGTGGCCAGCATCCACGTGTCGATGGGCAAAGGCGGTAAGGACAAGGCGTCGCCCACCGAGCGGACGCTTGCGGCGATCGCGAATCCGTACGTGACCGTCATCGGACACCCGACCGGGCGGCTGCTGGGCAAGCGGGAGGCGATGGACCTGGACGTGGCGGCGATCGTTGCGGCCGCGGCCGAAAACGGCACCGTGCTCGAAATCAACGCCGCGTGGCAACGGCTGGACCTGAAGGCCGAGCACGCGCGGCAGGCGCTGGACGCGGGCGTGACCCTGGCGATCGACACCGACGCCCACTCAACCGAGGGTCTGCGGCAGATGCGCTTCGGCGTGATGACCGCCCGCCGGGCCGGGGCGCGGCGAGCGGACGTGCTGAACGCGTTGCCCCTGGCGCAGTTCAAGAAGCGAATCCGCGCGAAGCGCGAGCGGGCCAGGAAGTGAGGAAGTGAGAGCGTCAGGGAGCAAGGGAGTGAGCGAAGAAGGGCGCGAGGCGAGTCAGTCGGCAGGGTACGATCCGACCAACCTCGATGCGGTTGCGTCCTCTGCCGCTTCGTCCGCCCTCCGGGCGGCAGAGTCTCTTGGGGGGGGCGTCAGCAGGGACTGAAGTCCCTGGCTACGATCGTGCGCCCTCCGGGCGTCAGAAGTACGGCATGATTCGTTCATGGCCCGTGGGAATTCGTTCTCGATAATTGGCGTTCCAACGCACACGTCCAAACCCGGAGTCGCATTACGACGGACCCATTGCCCATTGATCGATCCGTTCGACCCTCGCTGACCGAGTCGGCCGCACAAATCGCGGCCGATCCGTCGGTCCGCCAATTGATCGACCTGGCGCGGCGAGAGGATATCGGCGCCGGCGACCTCACGGCAGGGTTGCTGGCCGATCCAGACGAGCCGGCCCGGTTCGAACTGAGGGTCAAGCAGCCGGGCGTCGTCGCTGGTCTGGCGATCGTGCCGGCCGTGCTGGAGGCGTACGACGGGCGGCTGGCGTTCGTGCTTGGCGATCTGGCCGACGGCGATGCCGTTTCACATCCGCCGGCCGCCGCAGGCGCGTTCACCGGTCCGCTGGGGCCGCTGCTCTCCGCCGAGCGCGTGGCACTCAACTTCGTCCAGCGCCTCTCCGGCGTAGCGACGCTGACGCGGGCTTTCGTCGACGCGGTGGCAGGGACCCAGGCGGAGATCTTCGATACGCGCAAGACGACGCCGGGCTTTCGGCTGCTGGAGAAGTACGCGGTCCGCTGCGGAGGGGGGCACAACCACCGCTTCGGCCTGTATGACGCCGTGTTGCTGAAGGACAATCACCTCGCCGGCGTGCCGGCGGCGCGGCTGGCGGCGTGCGTGTTCGATCTGCTGAATCGTCTCCTGGATCGTCAGGCCGTCTCCTTCGTCGAGGTCGAGGTGGATTCGCTGGAGCAGTTCACCGCGCTGCTGGACGTGGTCGGCATCGACGTGATCCTGCTGGACAACTTCACGCCCGACCAGATGCGTGAGGCGGTGCGGCTGCGGAACGAGCGGGGTCTGGCGGGGCGGTTGGCGCTGGAGGCATCCGGCGGCATCATGCTCCCCCAGGTCCGCGCCATCGCCGAGACCGGCATCGACCGCATCTCGGTGGGGGCGCTGACCCACTCCGCCGCGGCGCTGGACATCGCGCTGGAGCGGGTCGGGCTCTGAGTGTGGCGCCGGCTCTCAGCCGGTGATCCGCCCGCCATGAATGGCGGGGCCCTGAGTGGACCGCACGACCGACCGTCTCACGACGAACTCGATAACCCGTTGGATTGAGCGGATGAGCACCGAACCGAGTCTGACGCGGCCGCGCAAGGAGAACTGGGGCTCGAAGATGGGGGTGATCCTGGCGGTGGCCGGATCGGCCGTCGGGCTGGGCAACTTCCTGCGATTTCCGGGGCAGGCGGTCAACAACGGCGGCGGGGCGTTCATGCTGCCCTACCTGATCAGCTTCCTGCTGCTGGGAATCCCGATCTGCTGGTGCGAGTGGACGATGGGCCGGCTGGGCGGGCGCTTCGGGCAGAACAACGGTCCGGGCATCATGTACGCCATCTGGCGGGCAGCGCCGGCCAAGTTCGTCGGGGCGCTGACGCTGCTCATTCCGGTCGTGGTGTACACCTATTACGTCATCGTCGAGGCGTGGTGCCTGGGGTACGCGATTGAATTCTTCACCGGCGGCATGGCTGAGACCTTCAAGGACATCGGTAAGGACGCCGCCGATGCAGCCGCGGTGGTCGCGGCGTCGGGCGAGCATTTCGGCAAATCCGTCGGCATGGGCGGACACGGCGCTGCGAACAAAGGTCAACTGGTCTGGCTGGTCCTTGCCTGCTTCATCATCAACTTCGTCATCATCTACCGCGGCGTCACCCGCGGCATCGAGACGTTCTGCCGCTACGCCATGCCGCTGCTGATCGCCTGCGCCTGCGTCATCCTGGTGCGGGCGCTGACGCTGCCGGACGTGGTCGTTCACCATGCCGGCGGCGGCGAAACGGTTCGCTCGATCGGCGGCGGTCTGGGGTTCATGTGGAACCCGCACTGGGAGAAGCTGTGGGAGCCGGGCGTCTGGCTGGCGGCCGCGGGGCAGATCTTCTTCACCCTCAGCGTGGGCTTCGGGTTGATCCTCTGCTATTCGAGCTACCTGAAGCGCGACGACGACGTCGTGCTCACCTCGCTGACCGCGTGCAGCACCAACGAGTTCTGCGAGGTCATTCTCGGCGGTCTGATCGTGATTCCCTGCGCGTTCCTGTTCCTGGGTCCGGAGAATGCGACCGGCACCACGTTCGGCCTGGGGTTCGTCACCACGCCCGCCATCATGCACTACATGCCCGGAGGCTGGTTCTTCGGCGGCATGTGGTTCGGGCTGCTGTTCCTGGCGGCCGTGACCAGTTCGCTGAGCATGCTGCAGCCGGCCATCGCCTTCATCGAAGACGGCTTCGGCCTGGGTCGCCCCGCCAGCGTCGCGCTGCTCGGCATCCTGACCGCCATCGGAGCGGCGCCGATCTTCTACTTCAGCGCCGGCCTGACGGCCCTGGATCACACCGACTTCTGGTGCAACTTCATGATGATCCTGGCAGCGCTGGGGCAGGTCATCATCTTCGGCTGGGTGTACGGGGCGAAACCCGGCGTGGACGAGGCGAACCGCGGAGCGGACTTCCCGCTGCCGCAGTTCATGCCGTTCGTCCTTCGTTACATCACGCCTACGTTCCTGGCCGTCGTGCTGGTGATGTGGGCGATTCAGAATGCGCCCGCTTATCTTCATAACCTCAACCCGCTCGCGGTCGGCGACGAGGCCGAACGGGCGGTGTACGCCGCCGCCATCGCGGAGCAGGCCGCCGGTTCGCTGTCCGAGGAAGAACTGGCCGCCCACACCGAGGCCATCCTGGGCAAACGCGGCGTGCCGTCCGACTTACCGCCCGAATTGGCGCCCCACGCCCAAGAGGCCCGCCAGGCCCGCGATGCGGCCGTCGGGACGTCCGTGGTGGCGCTGTGCGTTTTCATCGCCATCCTACTGCTCGTCGTGCTTCTGGTAGCGCTGACCCACATCGCCTGCCAGGGACGCATCGGAAGCTCGCTGCACCTGGCCGAACAGAACGACGCCGGACTGGAGGCATACCGATCATGATGACGATCTCCCTGCTGGCCCAGATGGCGCCGGTTGAGGGCCTGACCTTCGGCGGCGCTGCCGTCATGGCGTGCAGCTTCCTGATCGTGGGCGGGCTGTCGGCGTTCTGCCTCTACCGGATCCTGCGCGAATCCACGCCGGCCGAACACCACCACACCCCCCTGGATATTGACACGCAGGACCGGGATACGTGATACTGAAACTCGTGACCGGTCCCCGGAACAAGTCCAGCTTCGGTTCGACCCGCAGCGCCGCCGCGCTGGTGTCGGCGCTCTACGGGCTGTACACGCTCGCGCCGCTGCTGCACCACGATCATGCGGACCACGCCGGCCGCGGCCCTCACGATGCCGCCCGGCTGATCGGTCCGGCCTGCGACGGCGGCTGTGCCGACCCGGACCATCACCACGGGCCGCTGTCCGCTGACGACCCGTGCGTCATCTGCCGCGTCCTGAGCAGTGCCCCCGCGGCGGTGGCGGCGGTGGGCAGCGCCTGCGCCGACGCTGGTCCAGTCGGCCGGTTCACCTCCGAGACGACCCAGACGAATGGCTCACCCTCTCCGCGGACCCATGCCGCCCGCGCCCCGCCCGGCCTCGTGCCTCAGCCTGCGTCTTTTGTCATCGCGTGATTTGAGTTGCGATGGACCGGTCTGCGCCGCCGCGCGCCTGTTTTGTGCGCGGAAAGTGCGGATGCCCGGCCGTCGCCTGCAACCACGCGTTGAACCCAACAGTTGGCTGTGATCCGTGCGTCTGCGCCGGATCGATGGCTCCATGACACCAGATCAAGCGCGACGTCGCGGGTAACGCCCGAAGACCGGTGGCTCGATCCCGGGTTGGCTGCCGGCGCGACCCGCGCGTCGTAAAGGGGAGGATCCATGCGTTGGCATCGTATGGCGCCGGCCGCGGCGCTGTTGATCACGGGTTGGGCGGCGGCTCAGGAGCGGGCTGCCGAGGACCCCGTGTTGCAGGAACTGCGGAAGTTACAGGAGCGTCTCAAGGCGCTGGAGCGCCGTCACGACGAGGATCAGGCGCGAATTCGGGAGCTGGAGAAACGCCTCGACAGCATGGCCCAGGCGGACGTCCGGCGGGACGAGGCGATCGAAACGCTACAGACCCAGCCGCCGGCCGCGGAGCCGGCGCCGACGTCGTCGATGTTCGACCTGGCCGGCGGCGGCGCCGGCGGCGGGAACCTGCTCAACCCGCAGATCACGGTGTTCATCGACACCGGGGGGAGCATCTCCAGCCGCGGCGAGAACAAGGCGCTCAACCGGTTCAATCTCCGCGAGGTGGAGCTGGACCTGCGGGCGGCGATATCCCCCTCGGCCGATGGCGTCCTGATCATCGCCCTGGGCGAGGAGATCGAAAGCGACGCCGGCGGCGACGTGGAGATCGACCGCCACGTCGACATCGAGGAGGGCTACATCGACTTCCACACGCTTCCCTATCACTTGGCGCTGAAGGTCGGCAAGTTCCGCAACGCCTTCGGCCGCAACAACCTGCTGCACACGCACGACCTGCCGCAGGTGACGCGCCCGCTGGCGGTGACGAACTTCCTCGGCGGCGAGGGAATGGCCACCATCGGCGCGTCGTTGAGCTGGCTGGTGCCCAATCCGCTGGACAAGTACCTGGAAGCCAGAGTCGAACTCGTCAACGCCGACGGCGGACACGAATCGCCCATCCTGGGCGGTCCCAACGCCGAGAACCCGGCGGTGCTCGCTCATTTCACGTTCTTCGACGACGTCACGGAGACCAGTTCGTTCGAGCTGGGCGGCACCTATCTGTTCGCCCACACCTCCGATGACACGAACTTCGACGCCAACGTGTTCGGTATCGACGCGGCCTATCAGTGGACCCATCCCGATCCGTCGAAGTTCCGCAGCCTGCTGGTCCAGGGCGAGGCGTTCTGGTCCGCCAATGACATCGACCGCGGGCTGTTCGGTTCCGGCCGCAATCACGCCTTCGGCGCCTACGCCTTCGCCCAGTATCAGTTCCACCGCGACTGGTACGTGGGGCTGCGCGGTGATTATTCCGAGTTTCCCAATTCTGAATCGCGCGGTCCGGATGACTACGATATCGCCATTTCACCCTATGTGACCTGGTATCTGACCGAGTTCCTGCGCATGCGGCTCGAATACCAGCACCGCATGTTCGAACTGGACGATGGCGACCGCAGCGAAGAGGCGGTTTTCTTGCAGTTCACGGGCGTGATCGGCGCCCATCCGCCCCACCCGTACTGGGTGAGGCGATAGTGCGAATAGCGAATGTCGAATGTCGAATGTCGAATGTCGAATGTCGAATGTCGAATGTCGAATGTCGAATGTCGAATGGCGAATGTCGAATGGCGAATGTCGAATGGCGGATCAGAGCCGCGACCGTGAGGGAGCGGATTCTTCGCAGGGCTCGATCGAAGCCGTCCGCCGCTGGCCGACGATCAAGCGCCCTACATCAGATCGCGCGGTCCCGGCTTCCACTGCACGTTTTCGATAGGAGGAACCAATCATGCGATTTAAGCAACTGACGAAACGACTGATCCTGGCAACGGTGTGTATCACGTATGCCGCCGCCGGTTGCGATACGATCGTCCGCGACAGCGTGCTTCAGGGCGCGCTGACCGGCGCGCTGGCCGCCACCGAGGGCTTCATCACGGGGTTCTTCGAAGCGCAGTTCGGCGTCAGCGCCGAAGAACACGCCGAGGAAGCCGCTGAGGGAGATGCGCACGAGGAGGGCGGCAATGCACTGTTCATTCACCAGTAGCGGCGGCCGGCGAGCCGCGGGCTTCAGCCCGGGCGGACGTGCCTGGTTGCAACCGCCCGGAGCTGCAGTGAGGGCCCGACTCGGAAACACCATTCGCCCCGCGGCCGTTGGGTGCGCAGTGGGCGCCCTCGCGTTGTGTGTATCGCAGGGGCGAGCCGCCGTCCGCGTGGTCACCACCACGCCGGCGCTGGCGGACATCACGCGTCAGATCGGCGGCGACTTCGTGGACATCGACTCCGTCATGCGCGGGCCGGAAGACATCCACAACGTGCAGGCCAAACCCAGTCACATGATGATGGTCAAACGCGCCGATCTGTTCATCCACAGCGGGCTGGACGCAGAGCTGTGGGCGCCGCTGCTGCTGAAGGGCGCCCGCAAGCGCGAGCTGCTGCCGGGCGGCGACGGCAACGTGGACGTGTCGCGCGGCATCACCCTCAAGGAAGTCCCCCGGCGCGGCGAGGCGACGCGGGCGCTGGGCGACATCCACGCATACGGCAACATCCACTACCTGCTCGATCCGCTCAACGGCGTCATCGTGGGCCGGAACATAACCGACGCCCTGAAACGCGCGGACCCGGCCCACGCCGAGGCGTTCGAGGCGCGCTATCAGGAGTTCGCGGCCCGCCTGCGCGATCTGGCCGGCCGGCTGGAGGCGCGGACGAAGCCATACGCCGGCGCTCGCGTCGTCGTCTATCACCGCACCTGGCCCTATTTTCTGGATCGCTTCGGCCTCGTCGCCGTCGACGAGATCGAGCCCAAGCCGGGCGTCTCGCCGGGGCCGCAGCACCTGGCCGACTGCGTCGAGACGATGAGAGCGACGGACACCCGTGTGGTCATCGTGGAATCCTTCAACAGCCTGTCGAACGCCGAATCGGTCGCCACGCGCGTCGGAGGTCAGGCCGTCGTGCTGGCGCAGGAAGTCAAAGCGCTGTCGCAGGCGGACACGTATGAAAAGCTCTTCGAATACAACGTCGAGACGCTCATCCGCGCCCTCGAGGCGACCGGGAAGGCCAAAACGCCGAGTACGCCCGTTGCAGGCGACCCGTGATCGAAGAAGGGAATGAGTGAATGAGGTGACCCGTGACCGACGTTCTTGACATCATCTGGCTTCCCTTCATCGCCTGTGCGGTGCTGACCGGCATCCACTGTTACCTGGGTCTGCACGTCGTGATGCGCGGGGTGATCTTCGTCGACCTGGCGCTGGCGCAGATCGCGGCGATGGGTACGGCCGTGGGGCTGATCTGCGGCCTTGAGCCGGGTTCGATCGCAATATACCTGGTGTCGCTGGTGTTCACCTTCGTCGGCGCGGCCGTGTTTTCGCTCGCCCGTTTCAAGGACCACCGCGTGCCACAGGAAGCGATGATCGGCATCACGTATGCCGTCAGCACGGCCGTCACACTGCTGATCCTGTCCAAGTCCGCCGTCGAGACCGAACAACTCAAGAGCATGCTGGAGGGCGAGTTGCTGTTCGTGACGTGGCCGCAGGTTTACAAGACGCTGGTCATCTATGGCGGGGTGGGGCTGATCCACTGGACGTTCCGACGCCCCTTCTTCGCCATCTCGCGCGACCACGGCCGCACGATGACCGCCTCGGCCCGGCGCGGGTGGGACTTCCTGTTCTACATGACGTTCGGACTGGTGGTCACCAGTTCGGTTCAGATCGCCGGCGTGCTGCTGGTGTTCAGCTTCCTGGTGGCCCCCGCGGTGTGCGCGATGATGTTCTTCGATTCCGCCACGGCGCGGCTGCTGACCGGCTGGTCACTGGGCATGATCGCCACCGTCTTCGGACTGACGGCGAGCTGGACGTGGGACCTGCCGCCCGCCATGTCGATCGTGGCCGTCTTCGGTGCGATGGTGGCGTCGTTTTCCGCCGCCTATGCGCTTGTGCGGCGGCGGCGATCCTTCGCCCGCCCGCACCCGTCGGATGCACCGGCCGGCGTCGCGGCGTTTCTTTCCGCCGCACCAGCACGGGAACGGGACTCGGGTTCCCGCTGCAAGACGTGACCCCGATCACCAGACCTTCGACCTTTGACCTTCGACGTTTGACCTTCGGCCTTCGACCCCGGATCTGCCGCCGCGCCTTCGCTACGGCGGCGTCGCTTCGGCGCTGTGGATGAAGGCCAGGATGGAATCGCTCCATCGTCCCATGGTTGCGGCCGGGCCGAGCACCTTGACGTAGTGCGGCCCCAGGTCGTGATCGATGATCGCCGCGATCATGCGACCGTCCTCGATCCGCCCCCCGCCCGCGTCCACCATCGCGCCGGATGACGGCACCGATCCCGAGACGTCCACCACGGTCAGCGTGACGCCGTCGCGCGAATCGACGGAGATGTCGGCGTCTTCGCGCGAGATCGGCTGCCCTTCGGCGGTCTGCACCTGCCCCAGCCAGCGGTCGATGTTCATCTGGTCCATCCCCTTCATGTTGGGGAAGTGGGTGATGCGCACCTCGGCCGCCCCCGCCCCGTCTGAACCCGGCAGCTCGAAAACGGCGACCGGCCCCATCCCGCCGGGCGTCGCGGGTCTGCTCACCCATCCTTCGGGCACCGCCAGCTTCACGCCCGGCAGCGTCAGCACGCTGTCGGTCACCGCCGTTCCCACCACGGCCGGCCGCGCGCCCGTTGCGCTCTGCGCGGGGATGGGTGGGTGCCCGGGCGGCAGCGCCGACTGAGAATCGGAGGTTCCCGGGCCGCCTGCCGGTGAAGTCGCCGCCTGAGGCGCCGCGGCCGGGGCATCCGCGGCGTCGCGCTGCCCGGCCGTCTCGCTGCCGGGTTTCGGCGCCGGCTTGCTGCCGTCCGCCCGCTTCTCGGCGGTGGGGGGAAGGGCGGTCGGCTTCTGCGGCCCGGACCGTTCACAGCCGCCCAGCGTGCAGGCGAGCACCAGGCAAAGCGCGCGGTCCGCGGGGAATCGAACGTGTGGCGACATCAGGTAACCTCCATTCCGGGTCTGAGGCTCGTGCGGTCCGTTTCAGCGGGCCGGATTATACGGCGCAGTCCCCCCGCACGCGACGTGCCGCGTTCCGGGCGGCTCGCCCGCGTCAGCCGGAAAAAGGAGCCGCCCCCGGGGCACTCAATGCCTCGGGGGCGGGGCGGGTCACTGGCGGCGTCCAACGCGCCGAGCGACCATGCGACCACGCATTCGGATCAGGCTATTCGCACGAGGTGCGCTTGCCTTTCAGCTTGCACTTGCCGTCGCCGCCGCCCGGGCAGGCGATCGTCTCCTTGTACTTCTTGGTGCAGTCCTTTACGACCTCGCAGACTTCCTCGGTCGCCACGTTGGAGCCCTTCGCCGGGCAACTGTCGCACTTCTTGCCCTTGGACTTCTTCAGCGTGTAGTTGCAGAACGGGCCTTCCGAGACCTCTTCGATCACGAGGTTGTCGAAGGCGAGCGTGTTGCCGGCGGGATTCGCTGAGCCGGCGAAGTAGCGGAACCCGTCCGGGGCCGGGGCGCCGTTCTGGCCGCCATACAGATACCGGTCCACCGGCTCATACGTGTGCGTCACGCCGGTGGAAAGATCGGTGATCGACACCTCGAGGAACTTGTGGCTGTCCAGATCAAACGTCCAGGATTCGCGATACCAGTGGTTTACGGCCAGCCCCTGGAAATTGGCATCCGGGATGATCTCCGTGAGCTGCCCGTTCACGTTGTTGAACCACACGACGTCGCAGTTCCACTTCTCGGCCGTGTTGGGATCAGTCCACCTGGCCAAGGCGATGAACGTCTGGTCGCCCGGGAACGTCTGGGTGGAGAAGCTGCCCAGATTCTGCGCCGCCGGCAAGTTGCCGATGAACTTGGCGGCGATGTCGAACGACACCCGCCACACGCCGGTTCCATCGCCGAAGGTGATGTCCTTCTGCGAACGGACGAAGACGCTCCCGCCAGGACCGGTGCCGCCGACGAACTTGTCGCCGCCGTTCGGGTTCGCGGGGAACCCCAGGCCGTTGTCCGTGTAGGTGTAGACCTTGGCGGTCACGCTGCCCGGATTCACCGGGTTGTAATACCCGGACTGACCGTTCAGGTCCGTCCCTTCCGGTGTCGCGTTGAGACCCTCGTTGTCCTCCGAGTGCTGCCCCAGCGCCAACGACGCCGACAGAGCGCAGCACAATCCGACCATCCATTTGTTCCGCATGTTCTTGCCTCCTGTAATGGCTTTGACAGAGTGGGCGCCGGACGCGGCCCAGCCGCACCGGCAAAACCTCGACCCATGACCCCGGCACCTCAAGCGTGACGCGCAGACGTGATTCCGCGTCGCGGTGCCTGCTTCATTTGACCGCCGTAGTGTAATCTTTTGTCAAGGCGAAGTCAACCCCCTTTTCGGGATTCAGCGCCGCCTGTACCGCCCCGCCCGCGACGCCGCCGCGGCCGGCGCGGCCCCGACCGGCTGACTCAGGTCGCTGAAGCCCGGCAGCTCCACCAGGTTGCCGCGCTCGTCCAGGCACTCCACCTCGATCTGGTCGCCCTGCAAGCCGTCGCGGCCCTCAATCACGATCCGCTTGCCCGTCTCGGACTCGATCCGGTGAATGTGGGCCCGCTTGCGGTTGAGCACTTCGTGCGCCACCGGGTCGGACACCCGCAGTCGCACCGAACAGACGGCGTCCTGATAGGCCGCGAACTGGATGAACCGCGTCACGTCCAGCGTCATCGACTCGGCCGTCTTGATCATCCCGCGGCCCTTGCAGCAGGGGCAGTCCTGGTAGATCGAGCGCATGATCGACGGCCGCTGCCGCTGGCGGGTGATCTCGACCAGGCCGAACGGGCTCATGTTCAGCACCCGGGCCCGCTCCTTGTGCTTCTTGAGTGCGTTCTTCAGCGCATTGACCACCTTGCGGCAGTTGCTCTGCAAGCGCATGTCGATGAAGTCGCACACGATCAGGCCCCCGAGGTCGCGCAGGCGCAGTTGCCGGGCGATCTCCTCGGCCGCCTCCAGGTCGATCCGCAGCGCCGTCTCTTCCGCGTTATCGGGCGATCGAAAGCGGCCGCTGTTGACGTCGATCGTCACCATCGCCTCGTGCGAGTCGATCACCAGCGATCCGCCCGACGGCAGCGGCACGTGCCGCGAATTCAGCCGCGCGATCTCCTCTTCGATCCCGTAGTGGTGGAAGAGCGGCTCCCGCCGGTCGTACCGCACCACTTGGCCCTTGGTGCGCGGCGTGGCGATCCGCAGGAACTCCTCCACCTGATCGCAGACCTGCGGATCATCGACCACGATGCACTCGTAATCCGAGGTGTACACGTCGCGGATGGTCCGCGTGACCAGGTCCGATTCGCGATAGAGTTCGACCGGCGCCGCCAGTTTGGCATTGCGTTCCTCGATCGTCTTCCACAGCCGCGTCAGATAGTTCAGGTCACGCTGCAGTTCGCGCTTGTTCTGCCCCATGCCGGCGGTCCGCAGGATGAAGCCCATGTCGTCGGGGAGCACGAGTTCGTTCAGGATGTCGCGCATTTCGCGGCGGACGGCGTCGTCCTCGATGCGGCGCGACACACCCAGCTTGCTCATGCCCGGCATCATCACCAGGTATCGGCCCGGGATGGACAGATACGTCGTCAGCGTCGGGCCTTTGGTGCCGACGCCTTCCTTGGTGATCTGCACGATCACTTCCTGCCCCCGGCGCAGGCACGTCTGGATGGGCGGCCGGTCGCGGCGGGCGATCTTGCGGCCCACGTCCTCGCTCTCCGACTTGCGGTCGGGAAAATACCGCGTGTGTACGTCGGAGATGTGCAGGAAGCCGTTGCGCGGAAGGCCGAAATCGACGAACACCGCCTGAATGCTGGGTTCGACGTTGGTGACGCGCCCCTTGTAGATGTTGCCGACGTGGGAGGCGGAGCTTTGACGCTCCATGAAAAGTTCTTCGAGCTTCCCGTCGTGGATGACCGCGATCCGGCACTCTTCGCTGCCGGAGATGTTGACCAGCATCTGCCGGCCCTTCAGGAACGGCTTGGCGCCGACCGACTTCGTCGACCGGCCCGGCAGGACCTCCGGCGCCCGCGCCGGCGTTCGAGCGGTTTGACCGGCGGCCTCGGACGGCTGCGGCGCCGAGAGCGCCGCGTCGTCCACGTCCTCCGATGGCTCGGCGAAATCGTCCTCGTCGGTTTCGTCGTTGAGCGGCTCCGCCGGCGTGGGCGCGGCCGCGCCGGCCCCACGGCGGCGACGCCTCCCCCCGCGCCGGCGCCGTTTGCGTCCAGTGGGCGTTTCGCCCCCCACCCCGGGTTCGGAACGTGCGTCGGACGAGACGGGTGTGGCACCGCCTTCCAGCCGGTGGCTGTCCGGTGTGGCACCGGTTTGTAACCGGTGACCTTCCAGTGAGGCACCGGCTTCCAGCCGGCGACCTTCCGGTGTGGCACCGGCTTCCAACCGGTGGCCTTCTGGTGTGGCACCGGCTTCCAGCCGGTGTTCCCCGGAAGAGCCGCTCCGCCCCCGAATCCGCCGCCTCAGCGACGGTCGCACGGCATTCAGCCGCGGGTCGTAGGGTGGCCATACGCGGGCATCTCCCGCCCGCGCGGGCTGTCCGCTGCGCGCCGCTTCGCGCTCCGCCGGGGCTTTCGACGCCCCGCCCGCGGCAGCGCCTTTCCCGCCGGCGCCGGTTGGCTCGGCGACGGCCCGGGCAGCGGGCGCTTCATCGCTGCCACCGGCAGCCGGCGACCGCTGATCGGAGGCCGCCGAGGGCGGATTGGACGATTCCATCGACGACTGGGCCGTCTCGCCCTTCGTCGCGGGTTGAGGCTCGCCGCTGACCTTCTTGCGACGTGCAGCCCGCTTGCGGCCGGTCTTCTTCTTGCCCTCCTGCGTGGCAGCGGCGGCCGTCGCACCTGCCGCACCATGACCCGGGTCGTCTACCTTCGGCGCGACCGCGCCGGCCACAAGGCCGGTGGTCCCTTCAGTGTTGATCCCGCCCCCGGCAGCGGTCTTCTTCTTGCCCGCGCGCTTCCGCACGCTCTTCCTGCGGCCGCGGGTGGGCGTCTTCTTTTCCGTGGGTTTGCTCTCCTGCGAGACGTCTTCGGTTACTGCTGTGCGTTGTGACTCGGTTGATTCCGTCGAGTTGACCATCGGACCTCCAGCCGGCGGATGCGATGGTTGATCGAATCCGCATCGTATCCCAGCGTAGCGGCGACTTCAGACGGGCGGATCGAGCCTTGAGGGGTGACTTTGAGCCAGAAGTCCACGCCAGAGTCCGCGGCCAGTTGGATGTCCATCAGGAAATCCTTCAGATCGAGCGTGCGCACTCTGGATGTCTTTCGATCCACGCGAATGACGGGAACGACGTCGGCGTGTTGAACGGCGGCCACACGCGCGGCCAGGTCGGGCGGATGCTCATCCGGCGCGGCCGCCAGTCGGTAACGGGCCGCGACCGGTTCGAACTCGCTCGCCCTGCCGTCGGGCGCGACGCACTCGATGCGCGTCAGCTCGATGCCCTTCGGCATCTGCGGCGCCAGGCGGGCGAGGGCCTCGTCCGCTCCGACCGGCGCCGTCAGCCGCACCAGCAGCAGTTCGGCCTCGCTGGCCATCCCGACCGGCCGCGGCAGCGGCAGGCTCAACCGCGGGTGCGGATTGAAGCCCTCGCTGTACGCGACCGGCAGGCCCGCCCGGGCCAGCGCGCGCTGAAACATCCGCATCGCGTCGTGGTGCGAGATGAACCGCACGTCTGATGAGATGCGAAAGTGAATCGCGAGCCGCAACCCCTGAAGGCCGTCGCACACATCGTGGACCCCGCCCTGGGCGGGCGCCGCCGGCGCCGCCGGGGCGGCGCCTTCGGCGAAGGCGGCCGCGCCGCGGACGCACCGTTCGATCGTCTATCCGTGCCGCCTCGAGCCGACGTCGTCCCAACTCAAAACGGATCCTCGGGCAGCACTTTCCTTGTTTCCTCGCGCAGGTAGTTGGTGACCTGCCGGGCCGTTTCAAACGTCAGCGCGCGACGGGCCACGCGCTGTGCGTGACTGATCTTCGCGAGACGGATGAGTTTCTTCACCTCCGGGATGTTGGCCGGCGCCATGGAGAACACGCGCAGGCCCAGACCCAGGAGCAGTAATGTATATAGCGGCTGACCGGCCATTTCGCCACAGAGGCTGCACTCCACCTGCGACCGGCCGGCGATCCGGATCACGTCCCGCAGCACCCGGATCAGCGCCGGGTGAGAGGAATCGTAAAACCGGGACACCTGTTCGTTCCCTCGGTCCACCGCCAGCAGGTACTGGAGCAAATCGTTGGTGCCGATGCTGAGGAAATCGACCTCGCGGCAGAACTCCTTCACCTGGATGGCCGCGGCCGGCGTTTCCAGCATCATCCCCACCGGGATGTCGCGCCGGAAGGGGATGCCCTGCTCCTCCAGGTCCTCCATCGCATCGTGCAGCGTCATCTTCGCCTGCCGGAACTCCATCAGGCTCACCAGCAGCGGGAACATCAGCCGCACGTCGCCCTCCACCGAGGCCCGCAGGATCGCCCGCAACTGCGTCTTGAACATCCCCACGTTCGCCAGGCTGTAGCGGATCGACCGCAGCCCGAGCATGGGGTTGCGCTCCTGCTCGTAGCGCTTCTCCTGGGTGTACTTGTCGGCGCCGAGGTCGAAGGTGCGGATGGTGATCGGCCGCCCGGCCGCCCCCGCGATCGCGGCCCGATAGGCCTGGTACTGAGCCTCCTCGCCGGGCGGCCCGTCCGGGTGCAGGAACAGGAACTCCGTCCGGTACAGGCCCACGCCGTCCGCCCCCTGCTCGACGCTGGCCTTCGCCTCGTGCGGGAACTCGATGTTGCTCATCAGCCGGATGGCGACGTTGTCGCCGGTGACGGCCGCCATCGCCCGCAGGGATTCCCACTCGTCCATCAGGCGGCCAAAGCTGGCCTCCTGTCTGCGGTAGGACTCCAGGGTCGGGCGATCCGGGTCGGAAAGCACCAACTGGTTGGCGGCGTCGATGACGACGGTGTCGCCGCCGCTGACCCGGGTGGAGACGTCGCCCAGGCCGATGACCGACGGCTTGCCCCAGGATCGCAGCAGGATCGCCGTATGCGACGTCGACCCGCCCACGTCCAGCGCCACGCCGATCACCAGCGTATCGGCCAGGCGGGCCGTCTGGGTCGGCGTCAGGTCGTGGGCGATCAGGATCGCCGGCCTGGTCAGGTGGGCCAGGTCTTCGCGGGCGTCGCCCAGGATGTTCCGCAGCAGCCGCCGCTCGATGTCCTGCACGTCGCGGATGCGTTCGACCAGCAGCGGGTCGGACATCTGCAGGAAACGCCGCTGATAGCTCCGCATGACCGTGCTGGTGGCGTAGGCGGCGCTGTACGCCTTGTCCACGATCAGCGACTCGATGCCGCCTTGCAGCTTGCTGTCGCTGAGGACGCCCACGTGCCAGGTGAAGACGTTGGCGGCGTCGCGGCCGAAGTGCGTGTTCATCCACTGGGCCTGGCGCTCCAGCTCCTCGATCGAGACGGCGATGGCGGCCCGGAGCCGTTCCACTTCGCGTTCGGCCGCCTGCTCCGGGACGGTGCGGTGGGGAATGCGATATTCCTCCGCGTCGAGGATGACGGCCTCGCCGATGGCGACGCCGGCCGTGACTGAGATTCCTCGCAGGATTTCCATGAGGACCCGAACATCCGTTCGCAAGTCTGCCTTCGGGCGCTGCCGGGCGCCGGGCCCGCGAGGCACTACGCGGATGGATCGCTGAAACCGTTCTCGATGAGTCTGACCATCGCGTCCACCGCCTCGGCCGCATCTTCGCCCCACGCCCGGATCCGCAGGACCGATCCCTTCGGGGCGTCGAGCAGCATCAGGCTCATCGCGCTCTTACCGTCGAGTTCCTCCCCGGTGCCGCTGACGTTCGCGACGGTGATCCGCGAGGCGAAGGCCGACGCCACGTCGACCAGCCTCATCACCGGCCGGGCGTGAACGCCCTCGGCGTTGGTGACCGTCACCTCACGAATCTCGGACGGGGGTCCCGGCACTGGGTCGCGCCTCCGGTTGAGCATCGCCGGTCAACGCGCCGTCCGGCCGGCGCCGCAGCGCTGCGGTCTCGGATTGACGCTCCGCTCGTCCTTCAATCGCCGGCCTCCCAACCCCCGCCGCGTCATTCCGACTGCACGTCGTCGGACTCGTTTATCAACTCGACAATCGCCTCCCGCGACTCGGCCTGCCGCAGGAAACGGCGAAAGCTGTCCCGCTGGAGGTGCCGGAAGATCTTCTCCATCGCCCCCAGGTGGCCCTCGGCATCGTCCGCCGGGCTCAGCAGCAGGACGATGGTATAGACCGGGGCGCGGTCCAGGGCGGCGAAGTCCACGCCCCGGCTGGAGCGGCCGATGGTCGCCGCCATCCGTTTGACGCCCTTGTGCTTCACGTGCGGCACCGCCACGCCCTTGCCGAAGCCGGTGCTCCCCTGCCGCTCGCGGGCGACCGCCGCCTGGACGATTTTTTCCTCGTCGTCCGGATCGAAGACCGCGTGGTCGCGCAACGACTCGACCAGTTCGCGGATGACGCCATTGCGGTCCGTGGCTTCCAGTTCGGGAATGACGGCGCCCGGTATGATCAACTCGGACAGTTTCATCGCTTCGTCCTCGAGGCTCGGTCCGTCGCGGCGGGCGTCAGGGTTCCCCGGTCACGTCCTTGGCGCCGCCGTGGCGGTGATTGCGCGACTTTTCCTTGTGTTTCTTGAGTTGCCGCTCCATTTTTTCCACGATGACGTCGATGAGCGCGGCCGGGTCGCTGCCCGTCTCCCGGGCCACGAACTCGTGCGTCCGGTCGGCCTTGACGATCACCTCGGCGGTCAGGTGGTCGGATTCGTGATCCAGGACGAACTCGATGGACGATACGCGATCGTAAAACCGCGGCAGCTTGGCGCCCTTCTCCTGGGCGTAGCTTCGAATCTCGTCAGTGATGTCCACGTGGCGTCCGATGACGGAAATCTGCATACTCTTTACGCTCCTCGATCCGCCGGCGCGGACCGATCGTCCTTTCAATCCGCGCCTTCGCTCTCCGCCAGCACGGTGCCCGGCTTGAGCACGCCGCCGCTGATGGTGAAGCGAAGCGCCTCGTCAATGGTCATTTCCAGCTCGATGACGTCTTCCCGCGGCACCGTGATTACGTAACCGGTGACCGGCGTGGGAGAACTGGGGATGAACACGGTCACCAAGTCGTTCTCCGAGACCCGCTGGATCGCCCGCAGCGGCGGACCGGTTGCCAGACCGATCGACCACAGACCCCGCCGAGGATACTGGGCCGCCACCACGCCGGAGAACTCCACCCGCCGCTCGGAGAACAGAAAATCCGTGACCTGCTTGATGTTCACGTACACCTGCTTGATCAGCGGCACGCGCGTGATCAGGCTCTCGGCCGACCGCCAGGCGGACCGGCCGATGAAGCTGGCCAGGAAATAGCCCAGAAAGTATACGAAAATCACCGCGATGACGAAACCGAGCAGGTGCAGCTTGTACTTGCTGAAGAAGATGCGCCACATGGTGCGGTTGTGCCGGGGTTCCATCTCGGCCACCCGCGCCCGGGCCGCGCTGCGCTGGTCCTCCCGCAGGTCGGCGTCGCGGGTCTGCGCCTGGGCCGCCGCGTAGCGCTGCAGCACAACGGCTTCGACCGTCAGGCGCCGGCCGGATTCATCCCACTGGTCGATCGGCTCGCCGTAGCGGAGGGCGTCCTCGGCGCTGAGAAGCCCGCCGGGAGGGCTGTCACTGGCCGCCAGGCACAGCGCCAGCATCGCCCGCGTGATGTAGGTGCCCATATTGGCGTCGACGAAACGGTACGCCCAGACAAGGATGGCGATGGTCAGCAGGGCCGGCAAGAGGGCGGCCAGCCCGCGCAGCAGGAAACGGCGAAAGTCGTCCATGAAGCCCGTCGAGCGGGGCGTTGCGGATCGCCTGGCCATACGCGCCTCAGAGAGTCTCCTACCGGTGCGGTCCGCCGGCGACGCCCGCCCCGGACGTTCCCCGCCAACACCCTCAGCCTGAATCTATTGAAACGCGGGCGAACCGTCAACGCTGGCAGGTCCGACGCCACGCCCCTACCATGCCCCCGTGGAACTGACCGTCAACACCCACCGCGCCGCCCGCCGGCCCCGGCGCGCGCTGGCCGTGTCCCTGGCGCTCTTTGTCGCGTCGATGCTGCTGGCTGCCCTTCTGACCGCCCGCCGCGGCGCCGTCGGCGTGCATCCACCCGGCTGGGGGATCACCTTCCGCGTCCCTGGGGACTTTCGACCGGTTGAAGGCGGCCGAAGCGCCAACGGCTCGATGGTGCGATACGCGCTGGATACCGGCGACCGTCCGTCGGCCCTGCTGAGCGTGGAAAGGCGGGCGGCCGGCACCAATGGCAGCGCGGCCGAGGCCGCCGCCGACGCCTGCCGGCGGCAGTTGGGCCTGGTGGAGCGACTGACGGCCGTGCTCGAGCCGACTGCGGCCCAGGTGGGGGCTTTCGAAGGGGCCGAGGTTCAGTGCGCCTCACCGGACGCGCGAATCGCGGTTCGCGCCATCGTTCGAGAAGGATACGCATATACCTTCACTCTGAGGATCCAGGCCAGTCCGCGCTGGGCGTATCGCCGCTTCGAGGCGTTTCTCGGCACCGTGGTGGCCGCCGGCGGGCGGATGAACGCTATCTGATGAACCGGCGAAGACGTCCCGCCGAGCGGTGGACGGCTTGCGGAACTATCCCCATTGGCTTAGCCTGCCGCCCCATTGTGGAATCACTGAGTCCGGAGCACCGACGGAGGCGCAGAAGTGGCTGAGAGACACGGCGGCCGGACCGCCATCCAGGGGCGCCAGGCACAGCGTCAGGCGCTGAGTCAACTCGAATTGCTGGTGGTCATCGCGATCATCGCGCTGCTGCTGGCTGTGCTGCTGCCGTCGCTGAGCAAGGTCCGGGCGGCGACCCGGCAGGTGCTCTGCGCCCAAAACCTGCGACAGTGGGCCAACGCCTGGCAGATGTACCGCGGCGACTACCACGACTACCTCGCGACCGAGGGCACCTACCTGAATATGGAAAAGCCGCACACCTGGTTTACCGTCCTGCCGCCCTACCTCGGCCTGCCGCCCTACACGGAGTTCGAGCGGCGGGGAAACCAGATCGTCGAACTGCCGAACATCCACGTCTGGATCTGCCCGGAAAAGAACCTGACCGATCTTGCGTTCAGCAACACTGGCAAGAACCAGTTCCACTACGCCATGAACCGCGTGCTGGACGGGACCGGACGGGACGACGGCGGCAGCGTCACGCCCGGGTTTCCCGACATGGGCGACGATCCGCTGCCGGCGCGACGGTTCGAGCGGCGGGTCCATTCCACGGTGCTGATGTTCGACACGGCGCCGAACGTGCCCCATGGCGATCCGCGGGCCGCCGGCCGCGTCCACGACCGCGGCGCCAATGTCCTGTTCCTGTCCGGCACCATCGAGCGGTTCGACGTGACCCGGTTCGTCACCGACGGCGACTGGGAAAACGGGCAGATCATCTGGGATGATCCCAAGCTGTACTGGGGCTACACTCCTCCGGAAGGTGGCTAGGTCACCATGCGCGATCATGCGCCGCCGGCGAGCCGCGGGCTTCAGTGGGCGAGCCGCGGGCTTCAGCCCGCGCGGAGTTTCGACCAGCGACGGAGCTGCGGATCGCGTCTCTGTCGGCGGATGACGGCCGCGCAGGAGGGATGGAGGCTTGATCGTCGGCATCCTCTCGGACAGCCACGGCCGGTGTGAGCCGGTACGGCGGGCCTTGAACCTCTTCGATCAGGCCGGCGCCGAATACCTGATCCACTGCGGCGACGTGGGCGGGATGGACGTGTTCGACCTGCTGGCGGGCCGTGCCTGCACGTACGTGTGGGGCAACTGCGACGATCCTGACCCGGCGCTGGAGCGCTACGTGGCCGGCCTGGGGCTGCCGCTGCCCGCCGCCGTCCCCGTCGTGCTGACACTGGCGGCACGCACGCTGGCAGTCTTTCACGGCCATGAGCGGCCCTTTTTATCGGCGCTGCACCGTCCAAGCACTGACTATGTCCTCCACGGACACTCGCACGTCCGTCGCGACGAGCGCGTCGGCACCGCCCGCGTGATCAATCCCGGCGCCCTGCACCGAGCCCGTCCGCCCTCCGTAGCCACGCTGGATCTGGCCCGCGACGTGCTGGCCTTTCACGAACTGCCCTCCTAAGCGCTGCCCAGTCGCAAGCGTGCTGCGACGCCGCCGTGCCGGTCCGCCCGGCGGTTCGCTGCACTCGCGTTACTGCGGCGGCGTTATCCGCAGCGCTGGACCGGCCCGACGCTGCGCCCGGCCTTCGAGCCGATATGACGGAGGCCGAGGCGGCGCCGACCTTGACCGGTCAGTTGGTGCAAACGTACCGTTATGGCGTTGGCGCGTCGTTGGTAGAGAGTCCCTTTGTGTCTTGGAGTTCTCCCCCATGAGGATGCACGGATTGTGGATCGCCGCGGGACTGTTGACCCTGGCCGGCTGCACGCTGAATGACCCGCCTGCGGATGACGGGCCGAAGACGACCGCCGAAATGGCGCGGTTCGCCTCCGACGAAGAACTGGTCGAGTACTTCCGCGCCGAAGTCGTCCGGCGCAACTCAGAATACGCCGACTACGGCCGCGGCGTCGAAGACGGCGATGGGCCGATCGAGGATTCCGGCGACGGCGCTTCTCCCGAGGCGCCCAGCGGCAATGACTCCGGCCTGGGCGACGGCGAGGGTTCCGACGAGGACTTCGGCTTCTCCGGCACCACGCTGCAGGAGCAGGGCGTCGACGAATCCGACGTCATCAAAACCGACGGCGCCCACCTCTATCTGATTGACGACTCGCAGTTCGACCACTCGATCGTCCGCATCGTGAGCATGGAGGATCCGGCGAACATGGCCGTGGTGGCGTCGGTCGAGTTGACCGGCGCCGGCCGCGATCTGTACCTGATCGGCGACCGCCTGGTGGCGCTGACCGCCACCTACGGCGGGTTCTACTACTCCGACGGTTTCGCCATCGGCGGGCCGGATATCGCCTTCGGCGAGATGGGCATCGAGCCCGGCCCGGGCATCATTCCGGAACTGGAGCGTCCGAAGACCATCGTCAGCGTCATCGACATCACGGAACGCAACAACCCAACGATCGAGACGGAGGCGTCCTTCGAGGGCAACGCCGTCTCCAGCCGCATGATCGACGGCGTGCTGCACCTGGTGGTGGCGAACTACCCGCAGTTCTATTTCGACATCCTGCCGCTGGGCACCGACGACGTGGCATCGGTGGAACTGACGGCCGACGCCCTGCTGCCGGACTTCGAGACCGTCGGCCCCGACGGCGAAACCCGCAGCGGCGACGTGGTCTCCGCGGGCGCGGTGTATCACCCCGTCGCCGAGGACGGCTTCGGCATCGTGACGCTGATCAGCATGGACGTCACCGCCGGCGGCGAGTTCACCTCGCTGGGCGTGCTGGCCCAGCCGGGATTGGTGTACGCCTCGACGGACGCGATCTATCTGACCGACACCCAGTACGACTTCACCGGTGAGCTGCGCGAGACGACCAACCTGTACAAGTTCGCGCTGGGTGAGGACGGCGTGGCGCTGACCGCCTCCGGCCAGGTGCCCGGCCGGGTGCTCAACCAGTATTCGATGAGCGAGTTCGAGGCGCGCCTGCGCATCGCCACCACCGTCGGGCCGATCTTCGACGAGAACGGCGTCAGCCAGTCCAGCAACAACGTCTACGTGCTGGAGCAGGTCGACGACGCGCTGAACGTGGTCGGCAGCATCGAGGGCATCGCCCCGGGCGAGACGATCCAGGCGGCCCGTTTCGTGGGCAACCGCGGCTTCGTCGTCACTTTCGAACAGATCGATCCGCTCTTTACGCTGGATCTGTCCGAGCCGACCAACCCCGTGGTCGTCGGCGAACTGAAGGTGCCGGGCTTCTCGACCTACATTGTGCCGATGGATGAGAACCACCTGCTGACGGTGGGCCAGCACATCCCCGAGAACAGCTTCTCCCTGGGGGTGCAGCTTTCCATCTTCGACATCACGGACTTCGCCGATCCGCAACTGCTGCACAACGAGGTGGTGGGCGAGGGCGACGCCTGGTCCGAGGCGCTGTGGAACCCCAAGGCCTTCACCTGGTTCGCCCAGCGCGGGCTGGTGGCGGTGCCGGTGACGATCTATGGCGGCTTCGACGGCGGCTTCGAGGAGGGTGACGAAGGCGGCGGTGACGGCGGCTTTGAGGTTCCCCCCTACGAGGGCGGCGACTTTCCGATGGAGGATCCGGACGGCGACGGTCCCTCCGGACCGCCGATGGAGGATCCCGACGGCCAAGGCGAAGAGCCGTTCGATCCGCCCTTCATCGACCCCTTCCCGTTCGATCCGGACTATTTCGAGGGCGTGGCCTTCTACCGCGTCTCGACCGAAGCCGGCTTCGAGTCATTGGGCAGGATCAGCACCCAGACGGTCAGCCTGTTCCAGTACACGTCGTTCATGCGCGGCCTCTTCATCGGCGACAACGCCTTCGCGGTGTCCAACCAGGTGATCCGCGGCGCCCCGCTGGACGGCATCGAAGAGGCGCCGTACGAACTCTATCTCGTCGAACCGCCGTCCGAGCGGCCGATCCCCGAGATCGAACTGCTGATCGAGATGCTCATCAGGGAGTATGGGTTCGAGATCGGCGACGAAGGCGACGTGGAGATTCTCCGCGCCGAGTTGGCCATTCTGCTGGAAGAGTACATCCTGCAGCAATACGGCGGCGACTACGAGGGCAACCTGGAAGACCTGCCGCCGGAGTTCTGGGAGATGCTCTTCCGCCACTTCGGCCAAATGCCGCCGGGCGACCGCTGACGCCGCCGCGGCGGAGGCGGGGGGAGTAGAGTAAACGCCCCCCCGCTGCCAGGTCTTGAGCTTGAACCCGACGCCCGCCGAGCCGATCGGCGGGCTTTTTTTTTGTTCCGCTGCTTCCGTGATGGCCGGCGATCCGGTATCGTCGACAGCGGCAGCGTGATGATCGATCGGAGCACCATCGACGAAGCGATACGGACGCTGCTCGACGCAGCCCCGGCCGGGTCGCAGGTCATCCTGTTCGGCTCGTGCGCCCGCGACACTGCGAACGACGACAGCGACCTCGATTTCCTCGTCGTCGAGCCGATGCCGCGGTCCCGACGTGCCGAGATGGTCCGGCTCCGGCAGGTCTTGCGGCCCCTGGCAGTCCCGGTGGACCACCTCGTCGTCAGCCGCGCGGCGTTCGACGGCTGGAAAGACCTGCCTAACAACGTCATCCACGAGGCGGCCCGACAGGGAAGAGCATTCACCCATGCCGCCTGACCCTCCGAGCGTGCTCGGGATTCTGCTGCTATGGAAGAAGCCAATGCAAAGAACGCTTCAACAGAAATCCTCCTACGTCATCGAACGCCTCCAGTCCTTGGGCATCAGTCTAAGTTCCTCACGCCTATCGGCGATGCATCGTGTACTTTCCAGTCCAAATGGCAAAAGAGGTCGGGTTATCGAGCACGACGATCCGGAGTTTGAAACGGCACTTGAAGCTTTGCGGGACATGCAGATACTTGAGTTTGTGTTCGATCAGCTACCCTTCGAGTCCGGAAATGACGCCTTTACGCGGAAGCTAAAGACGTTGATCAAAGATTCCGTCATGCCTGAATCTGACCGGAAGAATTCCAAGGGTCGGGATGTCCAATTCGAGTTGTACGTTGCCGCCGTGTGCTACGCCAGCGATCTCACCCCAGTGGATTTCGAGGAGCCGGACGTGACTTGCCGTGTCAATGGAATGAAGTTTGGAATTGCCGCCAAGCGGGTCAAGAATGCAGAGAAACTTGAAGACAGGGTGGCCGACGGTGCCAACCAGATACAACGCTCACGACTTCCAGGCGTCATTGCGTTGGATACGTGCCTTGCCTTCAATCCGGACAATGCACGTATTCCTGTGCAAATCGCAGACGCTGAGTTTGGACGGCTCTACTCCCGGGCAATCAGTGCCCATTTTAGCCCGTTTTACGCCAAGCTTCAGGATCGCGTGCGCGGAAAAGGCGTGTGTGGCATCGTCATTCACGATCATCAGCTTCGCTTGCACGACAATACCTGGTCTCTGGCGGGAATGAGAATGTGGATTCATACCCCAAGCTATAATCAACGCCGAGAGCGTGAAGCTAAAGAATTCGCATACGCTTATGGCAGAGGCTTACCCAACCTGGAACGCCTGGAATGATGTGGTCACTGACTTACATGATCCGTCGAAGATAACAATGACCAGCCAACTATGCGGGTTCGCCCTTGGCGATGTCTACGGCGGTCGGTGGATTCTCGCTAAGGGCGAGGGCGGACCGAAGCTGTCCTACTTGACTGCGCCGGTTGACTAGGGCCGTAACCCCTCACTTGTCGGCTCTGGCGATTGTGTCCGAAGCCGGTACCCACGAGACATGATCCAGCGAGCTACAAAAAACATGATGATCCAGACCGCTCCGGTTCCGGACCTAACCCATTGCGTCTGACTCAATGCACGGAAGCCGAGCCAGAAAAAGGCAGCGAAGCCGGCGGCGATCCACGAGGCGGCCATCTTGCTCAGCGGACGGCGCACGAAAACGTAGCGAATCAGAAGTGGTGGCGTTAGCCCTAGAGTCCATGTAACGATCAAGCTTACAACGACTGTCATAACAAGCAGTGGAGGGTCATCAAGCGGGAGCGGGAACGAAGATGACGACGGAGTAATGGTGCTGGCCGGCGCTTCGGAGGCAGGGATCCACTTGTCAGGAAACACGATACTGTTGGCCATTAGGGTGAACAAGGGTTTGAATGCGGTCATGCGACTCGATACGTCGTCATTTGATCCAGGAAGCTCAGCTACTGAGAACTGAACTTGGACTAGAGTCTTGCCTATGAGGAAGTTGAGAATCCAAGCTTGACTCATGAACTTCATACCTGCGCGCTCGCCAGGCATCCTATACTCAAGGATCCCGGCTGGAACGCCCTCGATCTGAGTGGACTGGGCATTAACAAAAGTGGCTCCCTCGGGCAACATGTCCCCCAACTCTGAGGGCGCGAACATTTCTCTTTGGCCCTGCTCCGTAATAACTGTTCCAGGAGGGAGTGGAAGATCACTGGTGATGATCATTACAATCTCAAAACCACGTCCGCCCTCGCTGACGAACTTCTGTACGATGTGCGGGCGCTCACCCTCGGCAGCCTTCCAACTACTCGGGTACGC
>QZJT01000120.1 GCA_003597935.1 Phycisphaerales bacterium | reverse complement strand
CCGCGGGACTCATAGTCCCGCAATACTCCGCAGCGGCATCGGCAAACGTGTGCCCGGACGGGAGCGGACTTCCGTCCAGGGCGCTGACGCGGCGTCCCGTGCGGTCCGCGCGTGGCGGACCCCGGCCGCGGGATGCGAATTCCCTGTACGCTCTTTCAGAGAGGATCCTTTATATGAACACAAGCAACACCCAGCGCGTGCTGCTGGCACTCGTGCTGGCGCTCGTGCCCTGCTACGGCCCCGCCGCCCTGGCCGGGTCGACGTGGTACTGGACGGGTGAATCCCCGGAAGAAGGCGGGTCCGGCGACTGGACGGACTCCCGGAACTGGAGCCCGGAGACGACAAGCTATCCGGGCGAGAACGCCGATGACGACAACGCCGTGATCGACGACTACTGGCCGCGCCCGCTGGTCATTCAGGACGCGGCCGATCTGACGATCGCCACGCTCTTTGTCGGTCACGCTCACACGCTGCAGTTGAACGAGCCGATCGAGGTGACGACCGGCACAGCGGACGGCGGTGAAGCCCGCTTCGAGGGCAGCGTCACGATCAAGGGCGGAACCACCCTGGAAGCCCAGTGGGTGTGGGTGAATTCGAAGACGCTCGAGACTGTGATTAGCACCAGCGGGAGTACTGCTGGTGTTTCAATGCGGACCATGGGAGGCTGAGACGCTTCCCGCAACGCGGCGATTCAGAACGCCTGAACGAAAGGAGTACCCAGAATGAAAACCATGCACTCGGCCATGATCGTGGCCCTGGCGACCGCCTCGGTCGCCTTGGCGACGGACTTCACGTGGACCAACGGAGACGGGGACCGCGCGTGGACCAACCCGTTGAACTGGGATTACGACGGGCAGAGCCCGGCGTATCCCAGCAATCAGTACGACACGGCGACCATCCCGTGCATCAACCCTGGCTGCAATGGTGACGATCAGGAGGATTACCCGATCTTCGACTCGAGCGAGATCACGATCGGGTCGTTGACGATCAACGCTTCGACCAACTTCCACGAACTGACCTTCGCGGCCAACCAGACAACGCCCCGCAAGCTGATCATCGCCTCTCGCGACGGCTTGACCCTGAACAACGGCCACGCCGACATCCTCCTCCAGGAAAACTCCCGACTCCAACTGGACGGCGGCGGCGTCATCGACTTGAGGGGCGCGATTGTCTTTGACAATGCCGGCAGCACGCCGCCACGGTTCATCCTCGGCGACGGCACCACACTGACGGTCCGACATGCCAAACAGAACGATGACGTTACCTTCCAGGGTGTCGAGAAGGGGCTTATTACCGGCGAGGTAGCCGCCCAGAACGACAGGGCCGAGACCCTGGTTCTGGCGTCTGGCGCCTACATCCGGGGCAGCTTCGACATCGACGTGATCCTCCTGAACAACGGCGAGGTGCACACGGCGCCCGACGACGGCGATCCGGGCGTGATCAACCTCGTCTGCCACCCCAAGGCGGGATCAGGCCACTGGTACGTGGACGGTGGAGTGGGCACGGGACAGGGCCAAGAGTCGACGCTGCTCGTGGCTACAGGGCTGAACGGCACTGGACGGATCGCGATCGACCGGTTCGGGTGGTTCATCGTGGAACGTCCCGCGGCGTTTGTCCACGACGGAGTCTCCGGGGATACCGGCAACATGTCCATCAGGGAAGGCGGAACGTTGCGCGTCAAGGCCGACATCGCGTTCGACGTCCATCTGTGGACGACAGACTGTCTCTTTCCGGTGTAACGGCTACTCGTGAGGTAGCACTGACAAAGGAGAATTCCCATGCGGAAGTACGCAGAGTTGACCATCGTGGCGGCCGTGGGCGTCGGCGTGATCCTGATCGCGCTGCCCGCCCTGGCGGCCGAGCTGTTCCACTGGAACGGCGAGGGCGGGAACACCTACTGGACGAATGCCAACAACTGGGTGGAAGACGACTACCCGGACCAGCAGGGCCAGTGGGTGTACATCGACGACCCGACCGAAGAGGACAAGGTCACCCAGGATGCCGACAATCTGGCGATTTCGCTGCTGTTCTTGGGCGACGGCCACACGCTGAAACTCGAAGAGAACTTGGACGTGGCGTACGACGACCAGGATCCTCAGGACAGGCCAGGGACAATCGAGTTTGACGGCATTGTCGACGTCAAGAACCCGACCACGGCGGAGCGGACGCTGATCGGAAAGCACATCAAGATCAACTCCGACCAGCGCACGACGGTTCAGTATGTAGATGACGGGGGCGACGGCACCGGTTGCATCAGAACGGCCGATTTCGGCTACGGATGCTGAGCCACACGCCCCACGGAACGAAAGGAGATAGACATGAACGCAACGCGTTACTGGACGATTCTGGCCGTGCTCCTGGTGAGCGCCGCGGCCAGTGGAAGCGGGACGGACTATACGTGGACGGGCGCTGAGGATTCGACCACTTGGAAAGAGCCGGGCAATTGGCTTCCACTGGATGACTCGGGGTGGCCGGGACAGGATCCCGCGGACACGGCCACCGTCCCTCACATTCAGGGCGACGCGTACTACCCGCTCGTACCGCTGGATACGATCGAGCTCGCAGCACTGACGCTGACCTACGATCAATACGGCGGAAGTCAGGTCAACTTCGAGCCGTCGACCTCAAGCCGTTCGGCGTTGATCGTGACTGGGCGCGACGGTCTGGTGGTGGGGCAGTCGTGTACCATCACGATCGCGAAGGCGAGGTCGCTCCAGCTTTCGGGCGGCGGACAATACGTCATCGACGGCGTCATCGACGGCGGCAGCACCGCGCTCCTGGCCGAACCGCACCTGGTATTCGGCGGCAGCGGCACCGACGATACCACGCACGTGCTCGCAGGCACGGGCAGCATCCGTGGATCCGCCGCCCTGGTGCTGTTACCCTACAGTGCGGACAACGTGGTCGTGCTCGGGTACGACAATGCCATCTACGGGTCCGTCAAGGTGGGCGTGGCGTTGGTCAACCACGGCGTCGTGGACGCCACCATTCCGGGCAGTCAGAACGGCGGGCACGTCCTGCGGCTGTACTGTCAGCCCAAGGTCGGCGACGGAGACTGGAAGATCACGGGTAACGAGAACTTCTCCTCCGACGACGTTCTGCTCGTGGACACCCCGGTGGCCGGCAGCGGGAAAGTGATTGTCGGCCAGCACGGAATCCTGGACGTCAACGTGCACTTCTCCGTGTACGGCACCATGACGATGGAACCCAATGCCACCATCGTCGTCGCCCCCGGCGTGATGTTTGATGTCGACCGTTTCCAGAAAACCGGCTGCCCGGACTGATCCGGCAGCGGTCCGGTGCTGACCAGTGTCGATGTGCCGAGTCAGCTACAAACGCGGCGCCCGGTAACAGGCTGTTACCGGGCGCGGCCTCCGGCGCGAGCCGGCGGGCGCGAATCGCGAAGAAGAGGACCGCGTTCTGGCCCATAGGACTGCAATCGTAAGAGCGAGGGAGTCAATGCTTCGACCATTAACCGACCGCAATGCCCTACTGATCGTCCACTACACTCTCCACGCAGCGTCGCTCGTAGGGCTTGGTGGTGGCGGGGGAAGTGCAATCGGCCAATGCTCGACGACCGAGTTCGGCTGGGCTGCCACCGTGGGAGACACACACTTTGATGGAGCCAACGCCGTTGCGGTGACGCCGGCAGGTGCCACGTTCGTCACGGGAACTTTCACTGGAGACGTGGATTTCAACCCGGGCAACAAGGGCGACCGCCACAATTCAAAGGGGGAGAACGATATCTTCCTCTCTCGTTACACGCCCTTGGGAGACTATCAGTGGACGGTCTCAATGGGTGGCAGCAGCTTCGATTATGGATTTGGCGCCCATGTCACAGTCGCCGCGGACGTGTTGATCACAGGGAGCTTCCGCGAGCGCGTGGATTTTGATGCGACGCGGACCAAGGATAGGCGGAAATCGGCCGGCGGTGCTGACATCTTTTTGACATTGATTCATGGCGACGGTTCCTACGGATGGACGCGAACCATTGGCGGTCCAAGTTCCCCGGACTCCGCACGCGCCGTCACCACGGACGGGACGGGCGATATTATATTGACGGGAGCGTTCTGTGATACTGTGGATTTCGACCCCGGCAAGGGAGTCGATCGCCATACCGCGGTCGCGGGCAGCGATATTTTTGTCACGAAGCTATCGTCGCACGGCAATTTTCGCTGGGCGCGCGCGTTCGGAGGTGACTCGCTCGTCGGGGGCGACTACGGCTGGGCTGTCGCGACGGACGGGAACGACAACAGTCTGGCGACGGGCCAGTTCTACGGCAGAGCGGATTTCGACCCTGGTCCTGGCGAAGACATTCACCACTCTATGGGGGAAGACGACGCTTTTATCACGAGCTTCGGCCCCGGCGGCGAGTATCGCTGGACGCATACGTTCGGCGGAACAGAAGGCAACGATACCGGAAAGGCTGTCGTGACTGATGGCGAAGGAAACGTTTACGTTGCCGGTTCCTTTGCCGGTACTGTCGACTTTGACCGCCGCGGCGCTGGAGACGTCCGAGTAGCGCGAGGCGCGTCGGATGCATTCCTGACGTGCCGAACCTTGGATGGCAGCTACCGGTGGACCCGCACGTTGGGGGGCGACGGGACTGTCGGTGCCTCCGGCCTTGCATACAATGCTTGCAGCGAATCGCTAGTTCTCGTTGGTGCGTTCGCCGACACCGTCGACTTCGATCCGGGCAGTGGCATTGATCAGCGGACGGCACGTGGTCAGCGCGACGGCTTTCTAACCCGACTGAGCGCGGACGGAGTTTACTTGGGAACGGTCACGTTCGGAGGCGATGGCGATCACGTCCCACAGAGCGTTGCTGTGGACGCAGAATCTTCCATTTTGGTGGCCGGCGGCTTCCAGTCCTCAGGCGCGGACTTTGACCCTACGACCGGCGAGGACATCCATGCCAGCAACGGAGGCTACGATTTGTTCGTCCTGAAGCTCTACTGTGGGCCGTGTGAGTCCGTCGAGCGGCACGCGCTGACGGTCACGAGGAAGAACGCGCTCATCGGCGAAGTACGGGCGCTGGTGCCCGGGGGGCGGGTAACGGTGGTGTGTACGCCGACCGACCCGCCCGGCGAGCCGGTCGAGGCGCGGGTCAGCATCGACGGCGAGAATATGGGTTCATACAAGCTGAAAAAGCTCAAGAAAGGCGAATACGCCTGTGCGATAACGGAAGTCCGCGACGCCGACGGCAAGGTCGTCTGCGACGAACCCGCCGGCAAGCGGACCGTGACGGTGAAGTGAACACCGGTTACAAACCGGTGCCACACCAGACACCGGTTGAAAACCGGTGCCACACTCAGAGCCCCGGCATTCATGCCGGGCGGGCGGAGGGAGCGAGGGAGTCACAGAGTGAGGGAGTGAGGGAAGAGTGGCAGCGTAGTGCGGGTTTCCAGCCTGCGTCCACCGGTTAAAAACCGGTGCCACATGTACACCGGTTAAAAACCGGTGCCACAACTCACTGGTGGGCGAAGAACATAGATCGGCATTCATCCGCGCGTGTAGGAAGGAGTCTGCGTATGAGTGAAAACGTGGAAACGGAAGGCCAGTTCGCGCTGTGGGTCATCCCGGCCGCGGGACCGGACGAAGATCCCTGGGATGGCGGCGCGGCCGCGGAACCCTGGGATGACGACGCAGCCGCGGAGGCGCCGTCGGACGAAACATTCCGATACCCGTGGTACGTGGTCGCGTCCGCGCTCTACCACTATGACATGACGGGAGAGGTGTGGGATTAGACGGCCGTCGTGCCGGCGTTGCGCCTGGCGCGGGGCGCGGAACCGCCCCCCGGGGCGGCGAGCACGGAACCATCCGGTAGCGCGATCCCCGCAGCGCCGCCGAAAGCGGTACGCCGGCTGGCGGCCTGGCTATGGCGGGCGGAGGCGCTGCCGCTGATGAGTTGGCTGTGGCGGGTGGTGGCGCTGCCGCTGCCTGGCTGGCTGTGGGCGGACGTGCTGCGATGGCGGGTCGCTCCCGCGCAGTTCACGTGGGAAGACGCCGAAGAATGGGCGGCCGGTTGGGACGGCGGCGGGGACGACTGGGACGGCGGCGATGACGGCGGCGGGAAACCGATGCTGTTCGATATCCCGGTCCGCCGCCGGGCACGGCGAGTTGCGTCATTCTGGTCCGTGATCGCGGCCAGGCCTCCGCCTGTGGTGCAAGCCCCACGGGACCGCCGCCGGACGGGATCCTGACGGCGGCGTCCCGTACGAAGATGGGCACAACGAAGGCGCCGCGGGCAGGTCCGCCGAAACCCGGCAAACCGCCCGCGGCACGCGCAACGCATCATAGGACGTGGTACCCCGCAAGTCCACCGTTCGCCGGTCCAATGGAAGCTATTGAGGGCGTGACGGAATCGCCGCAATCCGCCCGGCCGCAGGCTTGAAGCTCGCGCGGCGTTCCGCGGGCTTTGAAGCCACACGGAGTTCCGCAGACTTGAAGCCCGCCCGGAGTTCCGCGGGTCAGTGCAGTCTCAATCCATGAACGCCTTTCCCCGCTGCCGCCGGGCTGGAGCCAGGCGGTCCCAGGCGCGCCCGCCGAGCCTGTCAGGCAACCGAAGTTATCAGGGCGCCTGACGCCAGCGCCCCGGTGGCCCCGCGGACCCGGCCCACCACCCACAAGGCTGCGACGATGAGCAGGTCGATCGAGCCGACGAGAATCATGTAGCGCGCCATCGCCCCGGTGCCGAATCCGTAGCTGTGCAGCCCGATGCCCAGCACATAGTTCACGCCCAGGTAGGTCATGATGATCATCCAGAACGCCAGGATGCTCTTGACCGCGGTGGCGAAGTACCCGCGTGCGAACACGAAGTAAGCACAGGCCGCAACCGCGGCGACGAACGCCGCCAGCTTGCCGGCCGTGAGCGGGTCGAACTTCGGAACCACCGCCACCAGCAGCAGCGCCGCCAGGATCCCGCCCACGATCCAGCCCCAGCGCGGGATCGCCGCGTGCTCGGCCCGCACGTGCAGGATCGCCAGGTACCCCAAGAGCGCCACCAGCGACCAGACCTCCTTCGGGTCCCACCCCCAGTAACGGCCCCACGACGAGGCCGCCCACATGCTGCCGGTGAAGATGCCGGTCGCCAGCAGGATCGAACCGACGTGGACGTACCAGTAGTGCAGCGAGTCGATCTTGTCCGCCGCCCGCCGGGCCTGCGGCGCAAGCGCCAGCGTGAACAGTTGCACGTGGGCGATCAGCACCGCCAGCGCCAGCACCGAATAGGACACCATGATGATGGGCACGTGGATCGACATCCAGATCGTGTCCAGCAGGACCGGTGCGATCGGGCGCACGAAGTGGTCCATCGGCAGGCAGTCGGCCAGCATCAGCGACGCCGCCCCCATGACGGACGCGGTCATCGGCACCATCCGGTCGCGGAAGATCAGAATGGAGAGGATGGCGAACGCGCCGGCGCCCCAGCTCAGGAAGAGCAGCGATTCGAACATGTTGGACGCGGGGATGCGGTCGGCGATCTGCCAGCGCAGGTAAAGCCCCCAGGTCAGGACGGCGAATCCCGCCAGCAGCGCCACGAACGACAAGACCGAAACGGCCGTCCGCCGTGCGAAAAGGCCCGCGATCGACAGGATGGCGCCGGCCGCCATGATGATCCAGGCCAGCCGGAACGGCCGGACCTCGTTATACGTCAGCTCCATCGCGATCCGCCCGGGGGGGGGACGGTACGCGGCCGGCAGGCCCGCCAGCGCGCCGGCCAGGTTCCGGCCCGCGGCGGCGAACCCGGGGCCGTCGTCCGCCCGGAAGGCCGCGCCCAGCGCCGCCCACGCCGCTTCCACCGGCGCTTCGCCGTGGGCGTCGGCGTGGTTGTGAACGACGATCGGCCGCCAGGCGCCGGCCGGATCACGCGGATCGGGAATGAGCTTGACCGCAGATTGGCGGAGAATCGCCTGCAGCACGCTGAGCGTGTTGCTGATGTCGCTAACCTTGGCTTCCAGCGGATCCAGCTTGCGGCCCTCCTCAACGTGTTCGAGCGCGTCGATCAGGTCGAGAAGTCGCCCGTGGCTGGTCAGCCGGGCGTAGGAGAACGTCGTCTGATCCGCCGGCAGTTCCAGTTCGCGTCTGAGTTCGGCGTTGGAGATGCGGACCACCGGCGCCTGCTGCCACGCCTGGGGGTCGAACGTCCAGGCGAGCAGCAACGCCACCGCGTCCCTTCCGCCGGGCGATTCGCTGCCGGTCACGGTGCTCACCAGGTCCCGGGCGACCGTGTCGAGCGGCATCCACCGTCCGTCGCTTTGCACCACCAGCGACCGGACCGCCGTCACGTCGACAGCGGCCGGCAACGGCGGCCAGCCCGACTCCGAGCCCGCTCCGACCGCAAGACTGCTGACGATCATCAGAACTGAAATCATACGCGCACCAGGCTGTGATGGTTTTCTTTCCTGCGGACCCGTCTGGCTTCAACGCGAGGCTGCGGCGCAGCCGTCGCCTGCCGCCGGTCGCCGACCCGGATCACCAGCACGACCACCATCCCGACCAGCATTAAGATGTAGCCCGCGAAGACGATCGGCTGGCCCGGGTCCGCCGCCACGCTCAACACGGTGGTGGAGCGCCCGGCCTCCTGCCGGTAGCTCGACTGGAAGAACGTGTAGCCGCCGTACGACGCCGGATTGTTCATGCTGACCACGCGGCTCTGCGCTCCACCCGCGGTCGGGTCGGTGATGGTGATCTGGCTCTCGAACGAGCGCGGACGCATCGTTCCCGGATAGCGGCCGATCCGGAACCGATCGAGCGTCACCTTGAAGTCGAGGGGAATCTGACTGGCGCCAAAGCCGAGTTCATAGGAAGCACCGCCGATCACCTCGGCCCGCGGCCGGTACTTCTGCAGCCAGACCATCCGTACCTCGTCGCCGGCCGCCAGGCTGGCCCGGATCGCCGGGTTACGGCGGGGAACGTCCGGATCGGCCGCTACGAGTTGCCAGTCGATGCGGGCGCGATCGAACCGGCGCATCACGGCCAGCCGGCAATCCGGGAAGGGCGTCTCCACCTCAGCGCCCGGCTCCAGCCGCTGGGTCAACACGTATCCGCCGCCCGCGGAAAAGCGGGCGTACAGTTGACCTTCTGCGTTGCTGACGATCTGGATCGGGGTGGAGGCGTCGCTCGTCGGCGCGATGAACGTCAGGTTGAGACCGGGGATGCCCTCCTCCCCATGTCGGAAGTCCGGGAACTTGGCGAACGCGAAACGCCGTTCCGCGCCGGCCGCTCCGGTCACTTCCACCTCGATGGCAGGGTTGACCGGCTGCTCTGAAGCGCTGATGACCTTGTTGTCCGGGCCCACCACGGCGTGCGGCAGATACTGGTGAACCCGCACGGACAGGCCCGTCTCGCCCACCGCGGCCGCACCCGCCAGGCACGCATCCAGCGCGATCTCGTAAATCTGGCCGTTGTAAGAAACCCGCACGATCCCGCCCTTGTCCTGCTGAGCGTCGCCCTGATCAGACATCAGCCGCTGCCATTCATCGGTGCTGGTCACGCGCCGGTAGGCAACCTGCAATGGTCCAAAGGTCGCGCTCTGATCGGCGAAGACCCAGTCGGTGATGCTTCCGGTGGACGCGGTCAGCGTCACCTCGACGGCCGGGTGTTCGACCGCGCTGTCATTGACGACTTCGCGGCGCCATTCGCTATGGGGCAGGTACCGGTCGACCGTCACGGTCAGATCGCCCAGCACCAGCGGCCCGGTTTCCCGCTGTGACGGCCGCGCTCCGGCGAAGACGCGGGCGGGAAGCGCCAGCGCGGCTCGCGTGCCATCCGCGATGCGCACGACGGAGAGCGCGTCCTGCCGTACGTCGAACTCCTGCCGTGTTTCGCCCTCGGCCAGTTCCAGCGTGCCGTCGATCCCCCACTTTTCGGTGACCAGTGCGCCTGCGAGGATGAGCAGGACCGAGGCATGGGTGAGCACGAAGCCGATCTGACGCTTCCTGAACGGGAAACGGAGGACCAGCACCGCGATGACGCTGACGGCCACCAGCGCCAGCAGAGTGGAGAACCACCAGGAACGGTAGAAGTCCGTCAGTGCCCGTTCGGTGCTGTGGCCCGACTCGTAGACGGTGGCCGCCGCCATCACCACCAGCACGAGTACCAGGGTGATCGCCCCGAACCACAGTGAGCCGATCACGCGCACCGCGCTCGGCATCCGGCGGGGCGGCACCATTTCGGGAGTGAGCAGGTTCCGGTCGCGATTCATGCCGAATCCGCTGGCAGATGGCGTACCAGAGTCGAGAAGGGAGCCGGCAAGCGCCGTCGTGAGGAAGTGACCGGATCGGACCCCAAGCGGCGGGCGCTCGCCTCGCCGGCTTCTGGGGCGTCCGGCCCACCCCGCCTGGCGGCCGGCGGCGCGGCGGGTGGGTCGAACCGAGTGGGGGAGTCATCCTTGATTCCCGCGTGCAACTCGCCCGCGATGTATCCGAACGCCCGTAGACCCACCTATTGAGGCCGTTTCTCTGATTCGAGAATGATCTCTTCTCAATCTGGAGAATTGTCCCCACTGACCCGATCGTCTCGGAGGACTGGGGGTTCGGAACCGCAATCGGGACGTTATCGATCCCGTGACGTCGCCCGCGGGCGACCGCGCCGTTTGCCGGACCTCATGCTCCCCCAGCGACGTCCCGCGCGGCCGCTGCACCGCGCCGCGGCAGTTCCCCGTCCGGGGGTGAATCGCGCTGAGTCACTTCTCTCCCACCAGCCATCCTCGCCCCAAGAGAAAGACCGGCCCCGCTATGGCGGGCCGGTCCGTGAAGCAGATCAGGATTCGCACCGACGGGCCGTCTGCGCTGCCTACCCCAGCCCGATCAGCGCGCCGATCTCGGGGGCGTACTTCACCACCAGCCCGGCGAACACGACGCTCACCATGCTCATCAGCTTGATGAGGATGTTGAGACTGGGGCCGGACGTGTCCTTGAACGGGTCGCCGACCGTGTCACCGACCACGGTGGCCTTGTGCGTGAAGCTGCCTTTGCCGCCGTAGTTGCCCTTTTCCACGTACTTCTTGGCGTTGTCCCACGCCCCGCCGGCGTTGGCCATGAACACCGCCACGGCGAACCCGCTGGTCAGGCCCCCGGCCAGCAGCCCCATGACGCCGGACACGCCGAACAGCAGCCCGATGACCACCGGAACGATGATCGCCAGCAGCGACGGGAAGATCATTTCCTTCTGAGCGCCGAGCGTGGAAATGTCGACGCACCGGGCGTAGTCCGGCAGCTTCTGGCCCTGGTGTACGATCTGCTCGTTCGGCCAGTTCTCCGCCTTGCGGGAATCCTCCTCCGAAAGCCCCTTCGTCGCGACGACGTAGGAGGCGATCCGGCCGAACTGTTCGCGGCACTCCAGCATCATGCGATAGGCTGCCCGGCCCACCGCCTGCATCGTCAGGGCGCAGAAGACGAACACCAGCATCACGCCGGCGAACATCCCGCACAGCGTCGTCGGGTTCATCAGCGTCACGTTGTAATAGTCCATGAAGTGCGCCATGGCGGCGTTGCGCGACGAGACGACCTGTATGTCGTGCGGCGATCCCGAAGCGTCCGTGATCGTCGTCTCCTGCACGAACTCGTTCTCGCGGGCGGCGGGCGTCAGCGCCGGGAGTTTGTACGCGCCGTTGTTGCCGGCCAGAAGCTCATCCAGCGCCGGCTGGGCGGCGCCGCTGAGCAGCATGTACGCGTCGAACGACGCTTCCGTGGTCCCCGGCCGGAACTTGCAGCCGAACTTGCCGTTGCCGATGTAGTACACGTCGCCGACGCCGGCATCGGCGTCCGCCTTCGTCCGAGCGTCGATCCGGGCCACGCTGGCCATGCCCTCCCGCACTTGTCCGATGCGGACCTCTTCGACGTACGCCGCCAGGAGCGCCAGCGCCGTCAGCGCCGCCGACCCGATCGCGAACCCCTTGCCCGTCGCGGCGGTGGTGTTGCCCAGCGAATCCAAGGCGTCCGTTCGCTCACGGACGTGGGGTTCCTGATGGGTCATCTGGGCGTTGCCGCCGGCGTTGTCGGCGATGGGACCATAGGCGTCGGTCGCCAGCGTGAATCCGAGTGTGGCGAGCATGCCCACCGCCGCCAGACCCACGCCGTACAACCCCAGCATGAACTCCTGCCGGCCGCCCGCCAGGGCGAACGAGAACATGATCCCCACGATCACGATCGTCAGCGCCGCCCACGTGCTCTTCATGCCCACGCCGACGCCCGCAATGATGACGGTCGCCGGACCGGTCTGACCCTGCTCGGCGATGGACCGGGTGGGCTTGTAGTCATAGCTCGTATATCGCTCCGTACACTGTCCGATCAGGTATCCGGCGACCAGCCCGATCACGACCGACGTCGCGATGCCCGCCCAGGACACGCTGGGGATGCCCCCCAGCAGGAGCCAGCACACGCCGTAGGTGGCGGCCATGATCACGACGCTCGATGCGATCAGGCCGCGGTTCAGCGCCGCCATCAGCACCGACATCGTCGCATTCTCTTCCGTCTTCACCAGGTTGATGCCGGTCCAGATGCTCGCCAGGATGCCCACGCCGGCCACCACCATCGGGACCGCGATGAACCTCATGGCGTCCTGCATTTCGCCGACGTTGCCCACGGCATGGGCCGCGGCCACGCCCAGCGCCGCCGTCGCAAGGATCGACCCTGCGTAGGACTCGTACAGGTCCGCCCCCATGCCGGCCACGTCGCCGACGTTGTCGCCGACGTTGTCGGCGATGCAGGCCGGATTGCGCGGGTCGTCCTCCGGAATGCCCGCCTCCACCTTGCCCACCAGGTCCGCCCCCACGTCGGCGGCCTTGGTGTAGATGCCGCCGCCCACGCGGGCGAACAGCGCCTGTGTGCTGGCCCCCATGCCGAACGTCAGCATCACGACCGTGATCTCTTGCAGCGGCATTTCCGTGAACAGGCTCAGGCCGAAGAACCACGCGCAAATGTCAAACAGGGCGAACCCCACAACCACCAGGCCCATAACGGCGCCGGCCCGGAACGCCACGCGCAGCCCCTGGTTGAGGCTGTTCCGTGCTCCGGCCGCGGTGCGATGGGCGGCCATGGTGGCCGTGCGCATGCCGAAATAGCCGCACAAGCCGCTGAAAAAGCCCCCCGTGATGAACGCGAACGGCACCAGCCCGTGCTGCACGTGCAGCCCATACGCCATCCAGGCGAGGATGCCCATCAGGACGACGAACACGACCCCCACGACCCGATACTGCCGAAACAGATAGGCCATGGCGCCCTCGCGCACGTAGCCGGCGATGCGCTGCATCTCGGGATCGCCCTCGTCGCAAAGGCGCACTTCCAGGAAGTACTTTCGCGCCATGACCAGCGCGATCACGCTGCAGACCGGCGCCAGATACCACAGCCAGTGGATGTCCGCGATGCCATGGATGTGGATCTCGGCCTGCGCCGCCGGCGCGGCGGCCTCATCCTGGGCGAACAGTGCGTCGCCCGCGACGCTCAGACACATCGCTCCCAGCAGGAGCAGCTTCATCGGTGTCAATACATTGGGTCTCAACGCTTCATCTCCATAGAATCCGTCGATTTCGCTGCGATATTTTTCAGGAAAGGGCGGACCGCCGGCACCCGATGCCAGGGGCATCCCAACGGCGCTGTAACCACCTGTCAAACATGAGGTTGCACGCATAGAGCCGCAACCGCGCCACCGGCTCTGCACCGGAAGGCGGGACTATAGCAAATCGGATCAGCGATGCCAACGCGCATTCCAGAGCAGCCGTCCCTGGACCACCGCCGCCGTTGACAGTCCGCCCCGCAGAACGGATTATCCTGCCGACCAAACTCGTTCGCCGACGTAGCTCAACGGTAGAGCACGGCTTTCGTAAAGCCGGGGTTGAGGGTTCGAATCCCTCCGTCGGCTGTCCCGTCGCCGCTGCTGCCCTCACCGGTCCGCTCGGCGTTGCCGCCGGCTACCCGGCCGCTTCCGCCAGTTGTGCGTACAGCCCGTCGAGGCGCTCCACCATCGTCCGCCAGTCGAACTCCGCAACGCACCGCTGCCGCCCAAGCCGGCCCAGCTCCGCCCGCCGCCGGGCGTCGCCCGCCAGCAAGATCACTGCGTCCGCCAGCCCGGCGACGTCGCCGTAGGGAACGCAGACGCCGGTCTGGCCGCTGACCACCACCTCGGCCGCGCCGTCGTTGTCGAAGCTGACCGCCGGGACCTCCGTCAGCAGCGCCTGCACCACCGCCCGCGGCAGTCCTTCCCAGCGGGAAGCGTGCAACAGGATATCGAAACCGGTCATCAGGCGGGCGACCTCGTCCGGCGTGACCAGCCCGACGAACGTCACTCGGTGGCGCAGGCCCGATCGATCGAGCTGTTGGGAATAACGCTCCCGGTGCGGACCGTGGCCGATCCATACGAACCGCACTCCCGGCGCCGCACCGACGATGGCCGGCATGGCCGCCATGATCTCCTCGTAACCCTTGTTGTCGAACAGCCGGGCGACGGTGCCGACGACGACGCCCGACTCGCCGACGCCCCAGCCGGTCCGCACTCGCGCCCGCAGGTCGGGATCCGGATGGAACCGTTCCGTGTCCATACCGGAGCGGATGGTGACGAACCGGTCGGGCGGCGCCAGCCGCGCCGCCACCGCCTGCCGCACCATCGCGTCCGCGACGCACACGATGCGGTGCGTGCGGCGTGCGGCCCGTCGCTCCAACTGGCGGTAGAGCCATCGGACCGCTGCCGTCTGCGTTCGGTTGAAGCTCATGCCGTGAATGGTGTGGACGATGATCGGGACGCCTGCGCGGGCGGCGGCCTCTCGCCCGAGAATGCCCGCCTTGCTGCTGTGGGTGTGGACGACATCCGGACGGTAGTCGCGGAACAGGTCGGTCAGCTCTCGGATCGCCCGCAGGTCAGCCGCCGGGCGCACCGCCCTCCGCATGTGCTCCAGCGTGACCAGCGACGCTCCGCTGGCCTGCGCCTGCGGCCACAGCGACCCCTCCGGCCCGGTCTCCTGCCCGGCCGCCAGCATCACCTCGTGCCCGCGCTCGACCAGCCCGCGGCAGGTCAGCAGCGTGTTCTCCTGCGCCCCGCCGATGATGAGGCGCGTGATGACGTGGCAGATCTTCATGGACGGCGGCATCGTGCGGAGGCCGCGGGGCGGGGTCAACCCTTCCTGGCCCCCTGGCCGCCGACGGCCGGGTGCCACTGACCGCGGTCCCTGCGCCGTCCCACCCCCGGCGTAACGGCGGCGTTGACATCGGTCGGCCGACACGATAATGGTCCGACCGTAACGGTGGCCCAACATCTTGAGGCCGAGGCTGCCTGGTACCACTATCCTTGGGGAGGCGATGAGGATGGCCCTTGGACTGGGACGAGTACAGGGCACGGACTGCGTGGCGGGGATGGCCGCGATGCCGGCGGGGTCGGTCGATCTGGCATTCGCCGATCCGCCCTTCAATATCGGCTACGACTACGACGTGTATCACGATTGGCGGGCCGCCGACGATTACGTGGCCTGGTCGAAGTCGTGGATCGAAGGCGTCCGGCGCGTGCTGAAGCCCAACGGCACTTTCTGGCTGGCGATCGGCGACGAGTACGCGGCCGAGCTGAAGGTGCTCTGTACCCGTGAACTGGGCTTCATCTGCCGCAATTGGGTCGTCTGGTTCTACACCTTTGGCGTCCACTGTACGCACAAGTTCACCCGCAGCCACGCCCACCTGTTCTATTTCGTGCGCGATCCGAAGGACTTCACGTTCAACTCGCTGGCGATCCGGGTGCCGTCGGCGCGGCAGATCGTCTACGGCGACAGCCGGGCCAACCCGGATGGGCGAGTGCCCGACGACACGTGGATGGCCACGCCCGAGCTTCCCCAGGGCACCCCCATGTGGGACGGCTTCGTGCTCCGCCCGCAGGACATCCCCGACCGCTTCCCGCCGCACAGCGACACGTGGTACTTCTCGCGGGTGGCGGGCACGTTCGCCGAGCGCCGCGGCTGGCACGGCTGCCAGATGCCCGAGCAACTGCTGGGCCGCATCATCCGCGCCTGCTCGAACGAGGGCGACGTGGTGCTGGACCCCTTCGCCGGCAGCGGCACCACGCTGGCAGTCGCGAAAAAACTGCGGCGGAAGTTCGTCGGGTTCGAGCTGTCGAACAAGTACGCCCAGAAGGTCGAAGATCGACTCGCGAACATCAATCCCGGCGATCCGCTGGTCGGCCCGGAGAATCCGGAACTGAGCGCGCCGGCGACCAAGGCGGGGCGTGCCTCGCGAAACGGGCGAGCGAAATCAGCGTCCACGTCGGACCCGGCGCATCCGCTGTTGTGGTCAGATGGCCGCAGCCCAAAAAAGGCATCACGCGGCGGGAGGTGTGCCTGAGTGGGTGGCTCTCCGGACGCCCGCCCGGCCGCCTTGCATGAGCAGGACGCCAGCGCTACAGTGACCGCGTGACCAAGGATCCGGCCAGAGAAACCTACCTGAACTTCCTGGCCAGGGCCGAGCAGGCATTCAGGCCCTACGCTCCGATCGACCTGCCCGACTTCTTCGCCGGCAGGAGTGAGCACATTCGCCGGCTCGAATCAGAGATTCGCGCCCCTGGGCGTCAAGTCGCGATCTACGGCGAGCGCGGCGTTGGAAAGACCTCGCTTGCCAGGCTGGCGTACTTCTTCGTTCAGCGAGATGAAGATCAGACGCATTTCGTGCGCTGCGAGAGGTCCAGCACGTTTGACACGATCTTCCGTGACGTGCTGGCCAGCGCCGGCGTCGACGTCGTGCTCAACGGAGTGGAATCGGAAGGGGAGCGGCAGGGAAATCTCGGATTCGGCGGTACGCTGGGATTCGGCGGGACCCGCCGCATGCGACAGTCCTACCGCCGCATCGTCGCCGAGCAGCAGATCACGCCGCGCCTGCTGCTCGACCAGTTCGCGGGGACCGAGGGGCTGATCATCATCGACGAATTCGACCGGGTCGAAGACGCTCCGACACACACGAGGATGGCGGAACTCCTGAAACAGTTCTCCGACGCGGACTCACGTACGAAGATCATGCTCGTCGGAGTGGCCGAGACGCTGACGCAACTGATCGGCGAGCACGAGTCGCTGGGCAGGTCGCTGGCGCAGCTCAGGCTGGACCGGATGTCGATCGACGAGCTGACTGACGTTGTGCGAAAAGGCGAGTTGCACACGGGAGCTACCGTCAAAGGCGCCGTCCGGGATCGGATCGTTCGCCTGGCGGACGGATTTCCCTACTTCGTTCACCTGATCTGCCGGCATGCGGCCCACGCGGCCGCGCGGCAACTCCTGGCGGGCGCCTCCCCGGACGTGACGATCGGCGAGGACGAGTACGCAACCGGATTGCAGGATGCGCTTCAGAACGCCGAGCACACGCTCAGCGAGCAATACGGGCGGGCGACGATCACGACCCGCAAGCCGAGCGAGAAGTTCACGCTCGTGCTCTGGGGGATGGCGCTGTCCGACGAACGCGAAATCCAGGTCAAGGACATCGCCCGCAACATGGCGCTGTTTGTCGGCGACGAACCGAAGCCTGCCAGCTTCAGTTGGAACCTGGGCGAACTGGCGAGCGACAAGCGGGCGCATACCCTGACGAAGGTGCGCGAGGGCTATTACAAGTTCAGCAATCCGCTGATGCGGCCGTTCATACGATCGCTCATGGAACTCGAGAACATCGCCTACCCTGACAGACAGTGGGAGTTTCCGTTTATGGCCAGCGCAGGGTGAAACGCGGCTTCTTCCCGCCGAGCGATCCGACGTGAGGGCCCAGAGCCGCCGAGCGCCAGGCGGGCGAAGCCGTTGATCAGCCGGCTGGTCGGCGGCTGGCCCGCACCGGCAGGGAGCCGGCCGTCGACGGTGGCCGTTCTTGTTTGCGGCTTCGCGGGACTGGACCTCCCGCGATGGTCTCAAGGTAACGGAGCTTGCGTCCGATAGCTGATAGAGAGTCTCCGTGTCCGACCATAGTTGGCCCGTGGAGCCTTGATCGTGCAGCGTTGTTTGACGGACAGCGGTACGGGCCACGCCACCGGGACGCAGTCGGAAGCTCCGCCGGCAGTGCGCCCGTTCGCCGACATCGAGGCGGCGCCGGCGCCGCGGCGCGGCTGGAACGCCGCCGGCTGGGCGCTTCGATTGTCGCGCCTGAAAGCTCGCATGGCCGGCACGCCGGCCGGCGCCGTCGTCCCGTGTCTCGATTTCCGCGTGCGCATCAACGATGGACCGAACTTCTACATTCTCTTCAAGGACATTTTCGTCCAGCGCATCTACCACTTCGAGGCTGCCCGCCCGGATCCGCTCGTCGTGGACTGCGGCAGCAACATCGGCATGTCGGTGCTCTACTTCAAACACGTGTACCCGGCCGCGCGGGTCATCGCCTTCGAGCCGGACCCTGCCATCTTCCCGCTGCTGCGCGAGAACGTCGAACGCAACGGGCTGGAGCGCGTCGAACTGCACCAGGCCGCCGTGGCGGCCGCTTCGGGCGCCCTTGGGTTGGCTTCGGACGGCGTCTGTGCAAGCTGCCTGGAACCGTATGCCACGGACGCCGCGCCGCGCCAGCCATCCGTGACCGTGCCCGCCGTGCGGCTTGGCGACGTGCTGACCGGTCCCGTCGATTTTCTCAAGATGAACATCGAAGGCGCGGAGTGGGACGTGATCGCGGACGGCGAGCCGTGCCTTCGCCACGTCCGCGAGATGGTCATCGAGTATCACCACCTGCCCGGTCTGCCCAGAACGCTGCACCGGATTCTCCAAGTGCTCGATCGGTGCGGCTTCGAGTACCTCATCAACGACTTCGATGGGCAGACCAACCCCGGCGCATGTCCGCCCTTCAGGCTCACGCCCGCCACCCGCTATTTCCTGCTGATCTATGCCAGGCGGAGGGAGTAATGCGCGGAACGGACACCGGGAAACACGCCCTCGCTGACGTGAACGTCCTTTCCACTCGCGGGCGCGGGCACGGCGAGCATCGCGGCGGTGCGCACCGGGAAAGCGCCGACGGACTCGGCGTCGGGGCGGTGGACTTCGGCGACCTGCGCCGACTGGATCCGATCGACCGCCGGTTCGGCTTCGATCGCGGACTCTGCATCGACCGCTATTACATCGAGGCGTTTCTGGGCCGGCACGCGGACGACATCCGCGGCCGCGTGCTGGAGGTGGCGGACGACGCCTACACCCGGCGGTTCGGCGGCGCCCGCGTGACGCGCAGCGACGTACTCCACCTGGAGCCGGGCGGGGCGCGCACCACCATCGTCGCGGACCTGACGCGCGGCGATCCCATCCCCTCGGCCGCCTTCGACTGCGTGATCCTGACGCAGACGCTGATGATGATCTTCGACCTCCGGGCCGCGGTACGGACGCTGCACCGGATCCTGAAACCCGGCGGCGTGTTGCTCGCCACCAATCCGGGCATCAGCCAGATCAGCCGATATGATATGGATCGCTGGGGCGACTGCTGGCGGCTGACAACGAAATCCGCCCGACGGCTGCTGGAGGAAGCCTTTCCCGCGCAACACGTGGAGGTGACATCCGCCGGCAACGTGCTCGCGGCGGTCGCGTTTCTGCACGGTCTGTGCGCCGGCGACCTGGCCGCCGAGGAACTCGAGCACCACGACCCGGACTACCAACTGCTGATCACGATGAGGGCGGTCAAGCCGCAGGAAACGCCTTGAGTGCGACGGGTGTCACAGCGCGTCATGCCGGTCCACCGCGGCCCGAGCCGCAGTCCCCTCCACCGGGCGGGTTGATCCTGCTCTACCATCGCGTGGCCGAGCCGCAGACCGACCCGCAACTCCTCTCGGTCTCCGACGGGAGGTTTTCCGATCATCTGGACGTCCTCCGCCGGGTGGCCACGCCGGTGAGCCTTGCCGACGTCGTCGACCTGGCCCTGCAGAATCGACTGCCGAAGCAGGCCGTGGCGATCACGTTCGATGACGGCTACGCCGACAACCTGCTGGCCGCCAGGCCGCTGCTGGAGCGCCACGGCGTGCCGGCCACGGTCTTCATCGCCACCGGCTATCTCGACGGGCGGCGCGAGTTCTGGTGGGATGCGCTGGAGCGGATCCTGCTCCAGCCGCGCGCTCTGCCGCAGCGGCTGGAACTCGAAATCGAAGGCCGGCCGGGATCCTGGACGCTGGCGGACGCCGGGGACCATGACGAAGACGCGTTTCAGCGCCGGCGGTCGTGGACCGTGCTCGACGCCCACGGACCGTCGCCCCCCCCCGCCGCCGGACCGTGGAGCCGGCAGGCCCTGTACCTCGATCTGTTCGATCGCCTGGCGCCGTGTACGGAGGCCGCCCGCGAGCGGGCGCTGGACGCGCTGTCGGCGTGGTCGGGCGTGCCCCGCTCGCCGCGAGAGAGTCACCGGCCGCTGACGGCGGACGAGGTCGCGGCGCTGGCCGAGGGCGGGCTGATTGAGATCGGCGCCCACACGGTATCGCACGCCCGGCTGGCCGCCCACAGCGAGAGCGTGCAGCGGGATGAACTGACGGCCAGCAAGCATCGCCTCGAATCACTCCTTGCGGCGCCCGTGACCAGCTTCAGTTATCCGTTCGGCACGCGCCGCGACTACTCGGAAAACACGGTCCGGCTGGTCCGCGAGGCCAGCTTTGCCCGCGCGGTCTCCAACTTCCGCGGCACGGTTCAACCCCACACCGACGTGTTTCAGTTGCCCAGAATCCTGGTGCGCGACTGGGACGCCGACCTGTTCGAACAACGTCTCCACCAGGAGTGGTCCCGTGCTGGCGCTTGAGGACAGGCCGGACCTGGACACCGCACGTCGCGCTTCGGCAGACGGGCGGCGCTCGACACCGCGGGATCGCGAACCATCGCTGACCATCCTGCAAGTCAGCGCGTTCGACCGGCACGGCGGCGCCGAGCGCGTGGCGTGGGACCTCTTTCAGTCCTACCGCAGCCTGGGCCATGCCTCGTACTTCGCCGTGGGACGAAAGCGCAGCGCCGACCCTGACGTGCTGCTGTTACCTAATCACGAAGCGTCGTCCCGCTGGCAGCGGTTCTGGTGGGGCCTGCACCGCGGCCTCCAGCCCTGCTACGGCCGGTTTACCGGTTCGCGGAGCCTGTGCCGGCTGATCCATCGCATCGCCGAGCCGCGCGGCTGGCGCGACGTGCGCCGCGGATTGGAAGACTTCCACTACCCCGGGACGTGGCGGCTGCTGGACATCACGCCGCGGCGGCCGGACGTGATTCACTGCCACAACCTCCACCAGAACTACTTCGACTTGCGTGCCCTGCCGTGGCTCTGCCGCCAGGCGCCGGTCGTGCTCACGCTGCACGACGCCTGGCTGCTGGCCGGACACTGCGCGCACTCGTTCGACTGCGAGCGCTGGAAGACCGGCTGCGGCGAGTGCCCGGCGCTATCGCTCTATTCGCCCATCCGGCGCGACGGGTCGGCCGAGAACTGGCGGCGCAAGCGCGATATCTACGCCGCCGGCCGGCTGCACGTCGCCACGCCGTGCCACTGGCTGAGGGACAGAGTCGAGCAGTCGATGCTCGCACCCGGCGTCGTCGAAGCCCGCGTGATTCCGTACGGGGTGGACCTCGACGTCTTCAGGCCTGGCGACCACGCTGCGGCCCGCGCCGCGCTGGGCCTGCCGCGCCAGGCCCGTGTCCTGCTCTTCGCCGCCAGTGGAATACGCGACAATGTGTGGAAGGACTTTCGCACCATGCGGGCCGCCATCGCGCGGCTGGCTGAGAGCCGAGGGCTGAATGCCGAAGCTCAGACGCCAGCGACCGCTGGCCGGCCGTTGATCTTCGTCGCCCTCGGTGAGGATGCCCCTGCTGAGCGGATCGGTCGCGGCGCGGCCGGCGCCGAGGTCCGGTTCGTGCCCTTCCAGGCCGATCCGGCGGCCGTGGCCTGCCATTACCAGGCGGCCGACGTCTACGTCCACGCCGCCCGCGCCGACACGTTCCCCAACGCCGTGCTGGAGGCGCTGGCGTGCGGCCTGCCGGTGGCGGCCACGGCCGTCGGCGGCATCCCGGAACAGGTGATCGGCCTCGACGACGCCGACGAAAACGCGGAACGAGCGACCGGCATGCTGACCGCGCCAGCGGACGAGGCCGGCCTGGCCGCTGCCGTGGAACGATTGCTCATCAACGATCCGCTGCGCCTGCGGCTGTCTGACAACGCCGCCGCAGACGCCCACCGACGCTTCGACCTCCGCCGTCAGACGAACGAATACCTCGCGTGGTATAAGGAGTTGCTCGTCCGGCGCCGGCCGCCTCAGCGTCTGCACGAAAGAAGCTGCTCGACCACGTATTCCTGATCGTCGCGGGTCAGCCCCGCGCCGCTGGGCGGGCATAGTCCGCGCGCGCCCAGGTCTTCGCTGAGCGGGAAGCTGCCGGTCGGTTCCGGCCAGCGGCGGCGCCGGCCCTCGTACACCGGTTGCTCGTTCGATGGGATGATGACCTCGTCGCTGGTGTTGCCACGGCCCGTCGGATCACGGATGCTCTTGTGGAATCACGCGACAGACTGACGCTGGTGAAGCATGGCCCGCGACTCTAATCTCTTACTCCCTCACTCTCTCACTCTGCTACTTCCCTGCCGGGACGGCGCCGCATGAGCACCGACGCGAACTGCTACGCCTGTCCCGTCGCCGCCGGGCCTCTCGATGCCGACGTCGTGCTGCCGGGCAGCAAGTCTTTAACGATCCGGGCATTGATGGCCGCCGCGCTGGCGGACGGGGACAGCGTGCTGGCCGGGGCGTCCACGTCTGACGACGCCCGCGCCATGCTCGACGTGCTGGAGCGGCTGGGCATCGCAACAACGGTCGATGAAGAGGCGGCCGCCATCGAGGTCACCGGCTGTCGGGGACACGTCCCGGGCCAGCACGCCGTGCTGTATTGCGGCGCGGCCGGGGCGGTGATGCGGTTCGCCACCGCGCTGTGTGCGGCGGGTTTCGGCGACTTCCGCCTGGACGGCACGGCTCGGCTGCGCCAGCGGCCGATGGAACCGCTGGTGGACGCGCTGCGCGGGTTGGGAGCGCTGGTCGAGTTCCACGGCGTCGAGGGCTATCCGCCTCTGACGGTCCATGCCCGGCACCTGGCCGGCGGGCCGGTCGGCATCAGCGCGGTGGATTCCAGCCAGTTCGCCAGCGCCCTGCTGATGGCGTCCGTCTGCGCCGTCCGCGACGTGATGCTGGAGGTCCCCCCCCCGATCGCCAGCCGGCCCTATCTCGACGTGACGCTGGCGGTGATGGATCGGTTCGGGGTCGCCACCGTGGCGGACGACGACGGCCAGGGCGGGATGCGGATCATCGTGCCCGCGCCGCAAGTCTATCGGGCGGCCCACGTGAGCATCGAGCCGGACGCTTCGGCTGCGACGGTGTTCCTGTCGGCCGCCGCCCTGAGGGGCGGGCGCGTCTCCATCACGGGTCTGGCGCCGGATTCGTTGCAGGGAGACGCGCGCTTCGCTGACGTACTCGAGCGAATGGGTTGCGCCGTCGATCGCGCGGCGCAGTGGCTGACCGTCGTCGGCCCGCAGCCATCGCCGCTGACCGCCCGTGGTGGGGGGTCGCCGCCGCTGAGCGCCCGTGGCGCGGGGCCGTCGCCGCGCCTGAGGGCCGTGGACGTGGACCTGTCCGCGATGCCGGATACCGTGCCGACGCTGGCGGCGCTGGCGCTGTTCGCCGACGGGCCGACGCGGATTCGCAACGTCGCTCATCTGCGGCTCAAGGAGAGTGACCGCCTGGAGGCGCTGCGTTGCGAGTTGACCCGCATCGGAGCGCGGGTCGATCTGCACGCCGACGGCCTGACGATTCACCCGGCCGCGCGATACCGCGCGGCGACGATCGAGACGTATGACGACCACCGCATGGTCATGGCATTCTGCCTGGCGGGCCTGGGCATCGACGGGCTGAGCGTGCGCGATCCGGACTGTGCGTCGAAGTCGTTTCCCGGTTTCACCCGGCGGTGGGAAGCGATGCTCGGGGGGGGGCTGCGCTCGACTGGGTGAGCGTTCCAACGCCCGCCGCCGTCCTTAATCCGAACCGCGCCCGTCAGGAAGCGGCCTCTGAACGGCGGCAGCGTGGCGCAGGGCCATGAACGCGCCGCGACGCATCAGCCGCTCCCTTACGGTCGCGGTTCGGATGGGGGCCGCTCCGTCGCGGTCGCAGTTCGGATTGGGGCCGCTCCTTCACGGTCGTCGTTCGGATGGCGGTCGCGCAGCCCGCACGGATCGGCCATTCGCCGTTTCGCAAGCGCTGCTCGTCATCCGCCACTGTGCAGTTGTCCCCCGGCCATCACGATTCGCTCTTACGGCAGCTCGATGCTCTTCAGGTCGAACGGCACCGGGATCGTTTTCTGATCCACGGCCACGCGGAGCTTGAGCCTGGTGGTCGGCGGAAGGTCGGCGTCGTCTTCCAGCACGATCACGGTGGCGCCCTCTCCGGTCGAGGTCATCCGGCTGGCGTAGAGCGGTTCGCCGTCGGCGTCGATCAGCTCCGCGTCGAGCAGGGCGTCGACGTTGCCGGATACCTTCAGCGTCACGGACTTGCCGGGCGCGCCGCTCATGAAGAAGCCGGGCTGTTTCGACTTGGGGTCGGCCACGGTAAGGGTTACGCCCGCCGCCCGGAGGGCGCTGTTCTCGATCGCCGCACCGGGCTTCGACGCGATGCCGTCGATGGTCAGTTCGCGGGTGTCGCCGGTGCGCAGCTCGATGACGCCCGTGAGTTTCTCGATGCGGGTGGCCTTGCGCGGCGGCAGGTCGAACTTCAGCTCGACGATGATCTGATCCGCCGAGGCGTCGGGGCGGCCGAAATACATCGAGTCGCGGTCGATCTGCACGAACTCGGTGCGCGGATCGGTGAAACCGACCTTGAAGTCCGCGTTGAGGGTCAACGCCGCGCCGCCGTCGAAGCTCGCGCCCTTCAGCGCGATCCGCCCGTAGTGGGTCGCGGCCGTGACCGGGCGGCCGCGCAACCCCAGCGCGACGGTCAGCGTGTTGCGGTCCTGGTTCCAGCTTGAAAACACCTGCACCACCGACCCGTCCGACGACCTGGGCGTCAGGTCCTTGAACCGGTTTTCGGCGATGCTCAGGACGCGCACGTCCACGTGTTCGGGACCGTCGCCGACGGCCGGCGCATTGGCCGTGACGGGAGCGGCGGTGCTCAGGCTCGCGATGGTCAGCAGCAGCGTCAGCATGGGTTTGGTCTCCACAGAGGAAGGCCGCAACGGCGTGCGGCTCACTCTGCGTTGTCGGCCGGGGGGATCGCCGCCCGCGGGATAACTATGGTTTCCGGTCCGCGGGTCCGCGGCAGGGATTCGCAGTCTGTAATCCGTACCACCACGGCCCGGACGGGGCGCTCGCTATCGGAACGGCGCGGCGGCTCGCTGCGGTCCTCCGTTCGGCGGGGGTGATAACGGCGCGGCGTGATACAATGCCCGTATGGCTGAAGCGTCGTCCAGTCCGGACATCGCCGCGCGGGCAGACTCGATTGCCGATCTGCCGGACGATGAACTGCTGCGCTTCGGGCGGGAACTCGGGCTGGAGCTGGCCCAGGACACGCCACGCGGGCAGCGGCTGCGGCTGATCCGGCAGCGGCAGGAGTTGATCCGCGGCCTCGACCGCGACGCCCTGCTGGACATCGTCATGTGGGTGCGTTGGCCGGTGCGGCGCGAGGCCTCCAACGACGAACTGGCCCGCATCATCATCCGCTCGACGCACGACGAATATGAGACCCTCACCTGCCGCGGGCTGGACGCATTGGCGCGGCTGCGCGGGGTGGAGCCGGGAGCCGGTGAATCACGCGAGGCCTTGACGGCGCGCATCCGCAGGGCGGAAGGGCTCGGCGCCCGCTTCAGACGATTGCGGCGCTCGGTGATCGGGTCGCTGCTGTCACGGGTGCTGGAGCCGGCGCAGGACTCGATGCCGCGGGCGTCGGCGTCCGGCGAGTATCATTTCCTGCCGGACGAGGAGCGCGGCGACGCGGTGCGTCGCCGCATCGAGAATGAGGGGGTGGTCGGCGGCATCGCCCGCACGCTGCGCGGGGTGGCCGACGACTACGTCCGCGAGAAGCTCGACGAGATCGAACGGCGCATCGACGCCAAGCTGGACCAGATCGACGAGCGCATGCAGGAGTGGCGGGACCGCGAACTGGCCAATCGCATCCGGCTGATGCGCATCACGCTGGTGACCGCGGTGATTGTCGCGGTCATCAGCCTGGGTTATCATTACGTCCAATCGAGAGCGGTGCCGAACCCGACACAGGAACGATCCGTCCATGCTGCCCAAAGCGAGTAAGCGCGTCGATCAGGTGATGAAGCTGGCGAACGACATCGCCCGCGAGTACGACCAGGAATACGTCGGCACCGAGCACATCCTGCTGGCCGTGCTGCGCGAGGGCACCGGGGTGGGGGCCTCGATCCTGGATCGCAAGCGCGTCACCGAAAAGGCCGCCCGGGCGGAGGTGGACCGGTTGGTGCGCAAGAGCATGGAGGAGACGTGGGTGTTCGGGCGTCTGCCCGGCACGCCTCATTTCAAGAACGTCATCGCCAAGGCCATCGAACAGGCCCAGCAGCTTGAGTCGAAAGAAGTCTGCACCGAGCACCTGCTGCTGGCGCTGCTCAAGGAGCCGGGCTGCGTGGCCCACAAGGCGCTCAAGGCGCTGGGCGTGAGCTACGACGACGTGCGGGCGGCGGTGCTGGAGCCGACCGGATCGTGAGCGTGTACGTCTGACGCCGGGTGGCGATTCGTGTGATCAGCAGCCCGCCCGGCATGAATGCCGGGGCTCGGGGGGGGGATCGACTCATCAACGCCTGCCCACCTGACACACCGGGCACAGGTGCGTCGTCCGACCCGCGATGGTGAGCTTCTCGATGGGAACGCGGCAGCGGCGACAAGGCTCGCCCAGGCGTCCATAGACCTTGTGCGAAAACTGATACGAACCGTCCAGCCCGTCCGGACGGCGGTAGTCGGATAGCGTCGAGCCGTTCGCGTCGATCGCCCGGTTCAGCGTCCGCTTGATGGCTCGCAGCAGCCTCTGAGCCGACGGCCCGTCCAGCGCGCCGGCCGGCGTGAGCGGGTGGATGCCGGCTGCGAAGAGCGCTTCGTCGCAATAGATGTTGCCCAGCCCGGCGATCAGGGTCTGGTCAAGCAGCAGCGATTTGATCGACCGCCGGCGATCCTTAAGTATGGCCGCGAACGCAGACTGTTCGAGAGTCAGCGGCTCCGGCCCCACCTCGCCCATCCGTCGTCCGGCATACGCCTCCCGTCCAGACAGGCACCAGACGCCGCCGAAGCGGCGCGGATCGCGAAAGCGAAGCTCGTCGCCGCGGGCGCGGAACCGAATGCACACGTGCGTGTGTGGTTCAACGGGGGCCGCACGCGGGACGAGGGTCAGCCGCCCCGACATGCCCAAGCGGAAGACCAGCATCACGCCGCCGTCAAGCTGCACCTGGACCCGCTTGGCGCGCCGCGTGACGCCTTCGACGCGACGGCGCCGGATGACGGCCGCCAGCGGGCGCGGATCGCCGTGCAGGATGTCCGCCCGCTGGACGCGGACGCTGGACACGACCGCCCCGGCCAGTCCGGCGTGAAGTTGTCGGGCAATCGTCTCGGCTTCGGGCAGTTCGGGCACGGGTTCGTGAATACCCGGCCCGATCGGCGCGTGCAATCCGATTCAGCCGCCGATCCGTTTCGCCCGCCAGCGATCGGCCTCTTCCGGACGTTGCCACGCCTCATATAGCTCAACGAGTTCCTGAATGATCCGCTGGGTGCGTTCCCGCTCATCGCCCTGCGTGGCGGCGATCGCCTCGTATGCCGCCAGCAGCAACGGCTCGGCCTCGTCGAACCGCCCCCTCGCGGCCAGTTGCGCGCCCAGGTGGCCGCGGTACACGGCCGTGCGCCAGTGGGCTTGTGGCAGCTCACGCTCGCAGATCGCCACGGCGCTGCGGTACAACTCCTCGGCTTCAGCCGCCTGGCCCCGATCGGTTAGCACCAGCGCCAGGGTGTCCATCCCGCCGGCGGTGGACAGGTGTCCTTCGCCGACCGTGCGGATCAGCGCCGCCAGCGCCTCCCGCGCCTGCGACTCGGCTTCTTCCAGTTGCCCCAACCCGTGCAGCGCTCCTGCCAGGCCCAGCTTCGACTCGATCGTCTCCGGATGGTCCGCGCCGCGGACGCCGGTCCGAAGCCGCAGCGCCTCGCGCAGGATCGGCGCGGCTTCGTCGAATCGCCGCAAGTCGTTGAGCGTAATCCCCACGTTGTGCAGATCGCCGATGACGGTCGGGTGGTTTTCACCGAGCAGGGCGCGGCGCCGTTCCAGCACGCCGCGGAGCACCGGCAGCGCCCCCTCCACGTCGCCGCGGACGCGCATGACGGCGGCCATGTTCCCCTCGATGGTCAGCACCGAGGGCGAATCCGCCCCATAGATGTTCGTAAAGATACGGGCGCACTCGCGGAAGCTCTCCACCGCCGCCTCCAGGTCGCCCAGTTCGTACTGGACGATCGCCAGGCTGTTGAGGCTCATGCCCACCTTGGGATGTTCGTTGCCGAACAGGGTACGGGCAGTCGTCAACGATTCGGTGAGCGCCTGCCGGGCCTCGGGAAGCCGCTTCTGCTTGACGTACAGCAGGCCCAGGCTGTTGAGGCAGGTGACCGTCGTGGGGTGCTCGTCACCGTAGACCCGCCGCATCGTGGCCAGGGCTTCCTGGTAGATCGTCTCCGCTTCCGGGAAGCGGGCCTGCTGGGTATAGAGCACGGCCACGTTGAACCTAGCCACGGCCGTGGCCTGGTGGTCGTCGCCGTAGATGCGGCGGAACGTATCCAGCGCTTCGAGCTGCAGCGTCAGGGCGTCGTCCATGCGGCCCTGATCCTGATAGACGATGGCCAGATCGTTGAGGGCCGAGGCGTACTCGTCAGTCTCCGTTTCGCCGAGCGCCCGTTGTATCTCGACCGCCTCGGCGCCGGGCGGCTCCGCTTCGTCCGGCAGCTTGCGGTCGCGCAACACGCCCGACAGTCCGCGCAGGCACTGGGCCATGAGGAGGTGCCGCCGGCCCAACGCACCGGCGATCCGGTCCGCCGTTTCGCGAAAGGCCGCTTCCGCCTCATCGACCTTGCCCAGGGACCGCAGCACGTCCGCGAGCCGGATCGCCTGACGCAGCGTCTCCTCCGAGTCCGGCCCCTCGATCTGCTCATAGAGTTCTTTCGCCCGAGCGGCGTGACGATGCGCCGGCTCGGAGGCGCCGAGCGAACTAAACGACGCGCCCAGCACGCGGTGGACCGCTGCTTCGATCTGCGGCTTGTCCGCCAGCGTTCCTTCGTCCACGCGGCGCGAGGCGGCGTCGAGCACCTCGCGCACGGTCGCGTCCTTCCTGCCCATTTCGTCCGGATCCGCCGACGCGAGCATGTCGGTGAGAAACTCGGTGACGGCTCGTGCCTTGGCCGACTCGGCCTCCGCCCGGGCGGCCGCGCGCTCCGCCGCCGCGGCGCTTCGCTGGGCGGCGTGCTTCTGGTCCGACTCGGCGTCGCGGGCCAATGCCGCCTGCCGCCAGAAGGACAGCGATACGCCGAAGCCGATGGTGACGACGGCGACGAAGAGCGCGACGACGCCCGCCGCCGCCTTATGCCGGACCAGGTGCTTGCGCAGCACGTACGTCATCGAATCGCGCTTGGCTTCGATCGGCTCGCCGTCGAGATATCGTTCGATGTCCGCGCCGAAGGCGCCGGCCGACTGGTATCGCAGCTCCCGCTCCTTCTTCAGCGCCTTGAGCACGATCGCGATGATCTCGTCGTCCAGCTCGCGGTTCAGCGTGCGCGGGTTTTTCGGATCGGCGTGGATGACGTTGTGGGCCGTCTCGCTGAAGGAGCCGCTCACGCCGTAGGGGAATGCGCCGGTCAGGAGTTGGTAGAGCATCACGCCGAGCGAATAGACGTCGGTGCGAAGGTCCGTCTCATCGTGCAGCCCCTGCGCCTGCTCCGGGCTGGCCCAGGGCAGCGAGCCGAGGAACTGGCCGGTGAGCGTGATGACCTCCTCAGGCCCGGACCTGGAGGCGTCCCAGTCGGTGGTCTTGGCCAGGCCGAAGTCGAGCACGTGCGGCTGGCCGGCGGCGTCGATGCGGATGTTGCCCGGCTTGAGGTCGCGGTGGATCACGCCGCGCAGATGTGCGACGTGTACGGCGGCACAGATCCGCGCGAACAACCGCAACCGGTCGCGCAGGCCGGGCTGGAACTTGCGGGCGTACTGGTCGAGCGGGTGCCCTTCGATGAAGTCCATCACGAAAAAGACTGAGTCGCCGGCGGCGCCGCTGTCGTGGACGGTGACGATGTTGGGGTGCTTGAGCTGGGCGAGCACGTGGACTTCTCGCTCGAAGCGGGCTTTTTCCCGCGGACCGGCGAAGGGGCCGCCGTGCATGACCTTGATCGCCACCTGCCGCCCGGTGGACGCCTGCACCGCCTGGTACACGACGCCCTGCCCCCCCCGGTGCACCTCGCGCACGATGCGGTAGCCGGGCAGGGCGCCCGGCAGGGCGCCCGGCGGCCGGCGCTCCAGCGGCGGGACAATGCGGTCGCCGGTGGCCGCGGCCGCCTGCGTCGACGCCGCCTGCTCCACCTGCTCCCAGGCGGCGTCGATGAGGCGTTTCTGGCGGGCCGCCGAAGGCTGTTCGATGTCGCCGCTGCGGTTCATCACGACCTTTCTCCACGTCGAGGGCGATGGTTGAGGGGCCTGGTTCACGCCATCCGGGTGAAGAAATCGGTCTCCGCGCCCAGCAGGGACCGCAGCCGGTCATGGGCGCGGGAGCGGAGCATGTGTACGGCGCCGGGCGACCGCCCCATCTCCGCCGCGACTTCGGCGATCTCGTGTCCCTGGAGGTCGTAAAGCTGGATGACCTTGGCATAGTCGGGAGGGAGGCGCTTGAGCATGGCGTGGACGGCATCGGCCGCCTCCTGTCGGGCGACGTGCCGGCTGGGGGTGGATCCGCCGGCGCCCAGCACCTCGACCAGCGTGACGCAGGAATCACCCGTGCCATCGGCGTAAACACGGTGGGCGGGGTGGGGGCGTTTCTTGCGGCTCAGTTCCTTGATCGCGTCTCTAAGGTTGTTGTCCGCGATGCGGCGCAGCCAACTGACGAAGGCGCCGGCGTCACGGGCCTCGCACTGGTCGATGCGCAGGAACGCCTCCATGTAGGTCACCTGCATCACGTCGTCGGCGTCGAGGACCGAGCGCCATTGGGCGCTGATGTTGCCGTTGACGTGCGCCCATACCTGCGGTCCGAAGTCCTCGAGCAGCGTCCGCAGCGCCGCCCGGTCCCCACGGGCCGCCCGTGTCAGACAATCTGTAACCTCCTGCGACATCGCCTTCTCCAGCCGCCGGGCCACCCGCACTATACTCGAAACGCGCCCCAGCGCGGAGTGCCTGCCGTAGCTGCCCCGCCACGCGGTTCCCCGCCCCTCAGAACTCTGCCCCTCAGAGCCCCGCCTTTCAAGGCGGGAGTGTTCGGGGGATCGCATGCCGAGCGGGGACCGACGATCACACGCCGGCAAAACTCCCGGCATGAATGCCGGGGCTCGGGGGGGGGCTGGTTCGACAGTGCTTGTGACCGGCGCCGGCGATGGTGGCGTCGTGCGGGGAACTCCCGGCATGAATGCCGGGGCTCGGGGGATAGTGCGTCACCGTGGCGCAGAGCGGGCGGCGCGGTGCAGGCGGAGCAGCCAGGGGAGCGTGACCAGCGCGCAGAGGACTTCGGCGGCGCCGGTGATGATGAAGGTGATGGTGTACGCCCGATCCGTGCCCAGGCGGGGCTCCAGCAGCGTGCATATCCCGCCGGCCAGCAACGGGCCGACCAGGAACCCCAGCGAACCGGCGACGTTGAACCCCGCGAACGCGGCCGCACGATGCTCGGGCGGAGCAAGGTCTGCGCACATGGTCAGGTTGGGGGCAAACATAATCGCGCTCAGCACGCCGGAGGCGAGCATGACCGACCAGAGCCAGGCGTGCGGAACCAGGCCGTAGGCGGAAAAGACGAGCCCGAACGCCAGGCTTCCGAAGCCCATCGGCAGCGCCCGACCCCATCGGTCGGCCAGACGCCCGGCGGGGTAGCACAGCAGCGCGAAGGGCACCAGGAACATCGCCAGCATCGCGCCCCTTTCTGCCGGCGTCAGGTTGACGATCTCGCTCAGATACAGGATGAGCGTGGAGACGACCACGCCGACGCAGAGCCGGTCGATGAAGGCGTAGGCGTAGGGCACCAGCAGCCGCCGGCTGCGCGCGATCAGGTTCAGCGTGTCGCGCAGCGTCGTGCCGCAGCGCTGCGCCCCGGCGTCGCGCACCCACCCGGCGGCCAGAAGCCCCGCGACCACGATGATGGCCGCGCCCAGGTGAAACACGCGGTCCGCCGCCGCCCCGGCGATGCGGCCCCCGATCACCGCGCCGCAGGCGGTGCCGAACATCAGCGAACCGCCCACCAGCCCCATCACACGTCCGCGCCGCGCCGACGGCGCCCAGTCGCCCGCCAGCGCCATGACGCTGGTGACGACGACGATGTGGGCGGCGCCTTCGACGAAGCGCGCGATCATCAGCACCCACAACACGGGCTGGCGGGCGCAGAGCAGGCCCATCACCAGCAGCGTGGCCGCGTTGAGGGCCAGGGCGGCCAGCAGAACGGGCTTGCGCCGCGACAGGCGATCCGCGACGGCGGCCCCGACCGGCGCCGCCAGCACGGCGGCGATCATGTTGACCGACATGAAGGCGTGCGACCAGAACGTGCCGGCGTTGAACGTCTCCTTCAGCTCCTTGAGGACCAGCACGATCATGGTGACCGGCAGCATGGTCAGAAACAGCACCAGCGACAGGGGTGCGACCACGCGGGCGAGGCTCGCCGACGCGCCGTCGAGCACTGTCGCTGCGGTTGGCGGGCAAGCGACGCCGGTCGGCGCGGCGGTTGACATGGACGCAGGGGTGAGGTCGATGGATCCGGTCGCGTCTTCGCTCATCGTCGCTGCGAGTCTCTCGGAAAGCCCCGCGGCCGGCAAGCCGCGCGGGAACCCGCAGGCTGACGCCACGCGGCTCGCTCAGAGGAGCCGCCGATTCCGTCGCGCACCCGTTTCTGCCAGGTTGCGTTCGACGAGCTTGTCCTTTCTCCCTTCTCTTACTCACCGCGACCTTTTCTTCTCTGCGACCTTTGCGCCGCTGCGTGAGCCTCTTCCTCAGACTTCCTCCAGGCGGGCCGTGAAGTGCCGCAACTGCGGGGGCGCTTCGACGATCCGCAGGCCGCGCAGGGTGTGGCGCAGTTCGTACAGTTCCAGGATGGCCTCCACCACGTAGTCGATGTGGCTCTGGGTGTAGACGCGCCGTGGGATGGCCAGGCGCACCAGTTCCATCTCGGCGCGGCGGCCGTCGCCGCCGAACATCAGGCTGCCAATCTCGACGGCCCGGATGCCCGCGTGCCGGTACAGCCCCACGACCACCGCCTGGCCGGGGAACTGCTCGGGAGGGACGTGCGGGCAGAACCGCGACGCCACGACGTAGATCGCGTGTCCGCCCGGCGGGCGGATGATGGGCACACCCCCCTCGACCAGGCGCCGGCCCAGGTACGCCGTGCTGGCCAGGCGGTAATCGAGGTAGTCTTCGTGCAGCACCTCCTCGAACCCCTGCGCCATCGCTTCCAGATCGCGGCCGGCCAGCCCGCCATAGGTGGGGAAGCCCTCGGTCAGGATGAGCAGATTGCGGGCGTTCCAATAGAGCTGTTCGTCGCGCAGCAGCAGCACGCCGCCGATGTTCACCAGCCCGTCTTTCTTGGCGCTGATGGTGGCGCCGTCCGCCAGGGCGAACAACTCGCGGGCGATGTCGATGACGGCGTGGTTGCGGAATTCCGGCTCGCGCCGCTTGATGAAGCAGGCGTTCTCGGCGAACCGGCAGGCGTCGAGAAAGAAGGGCGTCCTGTAGCGGTCGCACACGGCCCTGATCGCCCGCAGGTTCTCCATGCTGACGGGCTGCCCGCCCCCGGCGTTGTTGGTCACGGTACACATGACCAGCGGGATCCGGTCGGCCCCCACGCGCTCGAAGAGGCGAGCGAGTTCGGACACGTCCATGTTGCCCTTGAACGGGTGTTCCGAATCCGGGTCTCGCCCCTCGCGGATCACCAGGTCCAGCGCCTCGGCCCCGGAGTGCTCGCAGTTGGCCCGGGTCGTGTCGAAATGGTTGTTGTTGGGGACGACCTTGCCCGGCCCGCCCATCAGCTCGAAGAGGATCCGCTCGCTGGCCCGCCCCTGATGCGTGGGCAGGACGTGGTCGAACCCGGTGATGTCCCGCAATCGGCTCTCGAAGTGGTAGAAGCTCGACGCTCCGGCGTAGGACTCGTCGCCGCGCATCATCCCGGCCCACTGGAGCGAACTCATCGCGCCGGTGCCGCTGTCGGTGAGCAGGTCGATCAGCACCTGCTCGGCCGGGATGAGGAAGACGTTGTAGCCCGCCCGCTGAAGGAAGACGTCCCGCTCCTGGCGGGTGGTCATGCGGATGGGTTCGACCACTTTGATGCGAAACGGCTCGATAATCGTCTTCATGGCGTACACTCCCGGATCGCCGCACGGCCGCGGTGCGCCAAAGGTATTCCCGAAGCAATGAGCGTGCCACCGGAAGCGGGCGGCGAGCCATCCGCGCCCGCTTGTCCATCCAGTCCATCCGGTCCATACTGTCCATCAAGTCCATGATGCGCACCCAAGGCGATCCGACATGAACCTCCTCCTGGGCAGCGGCGGGTTTCGTACCGAAGAGCGCGTCGCCAACCTCGCACGGCACATGCGCGCCCACTTCGGCGACGTCGACCGGCTGCTCTTCATCCCCTACGCCCTGGCGGACCACGACGCCTACGTGGGCATGATGGTGCAGCGGGGCATCCACGCCGGTTACCGCCTCGACGGCATCCACCACTACGACGACCCGGCGCGGGCGGTGGCGGAGGCGCCCGCCATTTTCGTCGGCGGCGGCAACACGTTCCGGCTGGTCCACGATCTTTACCGGTTTGGGCTCATTGAGGTGATCCGTCAGCGCGTGCGGGCCGGCGTGCCCTACCTGGGAATCAGCGCCGGAACCAACGTCGCCTGCCCGACCCTGATGACGACCAACGACATGCCGATCGTGGCGCCGCCCAGCTTCGAGACGCTGGATCTGGTCCCGTTTCAGATCAACCCGCACTACTTCAACGGGCAGGTTCACGTTCAGGAGGGCGAGAGGCTGGTGCCGCACTTCGGCGAGACCCGCGACGACCGCATCCGCGAGTATCACGAGATGAACGACCGGCCGGTGCTGGGCCTGTGGGAGGGCGGCATCCTGCACGTCAGCGACGACGACGTCACGCTGCACTGCGCCCCGGCCCGCGTCTTCCGCCGCGGCCACCAGCCGTTAGACGTCGAGCCGGTCGCGTCGTTGCGGGAGTGGCTCGCCCCGCCGGCCTCGTAGTCTCCAGCGGATGGAGGCGGCACGTGGGGCGCGCCGAATCGCGCCGCGCCTGCCGGCGGGCCGGGCGAGCGACTGAAGAATTCTCGGCGTCGAAGCTCGGGTACGGGTCCGGGGTGGTAGAACGGCGGATCCGCGATGATCCTCGTAACCGAACAGAATGGCGTGGTCCGGCTGGACGTGAAGGTCGTCCCCGGCGCCTCACGCGACCGGCTGATGGGCGAGTGGAACGGCCGCGCCAGGATCGCCGTCACCGCCCCCCCCGAGCAGGGCAGGGCCAATGCGGCGGTGGAGAGATTGCTCGCCAGGGCGCTCGGCGTGCGGCGCCGCGACGTGAAGGTCGTGCAGGGTCTGACGACGCCGCTGAAAACGGTCGAAATCAGCGGCGTCCCCGCCGACCAGGTCCGCGAGGCGCTCGCGGGGTCGTGAAGACCCGTCCGCTTGCCCGGCGTTATTCCCCGGTAAACGCCCGCTGGAACCCGCCGGCGTCGGCCATATCCACGTCCCCGTCGCCGTCGAAATCGAAAACCTTGCACTCGTAGGTCGCCGGGCACGATTCGGGGCCGGCAAGACAATCGGCCATGCCGGAGTAATCGAAGAGGTCGATCGCGCCGTTGTCATCCCCGTCGCCGCGCGCGTTGCCGATGCCGGAGAGGAACTGCACGTTGGCGGCGGTTGCCCCGGGTGTGTTGGCCCCCAGCGTCAGGTCGCCGAAGTCGTTCATCGACGGCCAGCCCTGCATGGCCGTGAAGCGCCCGCCCAGCGGGGTGGGGTCGTTGTATCGCGCCACGACGTGCCGCGCGCCGTCCGGGCCGAACACCAGCATCCGATCCACTTCGGACAGGTCCCGCATCTGCAGCTTGCACCAGGCGGTGAAGTTGCCGCAATCGTCCAGCGCGTTCATCGGGTTGCGGCCGAGGGCCTGCACCCACACCCGGCCGTCGTCGAACACGTCGAAGAACGCCAGCCGTTTCTGGTACGCCCCCGGCCGGCCGACGATCCACGCCGAGTTGAACTGGCCCTGCCCGATCTGAATGTCACAGTAGAAGGCGATCTCACCGTTGTTGTTCAGAATCGGAGCGAAGAGGTTCAAGTAGCGCCCGCCCAGCGGCGTCTGCTCGGTGCTGCGGACGTACCATTCGTGCCGGCCGTCGCGCGTGACGAACAGGCCCCGGTCCGCCTCGGCGCCCTGCGTCACCGAGAAGAAGCTCACGTCGCCTTGGTCGTTGATGTCCGGCACGACGCCGGTCGGCACCCAGGTGCCGTCCTGAAACTGCACCCGTTCCCCCGCCAGGATGCTGAACGTCCCCCCCCCGGGAACCGGATCACCCACGACGACGTGCCTGGTGACCACGCCGCTCTCCCAGCGGAAGATCTGCCCGTCCAGCGAGCCCTCGTTGAAGGCCAGGAAGACGATCTGCCGGCGGTTGTTGATCGAGCCGGGTCCGACCATGCCGATGCTCCCGCCCATCGGCGACGGATCCCCGACCGCGGCGATCTTGATGATGTCGGCTTCGCCGGAGCGGTAGAGAAACAGCCCCCGAGACGTGGGGCCGTTGAAGACGTCGGAGATGAAGAGCACGTCGCCCGCGTCGTTGATCGACGGGACGAAGAACGTTCCGAAGAACATCCCGGAGAACGTCCCGCCCACCGGCGTCGGGTCGCCGCACGAACCGGGATTGCCGCTTCCGCCCAGCCCGCCGCAGCCGCGGGCAATCACGTGCAAACCCCGCTCGTCGGCGGTGAACATGCCCTGGTTGCGCTGGTCGCCGCTGATCTGGGCGAAGAAGGCGATCCGGCCGGATGCGTTGACGGTCGCCGGATTGCCCCAGGCGGCCGCGTTGAGCGTGCCGCCGCCGGGCACGGCCTGACCGTTGCGCGCCATCGGCGCGTGCGCGAACGTGATGTCGATCGCCTGCACTTCCGTCGCCGTGGGGGGCTGGGGGGCCGGGTAGGTGACCCGGTCATACGTCTGCGGGCCGACGACGTACTCCGAGTCGCTCACTCGAGTGCGCGGCTGGGCCATCACGGCGGCGGCCGCACAGAGCACGATCAGCGCCGACGCGCGCGTCGAACAAACTCGCTGCAAGGTCAAGATCTGTCGCACCTGTTCCATGAATCACCCCTGTCTCTCGAGGAAGCGGAACCCCCGCAAGGCGGCCCTGCACGGGCGGCCTGGAGAAGTCGCGCCGCAAGAAGGACCGACCCGCCGGCCGCGGGCGGACCATCGCCCCGCCGTCGCGTGACGTGTACCCCATGTCACAGCAGTCATGTTACCGAAGTGCCGATCCGTTGTTCAATGCCCGGGACTACGTCGTTGCACCAGTCTACGTGTGCACGAACTTGTGAGCGTGCTTCTGCGGGTCGAACATCAATCCCCGACCCACACCGTGTCCCCGATGGCGAAGCTCCCCCCTGAAATGACGCGCCCCATCACGCCGGCGCGCACGTCCGGCGTCAGCGCCTGCAGCAGGCCGGAGTGGAGTTCATCCATCAGGCCGCAGGGACGGGTCTCGCCCCGGACCGCGACCGCGACGCTGCCGAAGCGGATCGTCCTGCCGATCAGGTCGGCCAGCGATTCGGCGTCGATGAGCACGTTGGCCCGGCGGGTGTGCCAGGGAAGATCCACGTTCAGGTCTTCGCAGGTCTTGCGCCATGCTCCGGATGCCAGGAAGGTCATCCCGCGGTTGGCCGTGACCTCGATGTCAGCGGCGAGGCCGGCATCCACCACGGCCCGGGCGGAAGCGATCTCCCTCATCGGGCCTCTTCGCGCTGTGCGGACGGCGATGGACTGGATGACTCCCACGGCCTGGTTCACGCTCCCCGTTCACTCCTTTCACCGTCGGGCTGCGGTCCGGCTTCGGACCGGAGCACGACGCAGGTCATGGTCCCCTGCGCCACCAGCACTTCGCGGCCCTCCTGGACCGCGTGGATCTCGGTCTGGGATACGCTGAGCGTACGTCCGTGCTTGACGACCCGCCCGCGGGCGATGAGCCGCACGCCAACACCCGGGCGCAACAAGTGGATGTGGATGCTGGAACTCACGAGGTCCTCGCCTGGATGGGTCAGGGAGTAGGACGCCAGCCCTCCGGCCACGTCGAGCAGCAGCGTCAGGCAGGCGGCGTGGGCGGCGCCGTGCTGCTGCGTGACGCCTTCGTGCGGCGTCAGCGACACCTGCGCCCGGCCGTCGGCACACGAATCGACCCGGACGCCGGCCGTGCGCGCGAACCCTTGCCGCTCGAACATCTCCCGCACGCGCGGCGACAGGTGTGATGCGTCGTCCATGAGGATTCTCAAAGGCCGACAGAGGCGCGCCTTGCGGCGTGGGCTTGCAGCCCCAACGGACGTTCCGCGGTGAGTGCGGTCCTGCGCCGCGAACGCCTTTTCCGACTGCCGCCAAGCTGGAGTCAGACGGTCCGAGTGACGCCAGGCGGTTCCATGGGCGCCCGGGAATTCCGGCACGGCTCCCCGGCCGCGCGGGCTACCTCCGCCCGGCGGCCGTGCGACCCGGCCCGCGTCGTCGGTTATAATCGGGCAAGCGTGCGGGTTTGACCAGCACGAGCTATTTGGCGCCGAGGCCCGCGAATGACCCATCATCGGAAAACCGCAATTGCGCTCGTCGCGCTAGCGCTCATCGCAGGCGCCTCCGGCGGGTGCCAGCACCCGCACTACCGCCAGGCCCGCGTCTACCGCGACGCCAACATCCGATTCGTTCACGATACGCTTCAGTCCCGCGAGGCCCGCTGCGGGGCCAACCTGCGCCAATGGGACGACTGGTGCGCAGCCCGCGGCGCCTATCACGCGCGGCGGCTCCAGGCGATGGATGCCTACCTCGACGCGGAAACCGCCCGCCGCCAGCGGGAGTGGCACGACCGTCAGCCGATGTTCCGTCAGTGGACCCAGGATCTGTTGGCCGGCGACGAGGAAAACGCCCGCCGGACGTACTTCGAGATGATGGACTGACCTCCGGGCGTGGGTGCGCGACGGATGCGGCTGGGCTGAGAATACGCTCCGCGATGCGTGTGGCACCGGCATCTTGCCGGTGTTTGCGGCGAAACCGCGACTGGCGTGGGCTGGAAGGCCACGCCCACCGGCTGGAAGCCGGTGCCACACCGAAAGGCCGCACGCCGCAACTGTCATGCACCATCCGGGCGCCGGGCGCCAAAACAGGGCTGGACGCAAAGGGGACGGCTTTCTAGACTGCGGGTTTTCCAGCGGTCGGCGTGCGCCCGGCCGCGGTGAACGCTGGCCGGGGGAGCTGACGGAGCAGACCGTGAAGAACCAAGGTGGAATCGCTGGGGTCGCGCTGGTGGTCTCGTTGGTCCTGGGTGGGGCGGGGTACGTGCTGGCCCCGTCGTTGCAGGATTCCGCCCGCACCGACTACGAGGCGGCATCGCGCAAGGTCGAGGCGGCGCAGCGCCTGCTGTACCAGTACAACGCGAACCTCGCCCGCATCGAGGCGTTGACGGCCGACCTGGGACCGAGCGTGCCCGATCTGGCTCAGGCGTCCGAACGGGCCCGCGACGAGGACTTCGCCGGACTGTACCAGGATGAAGTGGACACGACCGTCGAGGTGCTGGAGATCGATCGCAGCAGACGGCCGACCGGCGCCATCGAAAGCCAGATTCGCGACGGCGTGAAGGCCCGCGCGTCGCTGATCGCCGACAACGACAAGCTGCTGGCCGACGCGCTCGCCGCCGTGGGCGAGGCGCTGCGCCTGTCGCCCTCGCACGCTGCGGCCAACCGGGTGAAGGGCTCGATCCTCACCTTTCAGGGGCAGGCCATGGCGCGGAAGTCCGCCGGCGTGCGGCGGCGGGCGCTGGCCGCGCGAGATCGCGTGGGTTCCGCCGTCGCATCGATTGCGGCCGACCAGCCGCGCACGACGCTGGTCTCCACCAGCGGCATCCAGGAGCAGATCGCCTCGATGGAGGCCGAATCGGCAGAGCGGCAGGCCGCGTCCGCTCAGGTCAAACAGACGCTGGCGGACCTCGACGCCAACATCGCCCGGCTCGAAGGCGAGCTGGCCGCAGCCCAGGCGGAAGCCGACGCCGCCCGCGCCGTCATGGACGCCATGAGCCGAAGCGGCATGGACCTTTCCCGCCCCGATGGGTTCGTGACGTTCGAGCGCGACTACTCGGCGGCGGCGGCGAAGTATCGCAGCGCCCTTGGCCGCGTACACGCCATCAATCATGGGACGTTGCCGAAGGCGACGATCGACGCTTCGGGTGATTATCTGCGCGGCGCCTACGTCGAGAATGGACGCACGGATAACTTTACGGTCGCACCTGGCTTGGCCCACTACCGCGCCGAGCGGGACCGCGTGGCGGGCGCCGTCGCCTCGGCGACCGACGCGGTCACGCGCTACCAGGAGCGCATCGGGCGGCTGAAGGACACGCTGGCCACCTACCAGCAACAGCAATCGGCGGCCGCTGCGGGTATCCGGGAAGCGCAGGCCACGGGGGCCGCGGCCGTCGAAGATCTGATCCGGGATTCCGACGACGCCCGCCGGCTCGAGGATGAAGCCATCAGCCGGTTCTCGCAGGCGGCCGACGCCTGGCGGGCGGCGGAAGTGGCCGCGGACAACGCCGTCCGCTCCGCCGCGGAAGCTGCCAGACTTGTCTCCCCCACGGCGGAGGATGTGTCTGCGGCCTCCATTCTGAAAGACGACAGTTGGATCGGAGCGCATCTGTCCACCGAGCGGGCGGGAGCGAAGACCGCGGCCGCGTGGGTACACTTCCAGCAGTATCAGAATGAAACCGGCCTTGCCGAGGCGCTGGCCTCCGCCGCAAATGCCCTGGGACTGGGCGACGACGTGGCCCAGCCCCGCCGCGACCTGGCGGAAGCCGCGCGTACTGCCGGCGTACAGGCTGCGGACTCCGCCATCGAGGCCATCCAGAACGTACACGGAAAGCTGGGCAAGAACTGGACGGTCGTCGCTCAGTACGCCGGCGCTGTGTACTTGAAAGTGGTGTTCGGCGAACGCCAGTACCTCAAGGACGTGGTCGCGAATTATCGGAATGCGATCGCCGGCCGTGAAACGACACCGGCCGCGGCCACCTTCAAGGAGCGTCTAGCCAAAGTGGAAAAAATGCAGTAGGGCTTTTACCCCGCCGGCGGCATCCGGCATGTAAAAGTTTGTCACGCAGGCGCGACGGCGGGCCGCCGCGAGGCTGACTCTTGACGAACGGGGACGTCAGGACGATAATCCTGTAGAGATTCCGGGTATCATAGATCGTCGTTCTTCCGGATCGTCGCTGTTCGGTTTGGCTGCGTGAACGTCTGACGGGGGATTTCGCTCGCGGCGGTAAATCGGAACTGAAGCCATCGCTCGCGGGGCACGTTCCGCGCGTGATGTCGGCGCTGGCGCGAAGAAACGCAGGGATCCTATGCCCGGATTCTACAACGCTGACCTCGATCAACTCGCCCACCAACTGACGCTCTCTCCCCGCCGGCTGAGGATGGAGCAGATCGACAACGTGGCGAATCTGCTCTCGTTGGTGGAGGAGGACCGTGCGTACCCCTACGACTGGGTCTGTTACCACATCACCAAATACGCGCGTCGCGGCCCGGACACCGGTCCGGCGATTCCAGGGCGCGCGTTGATCGCCGACCTGGTCCGGCTGGTCGAACACATCAGTCAGAAGGCGAACTTCACCGCGGCGGAGGTGGCCGAGCCGTGCCTTACGCAAGACGAGGCGGCGGCGGAACTGCACGTCAGCCCGAAGACCGTGCGCCGCTGGCGGGCGCGGGGGCTTCTGGGGATCCGGGTGCTGGGCGAGGACGGCGTCGGCCGTCTGCTGATCCCGCGGCGGTTCGTGGCCCGGTTCGTCGAGCGGAATCGGGCGCTGGTGGAGAAGGCGGCGTCGTTCACGCAGCTTACCGACGAAGAGCGCCGGAACATCATCGAGCGGGCGCAGACGCTGCTGTCCCAGCGGCGGATGAAGCTGCACGAAACCGCCCGCATCATCTCCGCAGAGACCGGCCGCGCCGTCGAGACCATTCGTTATACCTTGCGCCGCTTTGACCGTGCCAACAAGGGCCGGGCTCTGTTCGGCGTGAAAGGCCAGCCCCGGCTGACCCGCCGCGAGGACGCCATCTGGAACGCCCATGCCGCGGGCGACTCGGTCGGCACGCTGGCGGCGGCATTCGAGACGACCACCGATGAGATCGAGCGGGTGCTGCGCGAGGTGCAGGTCCGCCGCTGGCGAGAGCAGCCGATCACCTACGTTCACCACGAGCTGTTCGACGCACCCAATGCCCGGGCGCTCATCCTCGACGCGCCCGAACCGGCCGGCGAAGCCGCCGAGGCGTTCCGCCCGCCGCCCGAACTGCCCGCCTACATTCGCTCCCTTTACGAGGTTCCGCTTCTGACCGCCGAACAGGAGCAGGATCTGTTCCGGCGCTACAACTTCGTGAAGTACCTGGCCGCCCGCCAGATCCGGAAGCTGGATCCCTGCCACGTCACGGCCGCCGAGGTGAATGACGTGCAGGCGTTGATCGTGCAGCAGGAGGCGCTCCGCCAGCGCATCATCCGGGCCAACCTGCGGCTGGTCATCAGCGTGGCCAAGAAGCACGTGGGCTGGTCCACCCAGTTCTTCGAGGTGGTCAGCGACGGCAACATGTCGCTGATGCGGGCGGTGGAGAAGTTCGACTTCAGCCGCGGCTTCCGCTTCAGCACCTATGCGTCGTGGGCGATCATGAAGAACTACGCCCGCACCATCCCCGAGCAGCACTTCCGCCTCTCCCGCTGCATCACCGGGCAGGACGAAATCCTGGCCGCCGCGCCCGATCATCGTGAGCCGGAGCATCCACAACACGACGCCGAGCAGGTCCGCCGGATGCTCAAGCAGGGCCTGGCCGAGTTGAGCGAGCGCGAGCGCGACGTCGTGTCAGCCCGCTTCGGTCTCTTCGAGGAAAAGGAAGCCAAGACGCTCCAGGAGATCGGCGACCGCTACGGGGTCACCAAGGAGCGCATCCGCCAGATCGAGCGCCGGGCGATCAAGAAGCTCAAGGCCGTGCTCTCCCCGTCGCTGGCGGACATGGTCGCCGCGTAGCGCGGGGATCACCGCAGAGGGCGCAGAGAGCGCAGAGAGCGGAAGAAACCGGGTTGAGGTCCCGCTTCGGAGGATTCGGCGGCACAGATGCGGCCCGGGCGTGTACTCAGGTTCAGAGGAAATACCCGTCGGCTTCCATAGTGGGTATCGTTGCGCGGTTCCTTCGCTGCCTCTGTCCTTTACTCCCTGACTCCCACAGTCCGCCACTCCCTGGACCCCCGGGGTTCCGGCGATCAAGTCTGCGCGCCGTGCGGGTCGATAAGAGTGCAGTGTGAACGTCCTGGGGATCATCCTGGCGCGGGCGGGCAGTCGCGGGCTGCCGAACAAGTGCGTCGCGCCCCTGCTGGGCCGGCCGCTCGTCGAGTACACCATTGATCACGCCTGTGAGTCTTCCCTCATTCGCGGCCTGCTCCTAACCACCGATTCGCCGGCCGCACGCGAGGTGGCGTCGGCGCGCGGCGTCGTGACGATCCAGCGCCCGGCAGAGCTTGCGACGGACACCGCCAGAGTGGACGCGGCCGCGCGCCACGCGGTGCTGGCGTGGGAAGATTCGCCCTCTTCGTTTCACGTCGACGCCGTCGTGCTGCTGTACGCCAACATCCCCGTGCGAGCGGAGGGGATCCTGGACCGGGTGATCGACCACCTGCGTGCGACCGGCGCCGACTCGGTCCGGACGGTGGCGTCGGTCGGCCGGCACCACCCCGACTGGCTGCACCGCCTCGACGGCGACCGGATGTCGCAGTTTCGCCCCAACGGCATCTTCCGCCGGCAGGATCTGGAGCCGCTCTACTATCACGACGGCGCCGGCGTGGCCGTGCGGCGCGGACCGCTGTTCGAGGCCGAGCGCTACCCCGACAACGGCCAGGCCTTCCTGGGCAGCGACCGCCGCGCCATCGTCTGCCGGCCCGACGACGCTGTGGACGTGGACGAGCCGCTGGATCTGCTGCTGGCCGAAGCGGTGCTGCGTTCCCGCGGGCTTGCCGAACCCGCGGCGGTGTCGCCATGACGGGGGGCGGCGCCGTTGGCGGCTGGGGGGGGGCGAAGCGGATCGACCTCGGCCGTCGCGCGATCGGCGACGGATGTCCCACGTACATCATCGCCGAAGCGGGCGTCAATCATAACGGTTCGCTCGAGCAGGCGCTGGCCCTGGTGGACGCGGCCGCCGAGTGCGGGGCCGATGCCGTGAAGTTCCAGTGGTTCACGGCCGATGCGCTGGTGACACGGGCCGCGCCGCTGGCGGCTTATCAGCGAGATGGAACGTCAGACCCCGGTGCTCGAATGGGTGCGCCCGGCGAGCCGCGGGACTCCTGCCGGCAGGCAGGCAGGTCAGCCCGCGCGGGTTCTCCGAGTTCGCCGCGGCCACCGGTCGGACGGGGACGGTCGGCCGGACGACTCGCCTGGGCGCCGCCGGGCGATCAGCATGAGATGCTCCGGCGCCTGGAACTCGGCGCCGATGCGTTCCATACGATCGCGAGGCACTGTCGACAGCGGGGCATCGACTTTCTGGCGACGCCCTTCTCGGTCGAGGCGCTGGCGGCGTATGCCGCCATCCGCCCGCCCGCCGTCAAGATCGCTTCGACGGACATCGTGAACCACCCGCTCCTCCAGCGGGCAGCGTCGATCGGGCTTCCGCTGCTGGTTTCGACGGGCGCCTGCACCTTCGACGAGTTGGAACGCTCGGTGCGGTGGCTGGCGGATTGGGGAGCACTGGAGCGCACCGTGCTGCTGCACTGCGTCAGCGCCTATCCCACGCCGATCGACCGCGCCAACGTCGCGGCGGTGTCCGGCCTGCGGGGGCGGTTCCACGTGCTGGTGGGTTACAGCGACCACACTACGTCCACGCTTACCGGCGGCTGGGCGGTCGCGTGCGGGGCGAGCGTGGTCGAGAAGCACCTCACGCTGGATCGGTCCGCCGAGGGTCCGGACCACGCGATGTCGCTGGATCCGGCCGGACTCCGTGAGTACGTCGCACACGCCCGTGAGGCGGGGCGGGCGCTGGGCGACGGCGTGCCGGGGATGTCGGAGGTGGAGCAGGACGTGCGCGCTGTGGCCCGGCGCAGCGTGGTGGCGGCCGTCGACCTGCCCGCCGGCGCCGTGCTGACGGCCGAGGTGCTGGCGGTCAAGCGCCCGGGGGGGGGCATCGAGCCGGCGGAACTGGACCACCTGATCGGCCGGCGGCTGACGGCGCCGGTGGCGGCGGACGAGCCTCTCTCGTGGCAGGTCGTGCGGTGACGCGGATCGCGGTGGTGACGGGGACGCGGGCGGAGTACGGGCTGCTGCGGCCCGTGATGCGGGCCATCGCGCAGCGGCGCGAGCTTCAACTGGGGGTCATCGCCACGGGTATGCACTTGCTGAAGAAGTTCGGGCTGACCGTGCGCCAGATCGAAACGGACAGGTGGCCGATCCTGGCGCGGGTGCGGATGCAGAAGGGCGACGACGATCCGCTGGACCAGGCCCGCGGCCTGTCGCGCGGCGTGGCGGGGATCGCCGAGGCACTCCAGGCCTGGGACGATCACGTCGTTCTGGTGCTCGGCGATCGCATCGAGGCGCTGGCCGGTGCGCTGGCGGGCACGGCGACCGGGCGGATCGTCGCGCACATTCACGGCGGCGACGTCGCGCCTGGCGACTTCGACGATCCGCAGCGGCACGCGATCACCAAGCTCGCCCACGTTCACTTCGCCGCCACGAAGACCGCGGCGCGCCGGATCACCCGCATGGGCGAAGAGCCGTGGCGCGTCCACGTCGTCGGCGCGCCGGGGCTGGATGATCTGGTGGAACTGGCGATGTGTCTGCGGGCCGCATCGCGGCGCGCACCGGATTCGCGGAGCAGTATCACGTTGCCCGCCAGTACCGGATCCTCGACGCGAACCCAGGACGCGGCCGCCTCCCTGGGACCGGTTGGCTCCAGCCTGGCGGAGGCGGGGACGTCGTCCCCATTTGCGAGGCAGTCTCGCGGGGCGCCTCCGCGCGGGCTGAAGCCACGCGGCTCGCCGGGATCCGCGGACTCGTTCGCCTTGGTGATCCAGCACGCCTACGGCCGATCCCGAGTGGTCGAGCGCCGCGTCGCGGCGATGGTGCTCGACGCGGTGGCAGCCGGAGGGCTGCGCCGCGTGGTCGTCTATCCCAACAGCGACCGGGGCCACACCGGCGTCATCGACGCAATCGAAGCCCACGCGCAGCGCTCGCCCGCGGGATCGGTCGAGGTCCATCGCTCGATGCCGCGCGACGCCTTCCTGCGGGCGCTGATCGGCGCGAGGCTGGTCATCGGCAATTCGTCGTGCGGGATCATCGAAGCGGCGTCGGCCGGGACGCCCTCGGTCAATGTCGGCGACCGCCAGCGCGGGCGTGAGAAGGCCGGCCGATGTGTCATCGACGCCGACGAATCGCCCGTCGCGATCCGACGAGCCATCGCCGCCGCCCTGCGCCTGCGTCCGCGCCCCGGCAGGACGACCGTCTACGGCGACGGCCGCGCCGGTACGCGCATCGCGGAGATTCTGGCGTCGCTGACGTCAGACGAGGCGTTGCGACAGAAGCGGATGTCATACTGAGGCTGCGCGGAGATGGACTTGATGGACCGTATGGACGACATGGACTGGATGGACGACATGGACTGGATGGACGACATGGACTGGATGGACGACATGGACTGGATGGACGACATGGACTGGATGGACGACATGGACTGGACGGACGCACGGACGTGGCGCCACACCTTCGGTACCCACGAAGCGGCTTGGGGCTCGTGCGATCGGCGTCTTTCCGACGGTCAGTGCGCGGGCAGGCCGACTCGGTCACATCGCCCGACGAGCGCGGAGCACCGTGCGCCCCGCGGACGAACGAATGATCGCGTTTCCTCATGGTCCGACGGGCGCGGAGCGCCAGGGTCCGGAGTGCTGTCGCAGGGCGACCGGCCGATGTCGGATGCCGTCCAGCGCTGCCGAATCCCGAGGCGGCAGTTGATCCGGGCGGCACCATTTGGCACAATGGAGTCTGCCGTTCTTTCGGTGGGGTCCGTCAGCGTACCGAGCAGGCGCCGGTGGTCAGGAAGCGATTCCGGCCCGCGCTGAATCGGTGCGCCAGTCGGACAGGCCCGAGGTCGAAACGAGCGGCGATTCCGGGGGCTTCGGGAGGAGGTAGACCCGGAAGCGGCGGGCTCGCCCCCTCACGGCGAGCCCGCTATTGTTTGGTGACTCTCGGAGCACATTCAGAATGGCCGGATTCCTCACCCGATGTCGCTTGACTGATCGCTTGATGGATGTCAGCGGGTCACGCACGATGTCGCCGAGCGCGACGCGTCGTCGTGAAACGATCGCAGACTCCGCGCACGCTGAAGCCCGCCGCTGGCTGGAAGCGTCCGGCTTTGGGCTGGCGATGGCGGAAAGGCCTCATCGCCTGTGTGAACGCGATCCACAGGGCGACTCCGCGCAGGGTGAAGCCTGCGGCTCGCCTGCGGGGCGAGAACGGGCGCGCCGATTCATCGCACGCGGGCGGGCCGCGCCATGCGGACCGCGGGCGATCGTCGCTTGCGCCGCGGCGATGGCGCTGTCGTGCTCGGCGGCTGCCCTGGCCCAGTGGACCCAGTGGGGCGGGCCTCATCGCGACTTCACCACGGAGGCTGCCGGCCTGGCCGAGACCTGGGAAGACGCCCGCCCCAAGCAGGTGTGGAAGCGGGCGCTGGGCGACGGCTACTCGACGGTGCTGGCGGACGGCGACGCCCTGTACACCATGTACCGTGCCGGCGACGACGAGTTCACCGTCTGCCTGGACGCGGCCACCGGCAAGACGCACTGGGAATACAGGCAGGCGTCGCCGTTTACCGAATTGATGACCCAGTTCGGACCCGGCCCCAGCGCCACGCCGCTGATCGTCGGCGACCGGCTCTATTCGATCGGCACCAACGCGGTGCTCCACTGCTTCGACAAGAAGACCGGCAAAGTCCGATGGACGCACGACATCCCCAGAGAATTCGGCGCCGAGGTGCCCGGCCGGGGGTATTCGACCAGCCCCATCGCCTATGAACGTACCGTCGTCGTCTACGCCGGGGGGGGGAAGGAGCAGGCAGTGATGGCGTTCCAGCAGGAGGACGGCAAGGTCGCGTGGAAATCGCTGGACTTCGAGCCGACGCACTCGTCGCCGATCCTGATCCGCTTCAACAACCAGGACCAGCTCGTCTGCTTCATGGCGGCGGAGCTGGCGGCCGTGAACCCGGCCGACGGGACGCTGCTGTGGCGGCACGAGCACCCGACGCAGTACGGGGCGAACCTCTCCACACCGGTCTGGAACAGCAAAGACCTGCTTTTCTGCTCGGCCGCGTACGACTCCGGCAGCCGGGTGATCCGACTGAAGGCGGAGGGCGAGAAAACTACGACCGAAGAGGTCTGGTTCCACCGCAAGATGCGCCTGCACCACGCCAACCCGGTCATCGTAGGCGACGTGGTGTACGGATCGAGCGGGGACTTCGGCCCGGCGTTCTTCCAGGCCGTCCGCATGAGCGACGGCGAGGTGCTGTGGCGCGAACGAGGCTTCACCAAGGCCACCTGCCTGTCGACCGGCGATCGGCTGATCATCCTGGATGAGGACGGCAACTTGGCCCTGGCGCAGGCGTCGCCGGAGGGGCTGAAAATCGTCTCCCAGGCCAAGGTAGCCACCGAGAAGTGGTCGTGGGCGGCGCCGACGCTGGTCGGCCGCCGACTTTACATCCGCGACCGAAAGGACATCATGGCTTTCGATCTAGGCTGAGCGCCATTCCTCGACCTGAACGCGAACAGGAACCCACCTGAAATGCCAACTCCATTGCGTCCATCCAGTCCATCCGGTCCATCGAGTCCATCCGCCGCCCATGCCGTCCGTCGCTGCCCGCCCCGCGGGCGGCAGTTCCGCGGCCGCCAGCGCCTCACTCTCCATCGCTGCACGGCCGCCAGCCTGGCCGTGGTGCTGCTCGCCGCCGCGCCGCCGGTCCGCGCCGGTGACATCCCGCTGCCGGACAGCCCCGTGGGCAAAGCCTTCGACGCCTGGCTGAAGGTCATCCGCAAGGGCGACGCGGTCGAGATCAAGCAGCACTTCGAGACGGCCTTCACCGAGGCGTTTCAGAAGGAAATCCGCTTCGGCACCTACGAAGTGCTCATGCAGACGGCCACCGGGCCGCTGCGCATCGCCGAGATCAAGCGCTACGACGGCGGGCAGGACTTCGGCATGGTCGTCCACGCGCTGACCACCAAGGGCGAATGGCTGAAGATGTCGATTTCGGTGGAGAGCGAAAAGCCCCACCTGATCAACGGTCTGCTCCTGCAGCCGGGCACGCCGCCGGTCGATGACGAGGCCGTCTTCAAGTCCTTCAAGGACATCAAGGACCTGCTGACCCGACTGCGCGAGCTTCACGGCATCCCTGCCATCGCGGCCGCGCACGTCAAGGGCGACAAGGTCGTCGATCACGCCGTGGTCGGCGTTCGCCGCCACGGGTCGCAGGAGGCGGTCCAGCCGGGCGATCTGTTCCACGTCGGATCGCTCACCAAGTCGATCACCGCCACGCTGATCGGGCGGCTCATCGAAGAGGGGAAGCTCGACTGGGACACCACGCTGGCCAGGGCACTTCCAGACATGAAGATGCACGAGGCCTACCGCGACGTGACGCTGACGCAGCTCTTGCAGCACCGCGGCGGCATCACGCCGGCGCTGACCTTCGACCAGGAGGAACTGGACCGGCTGACCGCGCTGGGCGGCGAACCGACGGAGCAGCGCAAGGCGTTCCTGTCCGAAATCCTGATGATGTCGCCGGCCAACACGCCCGGGACGAAAAGCGAGTATTCCAACGCCGGCTACGCCCTGGTCGGGTATCTCGCCGAGCGGGCGACGGGCAAGCCCTGGGCGGAACTGGTGAGCGAATACGTGTTCAAACCGTTCGGGTTGAAGTCGGCCGGTTTCGGCTGGCCTGCCACGCACGCGCGCCCGTATCAGCCGCACGGCCACGCCGGCAGCGGCGACGCCATCCAGGTCCAGCCGATCGGCGAGTATGAGTTGGGCGAGTTTCTCGCCCCGGCCGGGGACGTACACATGTCGATCGACGACCTGGCCCGCTTCGCCGCGTTTCACCTCGCCGGCCTGCGCGGCAAGGATGGGCCGCTGAAGGCGGCCACCATCCAGCGTCTGCACACTCCCGCTCCGGGTGACGACTACGCCGGCGGGTGGGTGATCGCCGAGTTCGAGGGCAAGCTGATGCACTGGCACAACGGCTCGGCGGGCACGTTTTACGCCCTAGTCAGCGTGTTTCCGGAAGGCGACGAGGCGGTGGTGGTGGCGATGAACCAGGCCGACGACGTCGAGGCGCTGGCGCGGCGGATCGCGGAAGCAGCGGCGCGGAAGTAGGCGGGCGGGCGGCGGAGGGGCCGTTGCGGGCTGGCGGCGATGCCGCTTGGATGGGATGGACCGTATGGACGCGGAATGGACGGGATGAACGCGGGATGGACGGCATGGAGGGGGAATGGGCGGGGTGAACTCCCAATAACGCGATCAAGAGTCCGCTGAACGGGATCTCGCGGGAGCCGGCGGTTCGCGTGTTGCGGTGCTTCAGGACCGGCACTGGGGCTTGGCCAGTTTCACCTTCTTGCAGAAACCTCTGCCCTCCGGGCAATCGAGCTTGTTGATCTTCTGCTTTTTGGGGCAATCGGGCGGGCCGCAGACGATGCCGCTGTCGAACGACGAGTTCCTGGCGGGGCAGAATTCGTTGGGGCAGCCCTTCTTTCCCTTGGGCGTGCTCTTGACGACGTAGACGCACGTGCCGCCGCCTTCGACGACGATCTCCACCAGGTCGAGGAAGAAGTTCGAGCGCCGGGGACCGGTGATCGTGCTGTCGAAGCTGAGCAGGTGTTCGCCGTCGTCGGCGAAGTCGCTGATGTCCAGCCGCACCTGCGTCCACGGGTGGTAGCGGCCGGCGTCGGACTCCAGCGCCTTGAACACCTCTTCATCGTCGATGGACACCGACAAGAAATCGGTCCGGTTGCCGCTGGAGGCGGTGATGTCCAGCCAGAAGGTCAGCGTGGCGGCGCCCCGGGGGATCGTCACTTTCTGCCGCATCCAGCCGGTCTCCTCCTGTTCGATGCCGCCGAACCAGACCCACCAGTCTCCGTCGTAGGGATCGCCGAAGAAGTTGCCGCACCGCTGCACGTTGCAGACCGGCGACGGAAAGTTCTGCGAGTGCTCGTCCCATACCGGGTTGGGCGTTCCCAGTTCGAAGCTCCCATCCTCCACCACTTGACCCGGCGCGGCCAGGCTGACGGCGACAAGTGCCGCCGCGAATCCCATCAGCATGCTACCGTTCATAGGTGTCCCCTCCCCGATGTCGGCGCATCCCGGAAGGTTCGCCGGCCGGGTCGTCCTGTGCCGGAATCCTCCATTCGCACTTGTGAGGATAGCGAAAACGGTGGTATCGAGTCAATGACGCGCGCATCGTCCGGCGGAGCGGGTTGACTCGGCGCGGCGACGACTGCACCATGCCGACACCGTCCTGGCGGCACTTGAACGCAAAGTGCAAGGCCGATGTTTCGTCGGCCGGGTCACGCGACGTGGCCTTGGAATTCGGCTATCGGTTCGCAACCGATGCAGGACGGGCCGGGCGCGGGCGGCCGCGCCCGGTCTTTTTTCCGGGTCCGTAGCGCTGGCCCAATAACCTCGTGAACCGTCCTTCGAGGCTGCGTCGCCGCATCGCCGCATTGTGGCATCGGCGCAGCGCACAGTCGCGGAATCGAGGCACGAGCATGGGACTGTGGACCAGGCTGATTCACGGCAAGGGACGAAGTGCTGAGGAACTGGCCGCCTGGCTGGGCACGGACGTTCATGAACTGCTTGCCTTCGAGCAGAGCTACACCACCTTCACGATCCCGAAGCGCGGCGGCGGTCAGCGGCGCATTCAGTCGCCGGACCGGGCGCTGAAAATCATGCAGAAGCGCATCCTGCGCCGCGTGCTGTCCGGCCTGACGGTCCACCCGGCGGCCATCGGGTTCGAGCGCGGCCGCTCCATCGTCACCAACGCGCGTGTACACGCTGGGCGGCGGATAGTCGTACGGATGGACGTGGAGGAGTTCTTTGCATCCACCACGGCTGAGCGCGTTCGCCGCTACTTCCGCCGGATCGGCTGGAACCGCCCGGCCGCCCGCCTGTTGACGAAGGTGTGTACGTTCGAGGACGCATTACCCGCCGGCGCGCCCACCAGCCCGCGACTGAGCAACCTGGTCAACTTCCGGCTCGACGCCCGCCTGGCTGGCGCGGCCGCTCGCGCCGGCGCGGTTTACACGCGCTACGCCGACGACCTGACGTTTTCGTTCGCCGAGGATGACGCGCCGCGCTGCCGCGAACTGATGCGGCTGGCCGGCCTGATCGCGGAAGATTACGGCTATCGGCTGCACCGGCGGAAGAAGCTGCACGTCCGCCGCGCGCATCAGCGACAGTACGTGACCGGGCTGGTGGTCAACCGACGGCCGAACCTGCCGCGCGAAACGCGGCGGCGGCTTCGCGCCATCGAGCATCGCCTGGCCACCGGCCGCGATGCCACGTTGACCGAGCACCAGATGGCCGGCTGGCGAGCCTTGCAACACATGATCGAGACGCAATCAGGCCCGGATTGATCGTAGGGAAGTAGACGCTCAGCCCCGGTCAAAGGAGGGGCTGTGCTGACGGCCCTGGATGACGACCAGGCGATCCACGGCACCTGAATCGCGCCGGTGGGCTGCTCTGTCTCCAGCCTGACCCGTTGCCGCCGAGACCCACTGCATGGGACCTGGCCGTCATCGAGGGCCGTCATTGTCATCTTAGTGCCGGTCCGGCCCGGAGCAACTCCGTCCACCGACCACGATTCGAAGCCGGAGCCGGTGACGGCATGAGCGGCCCTTCTGGGCGAGTTGCGTGGCCTCAGCCCGCGCGGAGGTTCCAGTCGGCCGAACTATCCGGCGGCCGCTCGGGAGGCGTGGCTTCTGTCCGCGCGGAGGTTCCAGATCGATAGCGCTCCACCCCGGACGATCCCCTCGGCCATAGAATCCGCGCGGGTTTCAAGCCCGCGCGGAGTCTCGCGTAAAGCGTGTCTTGGTCGGGAAGGCATTCTCCCGCGCCGCCAGGCGGGAGCGAGACGGTCCCAGGGCGAGCCGCCGATCGTGACGCGCACGCTTACCGCCACCGCCACGGTGGGCGGGTTGCCCCAACATGGGGGGGAGGGTAGTTTGCCCCTCTGGCGGCCACAGTGGCGCTGCCGGCGACAAGGGCGGGTGACGCAACGTCTGCGGCGGGGGGACGATGTCGTTCCCGCTCGATTCAGCGTCGTGGCCGAGGCGGCACCCCGAACCGGCACGGAGCGGTTTCTGGCCGTCCCGGCCGCCCTCCACCTTCACGGAGAACGCAAGCGTGAGACCATCTGCTTTTCACCGAGTCCGGACCGCCACCGCGAAACTGCTGGTCGCAGGCGCCGTCCTCACCCAGTCCGGCGGCTGCGACCTCGGCGAGGTGACGGCTTCGGTCACGCTCAGCGCTGAGGAGTTGATCATCACCCTGATTCGCTCCGCCATCCTGAACCCGATCGACGCCTACGTCACCGGGGCAGTGAGCGATCTGTTCAGCGACGAGTGATCGCGAACCAGGGGCGTGGGTCGATCCACGTCGTGGCGCGCGGCATCGGGGGCCGGCGGCGCCGCAGACCCATCAGCGGCGAAGGTGATGATGAGACTCTCGACGGATCGAGCCTGGGCGCGTCTGATCGCAACGGGCGTTACGCTGCTGGCCGCGTACCCGTCCGGGGCCGACGTCGTCGTCACGTCCGACGGCAGCCGCATCGTCGGCAGGATCGCGCTGTGGTCGGACGGCAAGCTCACGCTCGAGACCGCCGTCGCGGGCACGCTCGTCATCGACGCTGCGTACGTGGTCTCGATCGAGACCGACGAACCGATCAACCTCGAGTTTCAATCCGGCGATCGACTGGTCGGAGTGGTGGTGAGCACGCCGGAGGGGGCGACGGTGCAGACGGCCCTCGGCCCCGTCAAGGTGGCGCCCTCCAGCGTTACGACGGCCTGGCGAGTGGGGCAGGAAGACCCGCAGACTGTCGCCCTGCGGGCCGAGTTCGAGGCGCAGAAGGAGGCGATGAAGCCGAAGTGGACGGCCACGCTGGAAGCCGGCGGACTGTTCACCGAGGGCAATACGGACCGGCTGGAAACCCGCGGCCGCTTCGACGTCAAGCGCACCACCAACGAAGACCTGCTGCACTTCTTCATCGCCGCCGATTACGGCGAGCAGGACGACAACCGCACGGTCAACGAATACCGCGGCGGCGTCATTTACGAGAACGAGCTCACAGACCGCTGGTACTGGTACACGCGCTTGCAGCTCGAGTACGACGAGTTCGAACAGATCGACCTGCGGACGACGGTGGCGGCCGGCGCGGGCTACTACTGGATCCGCAAGCCGGAGCACGAGTTGAAGAACCGCGGCGGCTTCGGATACCGTCACGAGGCCTTCAACGACGGCACCGCGGATGACGCGGCTGTGATCGACCTGGGGCTGGACTACCGGGTCGACGTGGCCCCCTGGCTGCAGTTCACCCACTCGGCGACCTACAGCCCCGACATCCTCGACTTCAAAGACTACCGCCTGGACTTCGACACGGCCGCGGTCATCCCTTTCCAGAACGACGCCCTCAAGTTCAAGCTGGGCATGAGGAACGAATACAACTCGCGCCCGCAGCCCGGTCTCGAACGGCTCGACAACACGTATTACGCTAACCTGGTGCTGGAATTGGTCCGTTGACTGGCATGAGTCCCTGCCTTCCCGCTGGATCGGCGGATAGAGGATGGATACGGTCTACGAGGCGACGAACGACAGCAGGCTGTGATAGATCGTGATGGGTCGCGCGAGGATGGCCCGTTCATGGTGGGACACGAAACAGTGCTGCGGGCCATCCACGAAGAGGTGCTTCTTCCAGCACCGCTCGGTGGACGTGTGATACGCGGCAGGGCCAAGACGGAGCCGATGCTCCAGTTGCGACGCCCAGTGAAACGGCGTGTGTGACTGGACGTAGCCGATCATGCCGGCCGAGTCGTCGTTGCGGGCGTAGTCGCCCGCAAGAAAGCAACCGAGACCCTCCGGGCCGAGGTAGATGCCGATGGGATGTTCCGCACCGAGGCGCTTCGCCTCAAATGAGAACCGCTGTCCCGGTCGCGGAACCGCTGACTCGACACCAATGTCGATGCGTTTTCGACGCTTGCCGGTGCGAACGCCGTCGCTCACCGGCGGATCATCGTGGATGCTGAAGTGGTCGGCCCAGTCGGGCACGTCCTCGCGGAGGAACGCACGCATGCACCCTGCGAGAACTCCGCTGATCGTGGGTTCATCGGCGGCGGCATAGTCGGAGGCGTTGAGCCGCAGGTAGCCGGCCTGAAGGACGCCGTGGACGCGCTGGAGGAACACCCACCGGTAATCAGCGAGGTTCGCGGAGGCGCCCCCGTCTCCAGCCTGTGCGTCCTCGATCAACGCGAACGACCTCCGGAACTGCTCAGCGTCTTGGCGATAATCTCGGCCGCATCGCACATGGCCTGGCTCTCGGTCCAGTGGAATCGCTGCATGGGCTTGAAGGTGTACGTACTGGTTCCCTCGAAGATCTGCAGGTTGCGGTCGAAATAGACCCACTGGGCGCGCTGTTGGCGCAGGCGTGCCCGTGTTCGCTCCAGTTGTACGGCGGTCTTGGAGTCCGCGGCGAGCACGGCGACCGGGCGCGCCTTGCCTGCCGGAACAAGTTCGACATGAATCATGCCGGTATTCCGGTCATTCAAGACTTCGACGTTGTGCCGCTTCGGCAGTGCGTCGCCGACAAACGTATCGAGTTCGGTTTGGAGGCGATCGGCGTACGCCCGCAGGTGATCCGCCGTGGGTGGCCCGACGGCGTTTGCGCCCAGTTTCCCATCATTGAGTTCCAATCGCACATTGACCAGGTCGTTGACGATCGCCCGCTCCCGGGGTTTCAGTCCGAGCGCGTCGCTGACGGCCTCGTTTGCTTGAACGAGCAGTGCGGCAATCGACTCACTTCCGGTGTCGTCCGATTGTTGCGTAAACAAATCGGGCCCGCGCCGATTCGGCATCGCGAGCGCTGCCTTCGACGCGGCCACCAACCTGTCATGCAACCCGGCCCACCGGTCCAGGGACTGCGCATCGAACGAGATCATAGGGAGGGGGATCGTCTTGAACGCCGACAGTGTTGCCCTATCCCGTTTCACTCCCAACTCTGTGGAGCGGAGGAATTGATGATAGTAGGCGAAATCTGAGTTCATGTAGACAGCAAAGGCCTTGAGCAATCGCTTGTCGCCCGACGGACTGATCACCCCGATCTGACGTGGCGGCACAATCAGATACTCTTCGGAGTAAATGGCGAAATTGCGGGCCGCACTGACGATGACGTGCGGTGGACGGCAGACGTCGAGCCCTAGCTTTCCGCCGCGGAGTCTGAGGTAGTTCTTCTTGTTTGAAAGCAAAGCCTGAATGGGAAATGCGAAGAGGTGGCGAAGGCCTTCTAGTGCTTTCACATTGATGGTCTGCTTGCCTGCGACCTCCTCGCACCGTTCGACTTCACCACCGGCAGCCGCACGAAGCTGAGAACCCTCTGCATAGACAAGCAGGTCCAACCGCATCGCATCTCGCAATGTCAAAAAGCGCTGGCTGACTCGCTCCAGCAGGCGAGCGTCGAGATGGCTGCCCCACGTAGCGAGCTTCCAGGGCAGACCGTTCCCCTTCAAGACAGACCGTGCCGGGATCCCGCGCACCTCCGCACCGTTAACCACGAGGCTCCAGCTCTCGGTGCGTGTGCCCGCCTGCACCGGCCGCGTGGGTTCCTGGTTGGCGACGAGCGGCGAACAGACCGCAATGTACTCGTCGAAGGATGGTTCGCCGGCCTCCTCGGCACGTGGTGTGTAGAAAATGGCTGCCGCGGGAACGCGCGATCGCCCGGCGAATAGCACTTCCGCCAGGTTGGCGAAGTTCGCGACCGATTGGACCTGGTTGCGACGAAAGAACGACGAACGGAAGTCCTGCGACGGATCCTCAAACAACATCATGGCAGGCATGAGCAGCGCGACGTGTCCGCCCTCCGCCAGATACCGCGATACTTCCCATGCAAAGGCCTGAGCCACCTGGTGGCCGCCGACGGGCATGTCCTGTTTCTTCGACCGCTGCATCCAGTCCCAGGCGGGCCTGTCGTCATCGCTGAGCCTGTCGGACTTGAGCCTCTTCCAAGGCGGGTTGCCCACAACCCAATCGAAGCCGCGGCCGCCCAGATTGGCAAATGGATCCGGATCGGTGGAGAAGAAGTTCTCGGCCAGCACGTTTGAGCTGCGCAGCGTGGGGAGCTTGAAACGGCTGCCATTTTCAAGATCCGGCGGGTCGCAATAGTCCAGAAGCGTCAGGATCAGCGACAACTCCGTGACGCTGCACGCTTCCGGGTCGCGGTCGATGCCGAAGATGCTCCGCGTGAGCAGGGATCGCAATTCAATGGGACGGAGTTCGCCCTTTCGCATAGTCAGCGCCTTCTCGATCAGCCGGCGATAGCACTGAACGAGAAAAGCACCGGAGCCGCAGGCCGGGTCGAGAATCCTCGTCTTGTCCGTCAGCGGATGCCGATCCTCCAGCTCCGCGAGCATGAAGTTGACGACCGGGATGGGCGTGTAGTAAGCGCCAGCCTCCCGGCCGCGCGAGCGTTTGTCGCTTGACGGTGCGTGCAGGAACTGCTCGTAGACTACCGAGAGTGTCTCAATGGGGATGTAGGAGAAGTCGTACGCCTGGAAGTCCAGGTGGAGTTGCCAACTGCCGCCCGATTTCGGCTCATCGCCAGCGAAAGTCAAGGCCACCATGCGGACATGCTCGGTGTCCGGCGCGCCCTTCCCGCTCAGCCGGAGCGGGAATACGCTGCCGTTCAGCCAGTCGTCCAGCCGCTTGACGACGGCCCTCAAGCCGGAGAGCGAGGCATCGCGGCCGAAGACGGACTCCCGCTTGATGGTCCAGGCGTCCAGCTTGCGCTGCGACAGTATGTCCCGGTCGCGCAGATAGTGGAGGAAGACGTACTTCCCAATCAGGGCGTGGGCAAGCTCGATCGGCAGCCCGTTATCCTGCAACCGGGCGGCCAGCGTCTTCAGGTTGTCCAGCAGCGTCCAATCGACGCGTCCCTCGGGGCGCACGCGGGCGCCCCACTCGCGCCAGACCCGTCCGTCGTCGATGGCGTCGGCATGAAAGCCGGCTTCCGCAACCTCGGCGGCGCTGTTGAACGCGCGTAGCAGGTTCGCGGACCGCTTTGCCGACCGCACGTTGTAATCAAACCCGGAATAGAGGCGGTAGTCTTCCGGAGTCGCCACCAGCACGAACGGTACGACGTCCTGATTCCAGACGAGGCGATGAACCTTGTCGGCTGTCTCGACGGAATCGCATTTGCACACGTACAGGACTGGGATCGGCGGAGTGCTTGCGGTGGCAGTTGCGGAGCGGAGCGTGTAGACGCCGACCAGCCCGGGCCCCGGCCGGTCGCCCTCGGCCGGTTTCGCGGCGCGGCGAAAGACGTGTCCGAACGCCGGCGCAGTCGAAAAGCGACGGTCCCCGGCTCGAAGAAACGTCGGCGCCTCGTCAAACGCCAGTGCCGTCAGAAGGTCGTCCGGCCGCGATCCGGTCCTTCTCGCCACTTCACTGGTCCTCCCGACCGCTGATGGAGGTCTTGAGCCGCGTTCACGGCGACGCAAGCGTGTTCCTGGCCTTTTTACAGTCCTGGTAAAACGCCAGCAGGGCCCGGTGGTCGTCGGCCATCGAGGCGCTGGTCAGGCTCACGGCCAGTTCCTGCGTCTTGATCGCCTCGTCGATCGCGCCGATCTGGTAGAGCGCCCGGGCATACACGGCGGCCGCCTCGGCGTCCTTCCGCTGCGTTCCCTCGTATGCCGCCCGGGCCGCGTCCAGGGCCAGGTCCGGCAGGCGATTGGGCAGCATCCCGGTGCCCATCAACTGCGTGGACAGGCGCGTCATCGCCCGGCTGTGGCCGCGGTTCTTGGCGATGAACTTGCCCGCCCATTCCCGCAGGCCGGCCACGTCCTCCAACTGCTCGACGTAGATCGTGTAAACCGCCTGGATGGCCCACTGGTATCCGGGATCCAGTTCGAGAATCTGGGTGGCGATTTCGATGGAGGCCCGCAGGTCGCCGCCCTGGGCCTTTTCCACCAGGGCGTCGGACAGGTTCCGAATCCGCTCCTGCCGCTGCGGGTCGAAGACGTTGTCCACCACCTGGCCGACGATCTCGGTGAACTCCGGCACCAGCGGCGGGCCGATCCAGGCGATCTTGCCGGAGCGGTCCACGATAAAGGCCGTCGGGATGCCGTACTGGTTCGCCGCCATCATCCAGGCGTCGTTCGTCTTCGTCTGGTCGTCGAAGGCGACGGTGTAAGCCATGGTGTCGTTGCGCTCCTCGACGTATCGCTTGACCGCTTTCAGGGTGTTGCCGCGCAGATCGGGCGAGGTCACGCCGATCACCTTCAGCCCCTTGTCGCCGTACACCTTTTGCAGCTCGGTGAGTTCCGGGATGCTGTACTGGCAGGGGCCGCACCAGGTCGCCCAGAACTCCACCACGAAGACGTGCTTGCCCTTCCCTGCGGCCAGGTCCACCGGCTCGCCCTTGACCCATTCGGCGATCGCCAGCGGCGGGGCCATATCGCCGACCTTCAGGCGGGGGGCGGCGCCGAACTGCCCGTGGGCGATCGGCGACAGAAGGGCGAACGTCAAGAGTCCGAGTAATCTGCGATAATGCATGTCCATCGTCCTGCACGGAAAAAACACGGTCGGCCCCGGGGGCCTGCCCGCTCAACCTAGTATACAGACGAGCAGTCCGGGGCCGCGACCCGCCTGGGTTGTAGTCTCTTGTCAATCCTCCGGCCAGCCGGACGGGGGAGCGGAGGTGGATTCTCGCGTGGATCACCCTGTTCCCGGCGCCGTGGCGTCCGGCGCGTGCTTCAGCACCAGCCGGCGATAATAGGCGATCCCGACGCACGTGAGCGGGATCGCCAGCAGCAGTCCGAGAAACCCGAGCAGCTTCCCCCAGATGAACACGCCGAGCAGGATCGCCACCGGGCGCAGCCCGGTCGCGCCCGCCATAATCCGGGGCGTCAACACCACGTCCTGGACCAGTTGGGCGATCAGAAAGACCAGCAGCACCAGTCCCAGGGACCAGGCCAGGCTCCCATCGTGCTCGATGGCCCGCATCACCGCCAGCATCCCGGCCGGAACCAGCGCCACCGCCTGCAAGTAGGGGACCACGTTGAGCAGCCCGACGAACATGCCGAACGGCACCGCCAGCGGCAGACCGATCAGCGAGAACCCCACCATGAACAGGATCCCGACCAGCAGAGCCACGATCGCCTGGCCGCGAAAGTATCGCCGCATGACGATCTCGAACTCGTGCGCGAACTCCAGCAGCGCCGGGCGGTACTGCGGCGGGATGAACTCGCGGGCGTTGCGGGCGTAATGCGGATAGTCCAGCAGAAGGAACCACAGATACAGGGCCACCACGATCAGGACGGTCAGACCCAGGACGGTATCGACGCCGGCGGAAACCACGTTCCAGCCTCCGCGCAGCACGCGGCGGGCGAGGTCCACCGCGACCTGATCGTAGTCGTCCCGCTGAGCCAGGCTGCGCAGGCCGCGCCCGATCAGCGTGCCCTCGAGGCGCGTCATCAACGCGGCGACGCGTTCCCGGGGCGTCCGCGTCGAGGCGGCCGCGCGGAACTCCGACCAGGCGTGCGGAAGCTCCCGCCACCCGGTGAAGGACTTTTCATTGCCCGGCTGGTCCGCGTCGTCCCTTCCCTTGTCAGCCGGCGTCGCGGCAGCAGCCTCCTCGCCGGGTTGAGCCGCCGCGTGGTCCCCGCCAACACTCGCGTCGACTCCGGCGGGTGCGTCCGTTCCGGCGCTGGGAGCAGGCCCCTGGCCGGCTGAGCCGTCGGCGGGACTGGCGCCGGTCGGCTTGATGATGGCCTGGCTGATGGCGTCCAGGTCGGCCGCGGCGGCCTGAAACGTCTCCCTCCAGCGCGACAGGGATCGCGAGAACTGGTCGTATTGTCGTACCGACAGCGCCGCGACCACGATCGCGATCGCAAACCCGACGATCATCCCGCCACCGAGGGTCACCGAAACGGCCGCCCAGCGGCGGTGGAGTTTGGCCTCGAATGCGTTGACCAGGGGATTCAGCAGGTAGGCCAGCACCGCGGCCGCGGCGAACGGGACCAGCACGTCAGACAGGTAACGCAGCAGCGTGAATAGCGCCACCGCCGCGGCCGCGGTCAGCGTCATGCGGACGACGCGGTCGAAGGTGTAGCGCGGCCCTCGCTCGTCGGCGGCGGGACCGCCGCCGGGCGGTGGCCGGGATGGTGTTCGTAGCGGCCGTTCCGGCATGAGCGCCTCCGCGGTGGCGGCATTGGAACGGCGGCAGCCGGGTTTGGCAAATCAGGGGGCCTCAACCACCACGTGGGCGCCTCGCATCGTGGTCGGATGAGTTTCGCAGAAGTAGACGAAGTCACCCGGTTCGTCGAACCGGTGGGTGAACGTATCACCTGGCGCCAGAAGCTCGGACCGGAAGACGGATCCCAGATCCGCGTCGCCGGGATTGCCGGACGTGGCGGTGTGCGACACATTCCCCACGTTCCGCCAGGTGATCGACTCGCCCATCTCGATGGTGATGGTCCCCGGGTCGAAGGCGAACTCGCGGATGAGGACCTCGTTGGCCCCCGGCTCGGTGATGGACGGGCACCCCGCCAAGGCGGCCCCGGCAAGGAACGCCGCCAGCGTCAGAATTCCGATCTCGATCACCCGGCGAGCAACCGTGCGCTGCCGGCCCCGCCCTTTTTGCGAACGACTGGACATGGTTTCGTCTCTTCACACGTCGCGGCCCAACCCGCAGCGGACCCGCGACACAAAGCGTATTCCGCCGGGAGGGGCGTATCTTTCAGAAGGTTGCTCCACGTTCCCATGTTGATCAAGGCAGCGCCGCATTGCAGGCGCCCCGCGGTCCGGCGTCCGGAGGGGCAGAGCAGACGCCGGCGCCGCTATAATCGCGACGTGAACGACGTTGCGCTGCCAGTCGGCGCCGCCCCGGTCGGGGTGGGCGTGTTCGACCTGACGCCCGATGCCCTCAAGGAGGTGCTGAGCGGGTGGAACGAGCCGGCCTATCGCGCCGACCAGATTCTCGCCTGGGTATATCGGCGGGATGCCGACGACTATGACGCCATGTCCAACCTGCCCGGACCGCTGCGGGCGAAACTGGGCGCCAGCCTGCCGATATATCGGTCACAAGTCCTGGCACGTCGCGTCGCGGCCGATGGCACAACGAAGCTGCTGCTGGGCTGGCCCGATGGAGCGACTTCCGAGTGCGTCTGCATCCCGGACAGCGACCGCCGCACGGCCTGCGTGTCGACCCAGGTCGGTTGCCCGGTGGGGTGTCTGTTCTGCGCCAGCGGCCTGGACGGGCTGCAGCGGCAGCTCTCCTGCGGCGAGATCGTCGAGCAGGCCATGCGGGTGCGGCAGGTGTGCGGCGACGCGCGGCTGTCCAACGTGGTGTTCATGGGCCTGGGCGAGCCGCTGCACAACTACCACGCCACCGTGGCGGCCGTCAGGACGTTGAACGCGGCCTGGGGCGTCGGGATCGGCGCACGGAAGATCACCGTCAGCACGGTGGGCCTGCCCAAGGCGATCCGGCAGTTGGCGGAGGAGGGCCTGCAGATCAAGCTGGCGGTCTCGCTCCACGCTCCCAACGATGAGCTTCGCCGCCAAATCATCCCGTGGGCGGAGGCGATCGACATCGCGTCCCTGGTCGAGGCGGCCCGCGTCTACTTCGAGAAAACCACCCGCGAGGTGACGCTCGAGTACGTGCTGCTGGGCGGTCTGAACGACGCTCCGCAGCACGCCCGCGAGCTGGCGCAGGTGGCGAAGGGCATGAGGTCGAACGTGAACCTGATCCGTTACAACCCGGTCGAGTCGCTGCCGTTCCAGCGGCCGGACGCTGCCGCCGCCGAACGGTTCATGGCCATTCTGCGGGCCGAGGGCGTCAACACCCACCTGCGCCGCAGCCGCGGCATCGACGTAGACGCCGCCTGCGGGCAACTCAGAAGACGATCGGCGACGATGGGAGCGGTGGTGAGTCGTCGGTCCGGTTGAGGTACACTGGGTCCATGGCGGTCCTGCGGCAATACCAACCCGACGTGGACGCGATCCTGGCGCGGCGGGGCCATCTCGGCGCTGACTTCTGGACGACGCCGGATCGGCGCATCGGCAAGGGCAGCCCGTTCGCGGCCGTGGACTGCGCCCTGATGCTGGCGGACCTGGGCGTCAGCCGCACCGACCCGGCGATGCGCGGCGCGGCCGAGGTGCTCTTCGACGCCTGGCAGGAGGACGGACGATTCCGGATCGCGCCGAAGCAGACGATCTACCCCTGCCACACGGCCACGGTCGCCCGTACGCTGTGCTGGCTCGGCTGCGCCCGCGACAAGCGCATGGCCCGCACCTTCGAGCACCTGCTCGAGATTCAGCACACCGACGGCGGTTGGCGCTGCAACGTGTGCAAGCTGGGCCAAAGCCCGATCACCGACGCCTCCAACCCCGGCGTCACGCTGGCCGCGCTGGACGCGTTTCGTTTCACGGCCGCGGCGAACAGGGAGAAGCGGCTCGATCGGGCGGTGTCGTTTCTTTTGGACCATTGGGACACGCGCCGCCCGCTGGGCCCGTGCGAGTTCGGCATCGGCTCGCGGTTCATGCAGGTGGAGTACCCGTTTCTGCGCTACAACCTGTTTTACTACGTGTACGTGCTGTCGTTCTACAAGGCGGCCCATCGCGACAAGCGGTTCCAGGCGGCGATGGAAGCGCTGACGTCCAAGCTGGACGCGGACGGCAACATGATCGTCGAAGCGCCGCGGCGGGAACTGGCGAAGATGAGCTTTTGTCGCAAAGGCGAGGCCAGCGCTGCGGCGACGAAGCGGTATCGGGAGATCGTGACGAATGTGGGAGCGTGAACGACACGTTCAACGCGAATGTCGAATGTCGAATGAAAGGGCGCCGCGATGAATGCCGGCTCCATGTCGTTGTGGCTCGGTCTGGTCCTGACGCCGAGCGCTGCCGCGGCCCGCGCCGAACAGGAGGCGACGGCGCGGCCCGAGTCGCCGATCGCCCTGCCGACCCGCTACGATGAGGATCGCTTCTTCGTGCGGCCCGTCACCACCGGCGGCGTCACGCTGGAGTTCTTCACTGACACGGGCGGGGGCCTCTTCATCGCGGAGTCCGTGGCTGAGCGCATCGGTCTGACGGCGGGCGGCGATGAAGAGGGCGTCCCATTCCCGCAATTCAAGCCGGAGGCGAGCATCCCGCCGCCGCTGAGAACCGCCGGGAAGATCTTCATTCACGCGCTGGACGGAAAGAGCAGCCTCGACAAGGCGTTCGAGAATGGCGGGATGCTGGGCCAGGCCTGGTTTTCCGGCCGCGTGTGGACGTTCGACTACCCCGGCAAGCAGCTCTGGCTGCACCCGGATGGGCTTGAATCGCCGCCGAAGGGCGCAAAGCGCGTCCCGCTCGGCTTCCCCACGAGTGCCGATGGCGGCCGCGGGTCGGACTTTCCCCGCATCAGCGTCGAGATCGCTGGGGAGGCGCTCGACCTGCTCTTCGACACTGGCGCAACGACGCACCTTTCGCCCGAAGCGCTGAAAGCACTTGACGACGGCAGGCCGGCGGTGCGGGCGACCTGCTTCATCGCGGCCGTGCACTTCGACCGGTGGCGGGCCGAGCACCCGGATTGGCGCGTGATCGAAGCGGCCGACGTCATCGGCGACGGCCGCGAGGCGATGATCCAAGTACCGAAGGTCACGATCGGAACCCCGACCGTAAGGGAAGGGCCTGGCGAGGCGCGTCCCGCCGCCATGGAGGTCGGCCCCGTCTGGTTCACCCGCCGCGCCAACGCCAACTTTCACCAGTTCATGTCGCAGTGGATGGACAAGCAGGTCGAAGGCGCCCTGGGCGGCAACGCCCTGCGGCACTTTCGCGTGACGGTGGACTATCCGAAGGCGGTGGCGTACTTCGCGCCGCCATAAGACCTGCACTTCTCGCGCGCGGCTCCAGGGTGCTCTTTGGTGGGCCGCCGCTGTGCGGCGGTCCTGACTCGCCGCGGAGCGGCGAGCACCCACGGACGAGCCACTGAGCGACCATGAGCTGCGTCTTCTGGGCGCCGCCGATTCCATCGCCTCGGCGATCACATCAGGGTCGCGAGTTCCGCGCGGGCTGAAGCCCGCGGCTCGCTGACGATGCACGTTCGCACAATTCGTATTCTTCCAGGAAGCCGCTCCCTCACGGTCGCGGTTCGGATTGTCGTGCTCTCTCCGCGCGCCGTTCCTCCTTTCGACATTCGACCTTCGACCTTCGACGTTCGACCTTCAACATTCGACATTCCCCAGGAAGCCGCTCCCTCACGGTCGCGGTCCGGATTGTTGTGCGCCCTCCGCACGCCGTGCTTTCGATACTCGACGTTCGTCATTCGACCTTCGACTTTCGACCTTCGACCTTCGACCTACGACCTTCGACTTTCGACCTTCGACTTTCGACTTTCGACCTTCGACCTTCACTCCGGCGATTCTCTCCGCAACGCTTCATTCGGGATATCGGTGACGAACATGTGCCCCGGCTCGTGCGTGATGGCCAGCGGCAGGCGGGCGGCGAGGATGGCTTCCATAGGCGTGACGCCGCAGGCCCAGAAGACGGGGATCTCGCCGGGCTTGATGGTGACGGCGTCACCGTAGTGCGGGTGCGAAAGGTCGCCGATGCCGAGCGCGGCCGGGTCGCCGGCGTGGACGGGTCCGCCGTGGACGTCCGGGAAGGCGGCGGTGATGTGGGCGGCCCGCTTCGCGTCGGCGGGCGTTAATGGACGCATCGACACCACTAGCGGACCGGCGAACGGCGGGACCGATACACATGGCCTGTCGGTGCGGAACATGGGCACGTTGCGGCCCTCTTCCACGTGCCGGACCGGCACTCCCAGTGCTGACAATGCCCACTCGAAGGTGAACGAACAACCGATAAGGAACGCAACGAAGTCGGGTCGCCACAACGGTGTCACGTCGGTCGGCCACTGGACACACCGGCCGTGCTCCAGCACGCGATATCGGGGCAGGTCGGTGCGAAGGTCGGCGCCAGGGGCGCATCGCACCGGTTCGAATGCGCCGGGCGGCAGAACCTCCAGCAGCGGACAGGGCTTCGGGTTGGCCTTGCAGAACCGCGCAAAGGCGTCGGCGTGCTCGACGGGCAGTACGACCAGGTTCGCCTGGGCGAAGCCGCGGGCATAACCGGCCGTGGGGGAGGACAATGAGCCGGCGCGGCACAGGATGCGGAGTTGCACGGGCGTCAGATCGGCCGGCGATTTGTCGGGCGGCAGCGAAACCATCGCACGCCGATTGTACCGCCGTCAGGCTCGGGCATCATTGCCGTCGTGAGCTTCCACGCGATACGCCTGTACGCCGGGACGGCGCACGGTCGAAGCCAGGAACTTCAGCCCTCATCGTTGCCCACATTCCGGCCTCGCTCCAGCGGGGGATCGCCCGGAGGGCCCCCGCCCCCCACTTGTGGGTAACGATCAATGACTGAGGTCCGTGGCTACGATCGCTCGCCCTCCGCGGTTCACGCGCGATACGCAATTCAGCATTGGACACTCCCCGTTCGACATTCAGCACCAGCCGTCACCCGGGCGTCACGCCGCACAGCCGCGCCACCAGGGCCGCGGCCAGCAGGTCCTCGGGAAAAGTGGCGTCGCCGAAGCGGGCGGCATCGAAGGACTCGTCGCGGCCGGCGACGTTCATGTGCAGACGGCCCCCCTCCAGCCAGGCGCCGCGGTCCACCGGCTGTTTCGCCGAGATGAACATCGTCTGGCCGCGGTGCTTGCGCGACAGCGGCCGCACGCGCGGGTCGTCGTAGTTGAGGATCAGGCACTGGTCGGCCTGTTGGTTCATGAAGATGCGGCTCTTGATGCGGACGTATTCGGCGACCGAACCGTGGCGGTCGAGGTGGGCCTCGCCGACGTTGAGGATGACGGCGATCTGTGGGCGGAAACGGACGATCGATTCAAGCTGGAAGCTGGAGACGGCCAGGGCCAGGATGGTCGCGGAGCCGGACGGACGTCGGTCGTCGAGCGCCAGCGGGCCGCGCGTTTCCGCCAGCGAGCCGCGGGCTTCGGCCAGCGAGCCGGGAGCGTCGTGCAGCGAGCCGCGGGCTTCAGCCCGCGCGGAGCCGCCGTCGGAGAGACGGGTGGAAGCCTCGGCACCTGCCCCGGCAGAGGGCCACTTCTGTCGTCGCTCGCCATCCGCACCGCAGCGCGACGCTTCTTGATACGACCGCATCAGCAGTTCCGACAGCGGCAGGCCGCGGTTGCCGCCGATGGCGATTCGGACGGGCGTTTTCAGGCGGGGATGAGCGTGCTCGGCCTCAGTGCGCTTCTCCGACGGCAAGTCCGCGCGGGCTGAAGCGCGCGGCTCGCTGTCGGATTCTGAGCCGGCACGTGCGTCGCGGATCGGGTGCGCAGCTTCCGACGGTCGGTTGTCGTGGTTTTCGACGATGCGTTGCAGCATCTCCAGCGTGGTTCGCTTGCCGATCGTTCCCGTCACCGCCACCAGCGGAAAGGGGCACAACTGCGAGCCCATCTCCAGCTCGCTGATGACCGGCGTGCCGCAGGCGTGCAGGGCGGCGCGGATGGGTGCGTCGGCCGGGACGCCCGGGCTGGCGACCACGGCGTCGCAACCGTGCAGAAACTCGATGCTGTGCCCGCCGCTTTCGACGCCGTCGGCGACCAGCGGTGGATCGAGCGTGACCGGGCCCTCATCGGAGATGCGCACCTTGTGGCCGTGGTACACCAGGAGCCGGGCTGCGGCCCGGCCCGTTTCGCCGTAACCGAGAATCCCCACGGTGAGCGTCCGGCCGCCGCGGAAGTCCGGCAGCGGGATGATCTGGCGGCGGATCTCCTCCAGCATCCGTACGCTCTCGTCGGCGCTGACGCTGTCGACGGTGGGCTCGCGCCGCAGCGTCACGCCGTCCACGGCCCCCCCCCGGTCCACCATCGCCCGCAGGTCTTCCAGCACGGCCGCGGCGTCCGGCAGAAGATCTCTGCCCACCAGCACCGACAGCGCCCCGGCCAGGCCGTACGCCCCCCAGTTCGAGACGCCCGCGGCGATGCAGTAGTCGGTGGACACGACGCAGGCGATCTCGGGGCCGTGGGCGATCTGCGACAGCGTGGCGGCGAACACGCGGCCCATGCCGATCTCGTTGCCGCCGTCGCCGATGCCGATGGTGGTCAGACCCTCGTCCGACGCCGCCAGGAACAGCGAATCCAGCGGCGCGGCGGCGGCGGTGATGTCCCGCCCGCGCATGTCTCGGTAGCGCCCGTCGCGGGCGCGGCCGACGCGCTCGATGGAAACCAGGTGCGACGGACGGGCGCCGGCCAGATACGAATCGGCGTCGAGGATCGGCTCGATGCCCAGCGCCCGCAAAACGCCGGCGTTGCGCTCGTCGGTGACGTAGTCGACGTGCAGCCCCAGCCGGGTCAGCGCCGCGCCGACAACGTGCGCCCCGTGCGGGCCGTCGGTTTCGGGGGCTTCGGCCGCGGGGACGTAGAACCCGGTGACGATGCCCACCCGCCGGGCCAGCCGCAGCGACTGGGCCGCCAGCCGCAACTGATCGGGAATGAGCAGCCCGAACACGTTGCGCCCGGCCGGGTCGCGGGCGATGAGGTTCTCGATGGAGCTGATTCGGGGGTTCATCGCCGGTCCGGTCTCAGGTGGCACCGGTTTCCGAAGGCTGCCACATCGTCCATGCCGTACCCACCCCCCCCGGGCGTCTCGATGATCAGCCGGTCGCCGCGGCGGGCCCGGAGGTAGGCGATGTGCGGCAAAGCCTCGGCTTCACCTGTACCGCCGCGGCCCGCCCGGATCAGCAGGTTCCGCCCCGGCCGGCCCTCCGCGCCGCCGGCCAGCCCGTACGGGCCGCGGGCGCGCCGGTGGCTCAGGATCGACACCTCCAGGTCCTCCAGAAACTCGAACTCGCGCACCACGCCGTCGCCGCCGCGCCACCGCCCGCCCCCCCCCGATCCGCGACGGACGGCGAAGCGCCGCAGGCGGACGGGAACTCGGGCCTCGAGCACCTCCGGATCGGTGATCC
>QZJT01000058.1 GCA_003597935.1 Phycisphaerales bacterium | reverse complement strand
CATCCGCTGAGCCGCAAACTCCGCGCGGGCGGAAGCCCGCGGCGCGCCGGTAGACTCCGCGCGGGCTGAAACCCGCGGCTCGCCGGACCGGCGACGGGGCAGAGACAACGCATGAGCACGACCAAACGCGATTACTACGAGGTGCTCAGCGTCAACCGGACCGCCTCGCCGGAGGAGATCCGCAAAGCTTATCGGCGATCGGCGCACAAGCACCACCCGGACCGCAACCCCAACGACCCTGATGCGGAAAAGCGCTTCAAGGAGGCGGCCGAGGCCTTCGAGGTGCTCTCCGATCCGCAGAAGCGGCAGCGCTACGACCAGTACGGGCACGCCGGTCTGAGCGGAACGGGGCTGCACGACTTCTCCAACATGGCCGCCGACGACATCTTCTCGATCTTCGAGGACCTGTTCGGCGGCCTGGGTGGCGGCGGACGCCGCCGGCGCCAGTCGCGCGGCGTGGACCTCCAGACCGAGGTTGAACTCCAGCTTTCCGAGGTCGCCACCGGCGCCGAGCGGAGCATCGAGTTCGAGCGGCGAGACTTCTGCGATACCTGCGGCGGCAACGGCGCCGCCCCCGGGTCCGAGCGCGTCACCTGTCCGACCTGCGGCGGCTACGGACAGGTCGAGCAGGTCAGCGGGTTGGGCGGCTTCTTTACCAGCCGGGTGGTGACGGTCTGCCCGGACTGCCACGGGCGCGGCAACCGCACCAAGTCGCCGTGCGGCGCCTGCCGGGGCAGCGGCCGCATCCGCAAGAAGCGCGTGGTGACGGTCCATATCCCGGCCGGCGTCCACGAAGGCCAGGTGGTGCGCGTCCGCGGTGAGGGCGAGCCGTCGCAGGACGGCGGCCATCGCGGCGACCTGCACTGTTACGTGCGCGTCGCGCCGCACCCGCTGCTGGAGCGGCACGATGACGATCTGCTGTGCCAGATGCCGATCTCGTTCACCCAGGCGGCGCTGGGAGCAAGGATCGAAGTGCCCACGCTGACCGGCCGGGCCGACGTGACGGTGCCGGCCGGAACGCAGCACGGGCAGATGTTCCGGCTCAAGGGCTACGGCCTGCCGGACCTGCGCACCGGCCGACGCGGCGACGAGGTCGTTCGAGTGATGGTGGAGATCCCACGAAAGCTCGACGCCCGGCAGCAGCAGTTGCTCCGCGAGTTCGCCGACACCGAGGACCGCGCCGTTCTGCCGGAATCGAAAGGGTTTCTGGAGAAGCTGATGGACTACTTCGCCCGGACGGAAAACTGATGAGCAAGAGACGCAACACAGCCAGCGAGGAAAAAAGCCGGCGCTACGGCGGTGACGCCGCGGGCGTCGGCGTCGCGCCGCCGGGCGACGGGGACGTGGATTCCCTCCCGGTATCGGCGTCGCACGAACTGACGCCCGCCGATCCGCAGCCGCAGGAGCCGGCGGATCGCCGCCAGGCCGCCGACGAGGAAGTTGCGGGCGAGCGCGCCGCATCTCCTGCGACGGACCTGTCCGACGACGCAGGCGGGGCGACGGCGGAAACAGGGCCGGCGGCGGAAGCAGAGCAGGCCGCGGAAACGGCAGAAGTGCCGACGGCGCCGACCATCGAGTCGCTTCAGGCCCAGATCGCCGAGTTGAACGATCGGCTGCTGAGGGCGCGGGCGGAAGTCTCCAACGTTCAGCGCCGGGCGGCGGCCGAGCGGGCGGACGCCATCCGATTCGCCAAGATCGACGTGGTCAGCCCGCTGCTGGGCGTCATCGACGACTTCGAGCGCTCGCTGGCGACCTCGGTGGCAGGCGAAGAAGCGGCGAACCTGCTTACCGGCGTTCGTCTGGTCTACGAGAAGCTGCTGAAGGCGCTGCGTGACCAGGGGATCGAACCGATCGAGGCGGCGGGAAAGCCGTTCGACCCGAATTACCACGACGCCATGCTGCGTCAGCCGACGGACGAGATGCCGCCGGGCAGGGTCATGCAGGAAATCACGCGCGGCTATCGGCTGCACGACCGCGTCATCCGCCCCGCCCGCGTGATCGTCAGCGCGGCGCCGTCGGGTCCGGCGGCGGACGGCGAAGGCGAACAGACCACTGAGGAATGAGGCGAATCTGGCGCCCCGCGTACACGCCCGCCCCAGGCGGCGGCGCGGCGCCCCGGAGCGAGCGACAATGCCGACCTATGAATACGAGTGTACGAAGTGCGAGCGGATGTTCGAGCTTTTCCAGTCCATCACCGACAAGCCGAAGAAGACGATCGAGACGGACTGCCGGCAGTGCTGCAACAAGGCCCCCGTCCGGCGCCTGCTGGGAATCGGGGGGGGGCTGATCTTCAAAGGGTCCGGCTTCTACACCACGGATTACCGCAGCGAGAGCTACAAGAAAGCAGCGAAAGCGGAAAGCGGCGCCTCCGACGGCAAGGGAACCGCCGCGGACTCGAACGGAAAAGCGTCCGAGGGCAAGTCTTCGGAAGTCAAGTCGGAGGGCGGGAAGGCGCCCCGGCGCTCGGGATCGAAGAAAGGCGACGCCGGCGGATCGAGAGGGGCTTCGAAGTCGGCCTGACCGGGTGGGTGACGGAATCGGCGGGCCTGGCAAGCGAGCCGCGTGGCTTTAGCCCGCACGGAGTCTCACGCGCAGCGACGTATCCCTCAACGGTCGAGCCGCCGCACTCTGCCGGGCGCCATCCCCGCGTCGCCGGGGGCATCCGCCCCATCTGTTACGCAACCGGGGGCGCCCCGCGCAGCGTGACGTGGACGCGAGCTGGCCCTTCGCCGCCGTCAAAACGCGCAGGTAGCCATGCCCACCTACATCTGTCCCATCTGCACCAGGGCCCTGTCGGTCGAACGCCGCGATGACGCCCCGTTCCGCCCGTTCTGCAGCGAACGGTGCAAGCTGGTCGACCTGGGCCGCTGGCTGGACGGCACCTACCGCATCAGCGAACCCATCAAGCGCGGCGACCTGGACGAGTTGGAGGAACTCGACGGGCAGCGCCGGCCGCCGGATTGAGCACAAATAACGAGTCGAGGATGGGTCACAACACGATCGAGCGGCAGGAGACGATCAGGCGACGATGAATGCGCCTCAGGCGTCGGCCGTGACGAACCGCGCATGCGCTGCTCTGCGGCCGCGAATGCGGCTCAGGCGTCGCCTATGACGAACCGCGCGTGCGCTGCTCTGCGGCCGCGAATGCGGCTGAGGCGTCGCCCGTGACGAACCGCGCGTGCGTTGCTCTGCGGCCGCGAATGCGGCTCAGGCGTCGCCTATGACGAACCGCGCGTGCGCTGCCCTTTGGCCGCTTCGCGGCTCCGGAGGAGCGCACCTTTGTCACACTCGGCGGCGGCGCAGCTCCGGAGGAGCGCACCTTTGTCACACTCGGCGGCGGCGCAGCTCCAGAGGAGCGCACCTTTGTTACAATCGATGGGCCTCCTTCGCTCCCCCATTCCCGGCGCCGGCCCCTACTGCGGTCCCGTGAACCGCAACTGGAACCCGGCGGTGTCCACCGCGTCGACGTCCTCGTCCCCGTCGACGTCGTGGACGTGGCAGGCGCCGGGCAGGTCGTCGACCTGCGGGCCACTGAGACACTCGGAGAATCCGGCGTAGTCGTCCAGGTCCACGTCGCCGTCACCGTCGTCATCGAAGGGCTTGCCGATCCGGACGGACAGCCGCGGCTTGGTCTCCGGCTTCGCGTCCAGGGCGTCGATGAAGGCCTGGTTGCGGTCGTTGGGCGTGGCCGGGTCGATCTGGATACGAAAGGCCACCATCTGCCGGCCGGCCCGGATCGCCTCCTCGACCGTGCGGCTGACGTTCATGGCGTAGGAGGTGGTCGGTTGGAGCGGCTTGACCTTGACGACGCCCTCCAGCGCCGTGGGAGCGACGTTATAGTCGTTCTTCGACTCGATCAGATCGGCCGGGTAGGCGAACACCGCCACCGGCGAGTCCGGCAACGGGAACACCGTCGCACCGCGCACCTCGAACGTCAACGAAGCGATAATCGGCGGCTGAAGGTTCAGCCCGCGCAGGTCATACTCCCACACCACGCGATGCTCCAGGCTGCTCTCCGGCCGCGTCGTGGTGCGCGTAATGGATCCTTCGTAGCCTGAGTCGTTGAAGGTCCAGTCCCAGTCGTCCGGCAACCCGTCGAACAGCCCGAAGATGCCGCCGTCGAGGATGGTGCCGTCCGCCACCGGGCTGAGCACCTCGGCGGCGCGGGCCGGTGAGGCCGATCCGACGGCGTACAAGGCGGCCAGTAGCACAGCAGACATGATTGGATTCCGGCCCATGGTCGCTCTCCCCACGCGCTTCGCAAGTCGTTGCGGCCCTTCCGCCTCGGCCCGCGGCCGCCTGTATGCTGAACCTGCACGGTACGTGCCACCCGAATTCTACCATCGCGGGCCGTGCCCGCGACGCCGGTTGCGGCGGCAACCCCAGCGGAAGGGATCCCAGGCGCCGTTCCGGCCGAGATTGCGGCCGCATTCGTCAGTCTCCGCCATAGTCTTTGACCGCGCCGGGGTGTTCCAGCCCGGAAGTACCCTCCACGGCTCCCGGTCGCCCCCTTGGCAGTGAACTGCGTTCTCGATTCTGAGAATCAGCGTCGCCCGAGATTCCCGTGAATGAAAAACCCCGCGGCGCCAGGCGCCGCGGGGTCGGTTGATGAACGGAAACGTTGCCGCCTCGCTACTTGCCGATCTCCAGGAGCAGCTCGTCGCACTTCTGGAGGATCAGGCGAACGTAGTTCGCGTTATGGGCGCCATGGCTGGCGTCACCCTCGACGTACTTCACCAGGAAGCGCGCCTGGATGAGTTGCTGAGGCAGGAGTTCCTGGCACGGCGGGACGGGGGGTTCGCCGCACAGCGGCGGGCCGCCGCAGCACTGGTACTCCCACTCCTCGGGCGGACCCATCCGGGCGATGAGCGCCGCCAACTCCCCTTCGATCTCCTCGTGCAGGTCCTCGAGCTTGGCCTCGGCCACCTCGGGCGTGTGGCAGGGACCGCAGCCGCGGAAGTCGATGTGCCAGGTATGCCCGGTAATCGCCGGATCGAGTTCGCTGACGTACTCCTTCGTGTACATGTGGCAGCGCGTACACTGCTGCCGGATGCGCGAGTGGACCGACTGGGTGAACGGCACCAGGTCCGGTGTGCCTTCCGGCACCGGCATTTCACCCACCAGGACGTTGATCTGCAGGCTATGGTGCGGACCGCGGGTGAGCCGATCCCACATCGCGCCGCGGCTGTGGTGGCAGTGACCGCAGAGGTTGTACCGGTCAGGGTTGATAGCGTCCCCAACCAGGTTGGAAGGTACCACCTCTTTGGCCTCGGGCCACAACAACTGATAGTCCTTGCCCTCGGTGGGGGCGTAGGCGTTGCCGGTCCGGGCGTGCGGAGTATGGCAGGCGACGCACTCCACGTCCCGGGCGGGCGCCTCGCCGGGCTGCGTCGTCGGAGCGTGACAGACATTGCACGAGGGTACGCCGTGGGCGTCCTCGCGCGTGTGTTCGTGCCCGGACGACGCCCACTCCGTGAACGTCGGATGGTGCGAACCGACGTGGCAGCCGCCACACAATTCCGCCTCGTAGTCGATGGTGATGCGCGACGCCAGGGCGCGGTTCACGTGGTCTGAGCCAGTGCCGTGGCAGTTCTCGCACTGCACGTTGGCCAGGTGCGGCGTGAGTTCGCGGCTGACGAAGCCGGTCGGTTCACCGAATCCGACCGTATGGCACTCCAGGCAGACCGGGTTACGTCCCTGGCCGATGCTCTCAAGCGTGGCCAGGGCCTCGGCGTGGAGCGTCTCCTCCCACTGGTCGTGCATACCCGTGTGGCAGCGGCCGCACTGGTCGTCGCCGACGTACGTCTGAGTCGGGAGGTTTCCTTCGACGAACTCGAAGCCGGCGTGGTGCTGGTGGCACTCCGTGCAACGCGGCATCCACTCGAGGGAGTGCTTCGGTTCCAGATCGGGGTCATCCGAAGGATAAGCATGACACGCCTCGCAGATGCCCTTCACGTCCGGGTCGGGGTCGACGAACGCGCCGACGCCGACGCCGGTGCCGCGGTCGGTGAACGCCACCGGGACGGGATCGTCCTCGAACTCGACCTCGCGACGGATCATGAAGATGTTGTCGCTGTCATTGTCGTGCGGGTCGTGGCAGGTCAGGCACCCTTGCGGGAAGAGTTCTCCGTGCGATTTCGGCGCCAGATCGCCCGAGTGGCACTCCAGGCACAGGTCGTGGTCGTTGACGGTCCGCAGCAACATGCCGTCGCCGTGGCCGTTGTTGGCCCCGCCGGAGTCCGCTTCGTGCAGGGCGTGACACGACATGCACTCGACCCGGCCGGCCTTCACGCGCACGTGTGCGAGATCCTCAGCGGGCGTGAAGCGGTCGGGATCGTCCGGATAGAGAACGTCCACCGGGTGCGTGCCCCGGTTGGCGTCCGGATCATCGCGATACCGCCCCTTGTCGCGCGGCTCGTGGCACTCGCGGCACATCTGATCGCGGTCGTTCTGGGCCCGCATGTAGGGCTCGCCTTCTTCGTTGCTGTGCTGGTTGTGACAGGTCGCGCACTTGATGTTGCCGTCGTCATCGAGGTAACGATTGACCTGTCCGCCGGGCCGCGGGCCGATCGAGGCCGCCATGGCGTTGACGGCCGCAACGCCCCAGGCGTGGGAGATTCCGCGGCCGTCCGGCACGTCCGGATTCGTCCCGAAGGGATCGGCGACGTCCATTTCGTGAATCGAGTCGGCCAGCGCCTGCCCCCCGCCGGTATGGCACGATGAGCAGAGGACGAACTGCCCCTCGACGAGTCCCGGATGGCCGCCGGGCTGGCCGTCGATCGCATGGCAGCGGCCGCAAATCACCGCGCCTTCGATCATGTGTGGCCCTTCAAAGCCCGCGGTCAGTCCACGCCGGCCGGGTTCACGAATGACGGGCATCCCCGCCTGGATGAGCACCGCACGGGCGACGTGCTCGAGCTTGTCCGCCAGCGCCCGCGGGCTGATGGCCGCATCCACCTCGAGGGTGGGATCCGACGGCGGCCCACCCCCACCGCCGCCGCCCCCACCGTCTCCGAAGTCAGGCGCCGCGTAGATTTCGACGCTCGACGAATTGCTGCTGACCACGTACAGGCGCGTGCCGCCCGGGTTCAAGGCCATGCCTCCCGGCGTGCGCAGGTCGCCCGGGTCATGCCCGTAGGACACGACGCGGCCCAGATCAGTGCCGGTCGGGTTGAACACCCGGACGGCGCTCATCATGGCGTCGGCGACGTACATGTAGCCGTCGGCGTCGACCGCCAGACCCTGCGTCCGCGGCATCCAGCCGACGCCGCCGCGGCCGGGCTGATAGAGGATCCGGGCGCCGAACTTTTTCACGAAGATCCCGTCGGTGGTGAGCATCTGGCCGCGGAAGTTGTCGTGGTCCGCGACGATCATCAGACCCCGGGCCTCGTCCACCCGGATCACGCTGGGATACTTGAACTCGCCGTTGCGCGACCCGCGCTGCCCGATCACGAGGGCGAGCGACCCGTCGGCCTCGAACGCAACGATGCGGTCGGCGCCGGAGTCGGCGACGTAGATGCGGCCGGAGTCGGCGTCCACGTCGATATCGGTGGGCATGACGAAGGTGATCACGCCCTCCCCCAGGAAGCCGAGGAGATTGAACCCGGCGTCGTAGATGCCGACCTTGGCGTCATCCCGGCGGCTGACGAAGAACCGGCCGTCCGGGTGGGCGGCCACTCCGATCGGACCCTCCGGGACCGGCCAGACGCCCAGCAGCACGCCATTGGCGTCATATCGGGCGACGTGGTCGTAGAAGAGGTCCGTGACCAGGACGGTCTCGTCCGCCATGACCGCGACGCGCGCGGGCGTGCGTAACTCCTCCGTCAGCGAACCAAGATGGGTGAGCGGGTCGAGATCCGCCCAAAGCACCGCTCCGAGCATGAGTGCAGCAACTTCTATCATCGCGTCCACCTCCCACGGGTCGGGTGTGTAGAAACTTCCTCCATCCCAGAGCGAAGCACGCGCTATGCCAGCAGCGGGCGGCGCGGGCGGGTTTGTGCCGCCTGCGCGCAAGCGTCCATAAAGTCAATGTTGTCAGTCGTTTAGGAGAATGTCCGCAGAGTGCCCCGTCGGGGGTGGGTGTTCGGGTTTCTCAGATGGGAGACTCATAATCCCGTTTTCCCTAGGTTTGGGAATCGCGGGGGGTCGGTTCGCCGCGGCGGTGGGGGCCGGACGATGCGTTTGCGACTGATATCGTATGGTCTGAGGTGAACCCCCCGCCTCACGCGGCCCACGGAGGCGACCTGACGGGGTCCTAAGGGACCGGTCGCCCGGCGACGGTCCCGGGAACCGAACGGATCGCCGCATGGGACGAAACGCGCCGTGGGAACCGCGCGCCGCTTAGCCGGATGCGTCGTCAGCCTGTGCACCTGCGCGCTGTGTACGGCGGTCGCGTCCCTGGCGCCGGCGCTGGGGGGCGAACGAGCCGAGCGCGGGGTGTTTGACCTCCTGCGACGCGGGCCGGGTATTGTCAACCACCCCGTCGGTGTGGTGCCGTCCGCCGGCATCAGGATCCCGGCCGGCTGGCCGCTCGATTCCGACGGCACCATCACCTGCCTGACGTGCCACGCCGCCATCCCCGATCTCAGTTTCAGGAACGATCCGCAACTGCGCTGCGATGGACCGCAGGGATCCCGTTCGCTCACTTTCTGCGGCAACTGCCACGACGCCGGCCAAAGCGGCGGAAAACACGCGATGCACTGGCTCGCCGTTCCCCGGGCCCACGTTCTCGAATTCGGGACAGAACTTGCCGGGAACGAGAATGGGTTGGCGCAGCCGACGGACGGCGATCCCCTCGATTCAGAATCGCGCCGATGTCTGGAATGTCACGACGGCGTCAGCGCCAGCGACCGGTTCGCCGGCGGAAACGGGCTGGCAGACGCGGACTGGAACCACCCGGTGGGGATCGCGTATGCCACGGGGCGCGACGCCGAAGTTACGCTGCGCCCGCCGAGCGAACTGCCGCCGCTGGTTCGACTGCCGGGCGGCAGGGTCAGTTGCGTGTCATGCCACAATCTCTACGCCGGCAGCGATCATCTGCTGTCAGTCACGCTGGAGCGGTCGACGCTCTGTTTCGTCTGCCACCGCCTGGACCCATAAGGGCCGAACCTGATGTCGGGGACGCGACCGCAAGTGCCCGCAGGCGGGGAAAACCCGCGCCGCGGCCGCTGTGGCCGAGGCGAACGCCGGTTCCCGTTCACGAAAGGCCCACACGCCCCGGTCACTTGGAAACATCGGTGCGAAACTGATCGAAGAACAGATCGAGCGCCGCGTCCAACAACCCACGTGCGGCCGTCTCGAAGGCATCCACGGATGCATCCTGAAACTCCGGGCACCCGCCCATCATCGCCGGCGTCAGCAGACACAGGACGATGACGGCTGCGTGTCTGATGCGCGCAGACACTCGTTGACGAGGGGTTTTCCGTCCCACCGCGCACTCCTTATGCGACCTCCGACCGCCGGGCAGAGCAGTCCGGCCTGTGAGAGTTTTCCTGCACGAACCGTTCCTGTCAATCGACCGGTCGATCCGGGCATGGCCCGGGCCGCCGGGATAGGTGGCACATGAATTGCATCAACCCCTCTGCCGCCCCCGGGGACGGCTGGCAGTCCGCGGGGCCGCGACCTTCGGAGGCAGACCGCCGCACGAGACGATCATGGCCGGACAGCCCGCCCATCCTATGGCGCCGACGACAGCCTGCCCGGCCGGTTCGTCCCGATGTTGTCACGCCGAGCCTACGGCCGATTTCCCCACCGGTCGGCGCCGAACGGCCCTGTCCAGCGCGTCCATCCAGGAGGCGACAGCGGCGACCCGTCGGATCTGGAGGCGCCGGTGCTACCGGATCTTCATCTCCGCCGCCGTGCTGGTGCTGCTGGCTTCCTTCATGGTCGGCGCTGAGGTGATCCAGCGAATCTACTTTCCCGCGGCATCGGTGGCCACGCGGCACACGGTCCTCACCGCTCAGGCCCTCTTTCTGACTCTAGCCACGTTCCTGGGCGTCTATCTGGTGATGCGCCGCCAGCAGCAGGCGCTGACCCGGACGGCGGAACAACTCACGCGCGTGCTCGAATCGTACCAGACAACCCGCAGCGCGCCGACCCGATTCGAGAACCCCCACCTCGTACACTGCCGGCAGGTCTTCGACTGTGATCGGACCGACTGCCCGATGTACGACGCTTCCGCCGAGCGTTGCTGGCAGGTGATGGCGCTCAGTCACGCCACCCGCGACGACGTCTCACCGGCCACGGCCATTCAGCACTGTCTGTCGTGCGACGTGTATCGTCGCTCGTGTCCCGACGTTCTGACCGAACTGGGCGAGAGCTTCAACAACCTGATGTTTCTGCTGGAGGAAGAGGCCCGCAAGGTGGGGCGGATGCGCCAGCACCTGGTGGAGAAGGAGAAGATGGTGGCGATCGGGCAGATCGCCTCGGGGATCGCCCACGAGATCGGCAACCCGCTGTCCAGCATCTCGTCGATCGCCCAGATGCTCAAGCGCGGCAAGACCAACTCGCCCATGAACGGGCAGTTGGACCTGATCGAGAAGCACATCCAGCGGATCTCCGTGATCGTCCGACAGCTCGGCAAGCTCGCTCACCCGGGCGTGGAGCGATGGGAGCCGCTCGACGCGGTGCAGACGCTCGACGAGGCCGTGCGGCTGATCTCGTTCGACCGTCGCGCCCGCGGCGTCGGCATCCGGTTCGACCCGCCGCCGTCGCTGCCCATCACCTATGGCATCCGCGGACAGCTCCAGCAGGTCTTCATCAACCTTCTTCTGAACGCCCTGGACGCGATGCCGGACGGCGGCACGCTGACCGTGACGGCCGGCGTCCGGGCGCGGACGCTGGTCTTCCGCATCGAAGACACGGGGATAGGCATCGACCCAACCGTCGGCCGCCGCGTCTTCGAGCCGTTCTTCACCACCAAGGAGCCGGGCCGGGGCACCGGCCTGGGCCTGGCGGTCAGCTACGGGATCATTCAGAAGCACGGCGGATCGATTGAATTCGACTCGAAGCTGGGGGTCGGCACCGTCATGATCGTGCAGCTTCCCGTCACCGACTCGCCCCCGGAACCGTAGACATGGCGCAGACTACTGTATTACTGGCGGACGACGAGGACACGCTGCGGCTCAACCTGGCGGAGGTGCTCCGCGAGGAGAACTTCGACGTCGTCGCCTGCGCCGACGGAACGGAGGCGCTGGCTGCGCTGCGGAACCAGTCGGTGGACGTGCTCATCACCGACCTGCGCATGCCGGGCATTTGCGGCATGGACCTGATCGACCACGCGGTCAAGATCACGCCGGACACGGACATCATCGTGATCACCGCCTTCGGAGAGGTGGACACGGCCGTGGAGGCGATGAAGAAAGGCGCCCGCGACTACATCTGCAAACCGGTGCGGTTCGAGGAGCTGATCTTCAAGCTCAAGCAGTTCGTGGTGCAGAAGGAACTGGCCCGCGAGAACGAGGTGCTGCGCGAGCAGGTGCGGCCATCCAGCCAGTTCCTGGAGATCGTCGCGGTCTCGCCCGCGATGACCGCCATCGTCGACACCATCCGGCGCATCTGTCACACGATGAGCAACGTGCTGCTGTGCGGCGAGAGCGGCACCGGCAAGGAAGTGCTGGCGCGGGCCCTCCATTTCGGCGGCGTCACCGCCAACAAGCCCTTCGTGGCGGTCAACTGCGGCGGCCTGACCGACAGCCTGGTGGAGAGCGAGTTCTTCGGCTACCGCCGCGGCGCCTTCACGGGAGCGGACCGGGACCGGATCGGCTACTTCGAGGCGGCCGACGGCGGCACGCTCTTCCTCGACGAGGTCGGCAACCTCCCGTTGAAAAGCCAGGCGGTGCTGCTGCGCGCCATCGAGCAGCGCTGCGTCACGCGGGTCGGGGACACCCGGCCGCGGCGCGTCAACCTGCGCATCGTGGCCGCCACCAACACGGACCTGGAGCGGGCGATCGACCTGGGCACCTTTCGCGAAGACCTGTACTACCGCCTCAACGTGGTGCGCCTGACGCTCCTGCCTCTGCGGCAGCGCCCCGAGGACATCCCTCCGCTCATCAACTACTTCGTGCGCAAATACAACACCGAACTGGGGAGCAAGTGCCCGGGGCTGGAACCGGACGCGGTGCAGGCCATGTGCGACCACCACTGGCGCGGCAACGTCCGCGAGCTGGAGAACGTCATCGAACGGGCGATGATCTTCGCCGATGACCGGCCGGTGACGCTGGAGGACCTGTCGTTCGTCGTCGGGGACCGCATCACGCCGTCGTCCCTGGCCCTGGACCTGCGCACGGCGACGCGCCAGTTCGAGCGGCAGCACGTCATGAAAGTGCTCTCCACCTTCCGGCACAACAAGGCGGCGGCGGCCGACGCCCTGGGCATCGGGCTTTCCAGCCTGTATCGAAAAATGGACGAACTCGGCATCACCAAGATGTCGAAGCTGGCCAACGAAGTCACGGAGTCTCCCCATTCGTAGGACCCTGAACATCAACCTGTCGCCCAGTTCCCGTCGCCGTGACCCAGGGTGGCGCCGGGCCGTCGTCTGCGCGGCCGCGGCGTGCGTGCAAGCCGCGTCGGCGCAGACGTCGAAACCGGATCCGGGGCCGGCGGCCGCGATTCAATACCGTTTTCTCTGCCAGGCTCAGGGGACGTCGGGTCCGGTGGTGGCGGAGCGGGTGCTGGATTTGACGCCCTCGATGGAACCGGTGGAACTGGACGTCGGCGTCACCATGCCCTCACCCTGGCCGTCGCCGCGCATCACACGGTACCTCTCTCAGGCCGTGGTCACCCAACTGGTAGTCCCGGCGGGGGAGGGCGACGGACGGGCGGCGGCGCTGCTGGTTCTCGAAGGACCGAAACAAACCTACGAACGGTGGCTGCTGGCGGATGACCCCACCCGCAATCGGCTGGTGAGCCTGATCGGTTTCTGGCGCTTCATGGCGGTCGCCGACGCGGCCCAGCGCTACGAGTTGCTCCGACAGTTCACGCGCGAGTCGGACCTTCACCCGTCCCTGACGGTGCGCCGCGGCGACGCCGTAACGGAGGCGCCGCTGATGGTGGGCCGGACCCGGGAACTGGCCGAGCCGAAATGTCGGATCAAGGTGGTCGAGGTCTATCCGCACCTGGTCCTCGACCCCGACACCGGGCGGCCGAAGAACCTCTCCGATGAACCGGTCAACCCGGCGATCCGGGTCGAGCTGCACGCCGAAGGCAAGATGGACGAGCGGTGGGTGTTCGCCCGCCACCCGGAGATGAACACCGGTGGAACGGCGCTGCCGCAGTTCGAGGTGACGCTGTTCTATCCGTCGGCGCGCGTGGGAACGACGCCCGACTACGTTCTGGTCAGCGTCGCCGGCTCAGCGCCGGAGGTTTTCCAGCGGCTGGGGCGGACCATCACCACGCAGCAGGCGGCGCTCGATGAAAAGGTCCCCATTCCGGAATCCAAGTATACGTTTCGAGTTTCCCGTTTCGTGCCGGCCGCGCGGCTGCACGAGGAATACCAGATGTCGCTTTCCGCCGACGCCCGCCCGGCCCTGCGGCTGGAAGTGGCGCCGCCGGGGGCGGCGCCGATACCGATCTGGATCGAGCTGGGCAAGGAACGGGTGATCACCACGGCCCAGGGCGCCATGACCGTGGAATTCAACCGCACGGACGCCGCTTCGCAGGGAGGTCACCCATGATTTCGTCCCCGGTTCTCCACACCGCACTCGTCAGCGCGCTGCTGACGGTTTCCACCAGTTACGCCCAGACGCGGGCGAAAGACTACTCCGGCAGTTGCACCGATGCCGCCTGCCACGGCGGCCTGCTGCAACGCCCGTTCGTACACGGGCCGACGTCGGTGGGCTCGTGCGAAGCGTGCCACGTGGTGGTCAGCAAGCAGGACCACCGGTTCCGACTGACGTCCGAAGGGGCCGCGTTGTGCTCGTTCTGCCACCTGGAGCGGCACGCCGGTTCCGTGCGCCACCGCCCCGAGGCCGAGGGCCAGTGCGTCTCCTGCCATGATCCGCACGGCAGCGACGCGAAGTATTTTCTGCGCGCCGCGACGGTCGAACAGCTTTGCCGGCAATGCCACGTCGGCGTGACGGACGGTATGGAGTTTCTGCACGGTCCGGTGGCGGCCGGCGGGTGTCTGGCCTGCCACAACGCCCACGCTTCCGACCACGAGGGACTGCTGTTCGCCGCCCGCAACGAGTTCTGCGTCAAGTGTCACACCGACGTCAAGACACAACTGGCCGGGCGGGCCTACGTCCACGGTCCGGTGACCAGCGACTGCACCGCCTGCCATAACGCCCACGGGTCGGACGATCGGATGCTGCTGTCCGCGTCGGGGCCGGACGCCTGCCTCAAGTGTCACCAGGAGATGGAAGAGCGCATCCGGACCGCGGCGGTCAAGCACGACGCCGTCATGACCGGTCAGGCCTGTGCCACCTGCCATGATCCGCACGCTTCCGACTTCGAGCACATCCTCCGCACCGACGCCATGAGCCTGTGCCTGTCCTGCCACGACAAGCCGCTGGACACGCCCCACGGCCGGATCGCCGATCTGAAAAAGCTCTTCGCCGACAATCCCTCCGTACACGGTCCGATCGCCCAGCGACAGTGCTCCGGGTGTCACGAGACGCACGGCGGCTCGCAGTTCCGCATGTTGACGCAGGCGTACCCGGAGAAGTTCTACTCCGCCTATCAGGAGGAGAACTACGCCCTGTGCTTCGAGTGTCACGAGCCGGACCTGGTGCGGACCGAGCGCACCGACCGGCTGACGAACTTCCGCAACGGCGACCAGAACCTCCACTTCCTGCACGTCAATCGTGAAACGAAAGGGCGGACCTGCCGGGCCTGTCACGAGGTACACGCCAGCCGCAACCCGAAGCACATTCGGGATTCCGTGCCCTTCGGGAACTGGGCGATCCCGATCAACTTCCAGCAGACGGACACCGGCGGTGCATGCCAGCCGGGATGCCACAAGCCGTACCGTTATGACCGCGGTTCGCCCTTTGTGAATCTTTCCGACGCCTCGGTCGGAAGAAGGGAGTGAGGCAGTAACGGAGCGCCACGCCATGCCACAGACCATCGGCCGATTGCTCACCCTGGTATCTTTGCTGCTGGCCCTCGGCGCGATGACGCAGTCGAGCGAGGCGCTGCGCAACGTCAAGATCGGCGACCCACTTCCGCCCTTCTCGGTGAACGGGCTGGACGGAAAGACGTACGACCTGGCCGGTTGCAAGGGCCGGCCGCTGCTGCTGCTGTTCGTGCGGCCCGGGCAGGAAGGGTCGGTCACGGCGCTGCAAACGGCGCAGCAGATCGCGGCGGGCGGCGACCGTGCCGCCGTCACCATCCTGGCCGTCTCGTCCGACGATCAGGCGGGGGATCACTACCGCAAGGTCAGTACCGATCTGGGCCTGGCCTTTCCCATCGCACTGGATCCGAAGCGGAAGGTGTATGGGGACTTCGGACTGGTGGTCACGCCCACCACGCTGCTGGTGGACGCCGGCGGCGTGCTGCGGTTCGAACTGCCTCACCTGCCGCCGAGTTACGCCCGATCGGTGGGCATTCACCTCGATCTGCTCCGCGGCCGGATCGACCAGGCGGCTCACGACGAGCAACTGAAGCAGATCCGTCAGGAGCGCGACGCCTGGAACGACATGTTTCAGACCCGCCTGGCCTTCGCCCACACACTGATCGAAGAGGGCAAGTACCAGGACGCGCTGGTCATCCTGGAGGAGATCCGGCGGCAGCGCGACGCCGTGCAGGTGGCGGCCGAGTTGGCGACCGTCTACCTGGCGCTGGACCGGCTCGACGACGCCGCGGCCTGCCTCCAACCGCACCTGGAACACGAACCGATGGCGCCCATCCTGAACCTGCCCCTGGCGCGACTGGAGCTGCGCCGCGGCCACGATGAGGCGGCCGAACGACACCTGAACGCCGCTCTGAAGCTGTCGCCGCGCAAAGGTCCGGTCCTGTTCGAACTCGGCCGGCTGCACGAGCGCCGCGGCCGCTGCGATCTGGCCGTCGAGTGCTACCGCAAGGCGCTGGAAGAGGTCTACGGGGCGTCGAAGTAGGTGTCTCAGCATCTGGAATTGCCGCCGCGCCGTTCCCGTTCCTGAGAAAGCCGGACGCGGACGCGCCGGCCGCCGCCGGCGACGGCCAAGACGCCGACGATCACAACCACTTTACGGATAACGGGTTACGGAGAGCCTGGGAATGGCGCGCTCAGCCCGGCGGCTCAGCGCCGCCCGTCCCGATCGTCCGGCACGGAGGGTGCTTGCAGAATGGCGGAGCGTTTTGTCCGCCTCAGTGGCTGCGCACCGCGGCGGCGTGGGTGCGGCCGGGGCGGAGAGATTGGAACAGACGACGCGTCGGACTGACGACGCTTGCCGGCGCCTGTGGCGTCAGACGGCATCGAATGGGGAACAGGATCCCCGGGGAGGTTAGCATGAAACGTGCATCAGCAATCGTGGTGACAGTGGCGCTGCTGGGCTCTGCGACGACGGCCCTGGGGCAGTTCGACCCCTACGATCCGCAGACCTGGCCGATCGAGAGCATCGTCAACTCCCCTCACAACCTGAACAACTATCCCGGCGTGGAGATCGAGCTGAACCAGGTCTGCCTGCCGTGTCACGTGCCGCACAACGCCTTGCAGGCCGGGGAGGAGAACGTCCTGTGGAACCACGCGGAGACGCAGGAGACGTTCCAGATGTACCACAACGAGGCCGGTCAGCCGGAGGGCACCAGCAAGAAGTGCCTGAGCTGCCACGACGGCGTCACCGCCATCGACAGCTACGGCGGCAAGCAGGGCAACGTGGTCATCGACCCGGATTCGCCCGCGAACCTGGGCACGGACCTGTCGAACGACCACCCGATCGGCATCGAGTACCCCGCCCCGGGCGAGGATTTCAACGACCCGAACGAGTTTATGACCCGCGGCAAGGCGCTGGGCGTGCGGCTGATCGAGCTGCAGGGCGTCGAGCGGGTCGAGTGCAGTTCCTGTCACAACCCGCACAACCCCGGCCTGGGCAAGTTCCTGCGGGCGCCGCTGGAAGAAAGCGTGATCTGCCTGGAGTGCCATAACAAGTAGGCTGTTCCGGCGGAGCGTCGCTTGCGGCGACACCCGCCCGCTGTTTCAGGATCGCTGGCAGCGCACACCCGCGACTGCGGGTGTGCGTTTTTCATGCGCGGCGTTCGTCTGGTACGCTGCTTGTATGAATCGCCGGTGGAGGACGCCCCCGGGTTCGGGCCCGTCTCTATCGGACGCGGGCGAGTGGAGGTCAGGTGTGCCGCAACGTCTACGCCCAGGTTACGTCCCCGTGGCCGCGGCCGGCCTGCTGATGCTGGCTTGCGGCTGCAAAACGGCCGAGAAAGCCGAGCCGACCTGGCTCTTCTTCCCCTCGCCGCCGGAGAAGCCCCGCATCCAGTTCCTCACGTGGGCCAGCGGCGCGGCCGAGGTCGAACCACCGCGCACGTCGTTCGAGGAGTTCATCCTGGGCGAAGAACCCCAGGCCCCCCGGCAGATCAACAAGCCCTACGGCGTGGCCGTCCACGACGGGTCGGTGTACGTCTGCGACACCAAGGACATCTGCATCTGCAAGCTGGACTTCAAGAACAAGACCTACTCGGTCTTCGGCTATCAGGGCCCCGGCCGGCTGCGCAAGCCCATCAACATCTGCATCGACCCACTGGGCTACAAGTTCGTGGCCGATCCGTTCCGGCGGCAGATCGTCGTCTTCGGACCCAGCGACAACTTCGTCTCCGCCTTCGACGTCCCTCAGCCCGGCTACCCGGTGGACGTGGCGCTGCACGGCAACGAACTGTTCGTGCTCGACAACGACGAGACCTGCCAGGTGGTGGTGCTGGACCGCACCACCGGCGAGGTGCTGCGCACCTTCGGCGGCCCCGGACGCGAACCGGGCCAGTTCAATCGTCCCAGCAGCCTCTGCACCAGCCCGGACGGCTTCCTCTACGTCAGCGATACGCACAACTTCCGCGTTCAGAAGCTCACGCTGGAGGGCGAGATGGTGTGGGTGAAGGGGGCGCCGGGCTATCGGCTGGGCCAGTTCGGCCGCCCGCGCGGCATCCGGGCCGGCCCGGACGGGATCATCTACGTCACCGACGGCGCCACCGAGATCGTGCAGATGTTCGACCCGGAGGGCCACATCCTGATGCGCTTCGCCGGGCCGGGGAACCTGCCCGGGGCGCTGGTGCTGCCGTCGACGCTGGCCGTGGACAAGAACTCCGCGGCGTTCTTCCAGCAATACGTCCACAAGGACTTCTCGGTGGACTACCTGCTGTTCGTGGTCAGCCAGTACGGGCCGCGGCTGATCAACGTGTACGCCTTCGGGCAGTTCCCCGAGGGGTACAGGCTGGCGGAATCACAGATCCGGGCGTTGCCGCCGGTGCCGGTGGATGAGGACCAGACTCCGCTGCCCCTGCCGCAGGGGGCGCAGTCCCCGATCGACCCGGCCGACAACGGGCAGGACGCCGGCGCCGAACCGGCGCCGGAGGGGGCGTGATCGCGACGTAAGAAGGGCCGGCCGTGACGTCCGACGGACGACGCCAACTCGTGAATCTGCTCGGCGCCACGGGGGTGGTCGGACTGGGGCTGGCCTGCGCCCAGGCGACGCGCTATCAGGTGCTGACCTTCTTCTTTGACGGCGTCCCCGATCCGAACGCCGTCCCGGTCGCCCTGGGCCCCGGCGGTAGACCGCTGCCTGCGGACACCACGTCGCCCCACGAGCGGCGGCGGGTGGTGCGGCAGCCGCTCTCCGTACACCCGCCGTATGCGTCCGACCGCTGCGACGGCTGTCACGACGCCTTCAGCGGGCGGCTGGTCAAACCCGTCGACCGGGGACTGTGCGCCCTGTGCCACGCGGACCCGCCCGGCAAGCGTATGTTCCTTCACGGTCCGGTCGCGGTCGACGCCTGCCTGACCTGCCATGAACCGCACTCATCCGTCGAGCTGCACCTGCTCAAGCTGCCGGAGCCGGGCGTCTGCCTTCAGTGCCACTCGCGCGACGACATGACCGCCGGTCTCCACCACCAGGAGCTGTCGGAAGACGCCTGCACGGTGTGCCATGACCCCCACGGAGGGGATGGACGGTTCTTCCTGCTCCAACGTGACCCTTGAGCCACCGACGCCGACAGGTTCTGGGCACCCCCCCCCCGTGGACGACCGGAACCGCGGCCGGCGCCGAACGTCTCATCGCCCTGGCGTGCCTGTCCGGCCTGGCGCTGACGATCTGCACCGCCGGCTGCACCGGCGAAGGCGCCCGTCGCCGCGGCGTCGGCGACGTACACGTCACCGACGTGGGCGGATACCTCGATTTCGTCGCCCGTCAGAACTCCCGCGATCAGCGGTCGAAGGTGGGCGGGACGGACGTCTCGACGGACGAGACGATCTTCGAGGAGGAGCTGAGCCTGACGCTGGACGGCTACACCTATCACCCGAACCTGATGGAGTTCGCCCTGGCGGGGACGTTCGGACTGTTGCAGCAGGAGTTCGAGGACACGCGCGACGGCGTCACCCGCCGCAGCAGCGACGACGGCAGCATCGATGAGTTCGACCTCTCCGCCACGTTCCTGAAAAAAAAGCCCTATCCGGCCAGCGTCTTCGCCCGCCGCCGGCGCTCGATCGACGCCCGTCCGTTCCTGCCCAGCCTGCAGACGATCACCACCGGTTACGGCTTCGACTGGCGCTACGTCAGCGAGAAGACGCCCACCTCCATCAACTTCGAGCACACCACCAGCGAGTTCGAGGCGCTCGGCTCCGACGAGGAGCAGCGCCAGCAGAAGAGCACCGTCTTCGGATTCGACACGGCCTACAACTTCAGCCCGTCCAACACGCTGGGACTGCGCTACAGCCATCAGTCGATCGAGCAGGCGCCCTTCGGATTCAACTACGACTCCGACGACGCCTCGCTTTCCCATCGGCTGGCCTTCGGCGAGCTTCACCAGCACCACCTCGAATCGACGCTCAGCTTCCTCGATCAGCGCGGCACGTTCGATATCGAGCGCATCCAATGGCGTGAGCGGCTGCGGCTCGAACACGCGGAGAACCTGCGCTCCTGGTTCGACTTCGAGTGGCTGGACCGGACACAGGGGAGCCTGGCGGGCGGCGACCCGATCGATGAACGCTCGGTGCTGCTGAGCGGATCGCTGGAGCACCAACTGTACGAGAGCCTCACGTCGCAGGTCGGCGCGTACGGCCAGCAGCAGACGTTCGGATCGGGAGCGGACGTCGACCGCGTGGGCTGGAACGCCTCCTTCGACTACCGCAAGAAGAACCGCTGGGGCGTGCTGCGGGCCGATTACCGCTTCGCGTTTCAGCGGCAGGAGCGCCGCGGCGGCGATCAACGCGTCGAGGTGTTCGACGAGGCGCATCGCTTCCAGGACGGCGAGCCGATCATCCTCCAGGCCCAGGACCTTGAGGTCGCCAGCATCGTCATCACCGACGAGCAGGCCACGACGCTGTACGGCTCCGGCCGCGACTACCGCGTCCGCGTCTTCGGCAACCGGATCGAGATCGAGCGCGACCCCACCGGCCTCATCGCCGAGGGCCAGACCGTCCTGATCGACTACGTGCTCAACGTCGGCGGCGACTTCACGCTGGACACGACCAGCCACGGCTTCGGCATCCGCCAGGAGTTCGATTTCGGCCTGACGCCGTACTATCGCTTCCGCAACCAGGACCAGGTGATTTCGCCGCAACGCTCGACGGGCTTTCAGGAAGAGGACCTCACCGTACACATTCTGGGCGTAGAGTATCGCCGCGGCGGGCTGACGCTGGGGGCCGAGCACGAGGACCACGAATCGACCATCAGCCCGTTCACCGCGCTACGCCTCAATGCCGGGTACACGCACCGCTTCGACTTCGGGGCCACGGCCGCCCTGACGGCCCGATGGTCGGACATCCGTTTCGAGACGGCCGAAGAGCGGCGGACGCGGCTGCTGTCGCTGGAAGGCCGCTACCGCCACCCGATCACGGCCCGACTCAACGTGGAGGGGGCGGTGCAGTATCGCCGCTTGCAGGACACGCTCAGCGGCGACGACCGCGGCGTCGACGCCGACGTATCGCTGGAATACAACGTGCGGAAGACGTCGTTCCGCTTGACGTACGAATACGGCACCTTCGAGGACGACTTCACCGACAACCGCCATTCGGCCCTGTTGGTGCAGGTGCGCAGGAGGTTCTGAAGGGCGAAGGGCCAAGGTCGATGCAGGAGAATGACGAATGAAAAGCGGATGTCGAATGGCGAAGAACGAACGAAGAGACTCGTGTGGCCAATGACACCGATTAGGCGCAACCCATCCGCCTCGACCCGTGCGAGGCGACGACCCACGTGTGACACCGGTTTTCAATCGGTGTCTCCGTGTGGCACCGGTTTTGAACCGGTGTCTCCGTGTGGCACCGGTTTTGAACCGGTGTCTCCGTGTGGCACCGGTTTTGAACCGGTGTCTGCGGCCCCGGAGGGGGCATCGGCCGAGTCCGCTGCCTCGCAGGGGCCATGGGCCCACTCTGCGGCTCCGGAGGGGCCAAGGAGTGTAGCCACGGGTGGAGCGAAGCCCGCCGTAAGGCGGGTGAAGCGGAACCCGTGGATAGCGCCCCCCCCCAACCGTCCGCCCCGAAGGGGCGGAGGAGGCGTGGATCACGGCGCGCTCTCCCACGATTCGAAACGCGTTCCAGATGTGAACGCTCTGCAGAAGCCGCTCCCTTACGGTCGCGGTTCGGATAGCGAGATCGCGCCCGGCCCGCTCCCTCACCGTCGCGGTTCGGATTGCACGGGCCACCCCGCAACGCCTCTCCTGACATTCGCGCTGACGATGATCGCCATCGCACTCGTCACCGCCGGCTGCCAGCGCCCGCTGAAGCCGATCTTCGAGGAGACCCACCCGCAGATCGTGTGGCCGTCGGACGGTCAGCCGGCCCGCATCCGCTACGTCGGGCAGATCAGCACCTCGGCCGACCTGCGCCCGGCGCCCAAGCCCTTCGAGGGGCTGGGCGGCCTGCTGCTGGGCTCGAAGGAACCGGACCGGCTGAACGGTCCGCGTTCCGCGGTCCGGTCCCGCGACGGACGATACGTGTGGGTGGCGGATCCCGGTTGGCGCTGCGTCCACCTGTTCGATCTGCAGCGCCGCCAGCACCGCAGGATCACGCACGTCGGCGACGCCGCGCTGCTGACGCCGGTCGACGTCTGCGTGGGGCCGGGCAGCGCCGTGTACGTCTGCGACTCGGAAGAAGGCGCCGTCTACCGCGTTTCGCCAGAAAACGGCGGAAGCGACTCGGCCCTGGCGCTGCCCGACGACGTGCAGAGGCCGGTGAGCGTCTTCTGGGACGACGCGGTCGGCGAGCTGTACGTCGTGGACGTGCTGGCCCATGACGTCAAGGTCCTGACCGCCGACGGGCGGCCCGTGCGCACGCTGGGACGGCGCGGCGGCGGCGCCGGGGAGTTCAACTTCCCCTGCGATCTGGTCGTCGCCGGAGAGGACGTGTGGGTCGTCGACGCCGGCAACCATCGCGTGCAGCGCCTGTCGCGACTGGCAGCGCCGCAAGCGGCCTTCGGGCAGGCGGGGGACGCCTTCGGAGACCTGGCCCTGCCCAAGGCGATCGCGCTGGACCGCGACGGACACGTCTACGTGGTGGACGCCCGCTTCGAGAACGTGCAGATCTTCGATCGCCAGGGCCGGCTGCTGCTGACCTTCGGCGAAGAGGGGACCGGCCCGGGCCAGTTCTGGCTGCCCGGAGGCATCTTCATCGACGACACGGACCGCATCTGGATCTGCGACTCATACAATCAACGTTTGCAGGTGTTCGATTATGTGCCCGACGCATCGCAACCACCCCAGACTGAGCCCTAACTCACCGCTTTGGCGCGCGCGCGCACGCCCAGTGAGCGAGCCGCGTGGCTCCTGCCTGCCGGCAGGCAGGTCAGCCCGCGCGGAGCATCCTGCGGGACAACGCGCTCTATCGCAGCATCGCGCCGCCAAGTTGCCAGGTGCGAGCCTGGCGGTCCCTGGGACAGCCGTCGCAATCTTCACGCTCGTGTTCCTCTCCACCGCCGCCGCCCAGCTCCACGTCTCCGACACCGTCCACAACCTGTCCGCCGGCGGACCGGGACAGGTGCGCGCTCAGACGGAGCGGCAGGTCTGCATCTTCTGCCACGCGCCGCACAACACCAGCGGACTGCGCCCGCTATGGAACCGCGACGTGCCCAGCGCCAACTACCGCATCTACCGCTCGTCGACGCTGGATGCCAGACCCGGCCAGCCGACCGGTGCCAGCAAACTGTGTCTGAGCTGTCACGACGGTACGATCGCGCTGGGCAGCGTCCTGAGCCGGGCGGAACGCATCCAGATGCGCACGGGAGACTACCTGCCGTCCGGTCCGGCCCACCTGGGCACGGATCTGTCGGACGATCACCCGGTCAGCTTCTTCTACACGTCAGGGCTGGCGCTGGCCGACGGGCAGCTCGCGGACCCGCACTCGCTGCCGCTTGAGATCCGGCTCGGTACGGACGGCGAGCTTCAGTGTACCGCGTGTCACGACGCCCACAACGATCAGTACGGCGACTTCCTCGTCCTGCCCAACGAGTTCGGCGAACTCTGCACGACCTGCCACCAGATGAGCGGCTGGGCCGGCGCGTCGCACCGGCTGTCGCAGGCCCGGGTCGGGGGGCACTCGGAGGGGGGCTGGCCTTACGACACCGTGGCCCAGAACGCCTGCCGAAGCTGCCACCGGCCGCACACGGCCGGCGGACCCGACCGGCTGCTGCTCTTCGGCGACGAGGAGAGAAACTGCCTGATCTGCCACGACGGACGCGTGGCGAAGACCGACATTCAGACGGAGCTGGACAAGATCAGCGGGCACGACCCGCGACGCTACAGCGCCAGGCACGACCCGGCGGAACCCGCGCTGGTGGACAACACCCACGTGGAATGCGCCGACTGCCACAACGGCCACGCGGCGATGGCGCCGGAACGGGGGGGGGGCTACCGCCGCATCGGACAGACGCTGCTGAAGACGCGCGGCGTGTCGTCCGGCGGCGCCGAAGTCGAGGAAGCGCAGTTCGAGTACGAGGTCTGTTATCGCTGCCACGCCGATACGGCGGTATCGGTGCCCGGCGCCGTGCCGCGTCAGTCGCAGACGTCAAACGTCCGCCTGCTGTTTCAGCCCACCAACGAAAGTTTCCACCCCGTGGCGGCGGCGTCGGTCAGCTCCGAGTCGCCCAGCCTGGTCCCCAACGTGCCGCGCGGATCGCTCCTGCGCTGCACCGACTGCCACAACAGCGACAGCGGGCAGCGGGGCGGCGGCGCGGGGCCGGACGGCCCCCACGGCTCGATCTACGATTTCCTGCTGGAACGCGAATACGTCACCGACGACGACACGCCGGAGTCCGCGTCCGCCTACGCGCTGTGCTACAAGTGTCACGAGCGCACCAGCATCCTCTCCGACGAGAGCTTCTCCGAACATCGGATGCACATTGTCGAAGAGCGCACGCCCTGTTCCGCCTGCCATGCCCCCCACGGCGTGAGCAACCTGGTGCCGGGCGGTAGCGGCGACCACACCCGGCTGATCAACTTCGATACGACGATTGTCCGGCCGGACCCCCAGAGCGGGCGACTGGAGTTCCGTGACACCGGCCGCCTGAGCGGCTCGTGTACCCTGCTGTGCCATGGGGAGAATCACCGGGACGAGCGTTATCCCGAGTGAAGGTGACCGACAACGACCCCCCGCGCCCGCTACGGGTCAGACTTCCTCGTCCTCTTCGGGTTCGATCGCCGTCTGGTCGGCGCTGGAGGCGAGAGCTTCGAGGGCGGCGATCGGGTCGATTTCGTCGTCACTGGAGTAGACGTGCTCGGACGTGCCGACTGTAGGGCCGCGGCCGGCCGCCTGCCGCGAACGCAGCGTGCTGCGGATCTGCACCAGTTCCTCGTCGCTGGGATCGCCGTCGATCTGCACCACGAACGTCACCGGGCCGATCATCAGGTGATCCCCGGGCTCAAGGTCCTCGTCCTTGACGCGGGCGTTATTGATGTACGTCCCGTTGGCGGCGCCCAGGTCCCGCACCGTGGCGCCGTCCTCGTCCGTGATGACTTCCGCGTGCAGGCGCGACACCTCGTTCGACGGGATGCGGATGTCGCAATCCGTCTTGCGTCCAATGGTGGTGGCGCCGTACTTGAGCGGAAAATCCCTCCGACGGCCGTCCTCGTTGAACATGACCAGAGTGACACCCATGAGGCCATCCCGTTACGTGTCGAGCGGAGACACCGACCGCACACCGCCGCGCGGCCGAGCCCCGGACAAGCGCCCGGACGTGCGTCCGGCCGCTCACGTCGATACAGTATACTCCCGCGGCGACGGTCTTCAAACGCCGAATTGGCGGATTCGCCGCTGAGGCGAAAACGCCCGCGGCGGCCGCAGAGACGCCCCGCCGCCCGGCCCGACGGGCGTGAGGGCACGGGACGCGGCCGCCCGGGAGGGAAGGAACCAACGTGGAATCGGGGCTGTACGTCCACATCCCGTTCTGCCAGACCAAGTGCGGATACTGCGATTTCTACTCCGTCCCTCTGCAGGGACGGCAGACCGCGCCGCTGGTCGAACAGGTCATCGCGGAGCTGGACGCCCGGCTGAGCACCTGGGCGCTGCCGATCACCACCGTCTTCATCGGCGGCGGCACGCCGACGCTCCTGCCCCACGACGAACTGGACCTGCTGCTGCGCACGATCCGAAGCGGCACGGCGCGCCAGCCGGTCTGTGAGTGGACAGTCGAAGCCAATCCTGCCACCGTGGATGCGCGGAAAGCGGCGATCCTGGTCGAGAACGGCGTCACGCGCGTCTCGATGGGGGCTCAGTCGTTTTTCGAGCGAGAGCTGGCCGTGCTCGAGCGGCTGCACGGTCCGGAGGACGTCCAGCCGACCGTGCGGCTGCTGCGCGACGCCGGCTTGCCGTCGCTGAACGTCGACCTGATCTTCGGCATCCCCGGTCAGACGCTGGAGACCTGGACCGAGTCGCTGGCGCGGGCGATCGAACTCGATACGCAACACCTGTCCTGCTACGGCCTGACGTACGAACCCGGCACGCCGCTGACCGCGCGCTTGCACCGGGGCGACATCGCGCCGTGCGACGAATCGCTGGAAGCCCGCATGTTCGAGACCACCATCGAGGTGCTGAACCGGGCTGGGTTCGAGCAGTACGAGATCAGCAACTTCGCCCGGCCGGGTCAGCAGTGCCGGCACAACCTGCTCTACTGGCGCAATCACCCTTACCTGGGCATCGGCCCCTCGGCGGCCGGCTTCGACGGCTCGCGTCGCTACAAGAACGTGCCCAACGTGGACGCCTACGTCCGACGCATGCGCGACCAGGGCCACGCCGAAGCGGAATCCGAGACGATCGACGAGCGGACCCTGTTCACCGAGATGATCATGGTGCAGCTTCGCACCCATGAGGGGCTGTCGCGCCGGGCGGTGGTCGACCGGCTGGGGTTCGACCCGATCGAACGGCTGGCGACCGAACTCGGCGCGGCGGCTGCGCGGGGCTGGCTCGAGGTGACTGAATCGCACGTTCGCCTGACGGCGGCCGGACAGTTGGTCGCCAATCGCGTCATTCTCGAGCTGATCCCCGCGCGCCGCGAGGGCATCGCCCTGCCGCTGGCGGGATGACGTCAGAGCCCCGCCATTCATGGCGGGAGTCACCCGGAGACGCACATGGGGCATAGCACGTCTGGCCGCTCGAGCCGATAGGGCCACTGTGTTGGTCCCAGGCGCCTACACGGCTATACTCGTCATCGGTGGGAGGCTGCGATCTGCTCCCAGTTTGCTGACGAGAAGACCATGCCTCGGAGCGAAGACTTCGCGAAATCAGACCGCGGAACGAAGTACGATCAAGCGACCCGAGAGCGCATCCTCGCCCTTCTTGGCGAGTGCGACCTGCCCCGCGACGCGCTCCCATACACTGAGCAGTTCGACGCGCTCAAGGGCGAATTCGAGCGCTGGCGGAACGCGCCCATTGAGGACGTGCGGTTCTGGCGGATGTTGTCCAGCATCGGCAAGGGCGGCGGCCCCGGCGGCAAGTCCGGCAAGAAAAAGCGAGCACCCCGCACGCCCACACTGACCGCGGAAGAACAGTTTGAGATTCTGCGCCTCATGCCGGACGGTGTCGGCAACCGCGATCACCTTCCCTACACGGCCCGGTTCGACGACCTCCACCAGCGCTTCACAAAGCTGACGGGCAGGGAATTGACCAGGCATGAGTTTTGGCGCGGACTCTCGCGTGTAGCGAAGCTGGCGCGCAAACCGAAGGCCGCCTTCCGTTCAAGGGACGCCGGTGTGCTGGACCAGCAGATCGTCGAAATCCTGGAGCGACTCAATCCCTGGTGGCGAGGGGGAGCCGGCCAGGTCGCTGAGTCATATCGGCGGTGGGCGTTCAACGAAGTGGTCGACCGGCTGCGGTCGAAGATCGCCAAGATCGTGGTACTGCGCGGATCCCGCCGAGTCGGCAAATCCGTGATTCAGACGCAATTGATCGAAGATCTGCTGCTGCTGGGCCGATTCGACACGACGCTCAGGCCCGTCGATCCGTCACGCATACTTCTGGTGCAGTTCGATGAGATCCCGAGCCTCGGAGGGCTGCTGAATCCTATCGAATCCATCGTTCGCTGGTACGAGGAAAACGTCCTGAAAATGACGATGAACACGGCGGCTCGCGGGGGGACGCCAGCGTACCTGTTCTTCGACGAAGTGCAGAACCTCTACAAGTGGTCCGGGCAACTCAAAATCCTGGCGGACCACACGGACGCGAACTTCATCGTTACGGGAAGCTCCGCCATGCGGATCACGGCCGGGCAGGACAACCTGGCCGGCCGGATCACGCCCATCGAACTCGGGCCGCTGCGATTGAGCGAGATCGCGGGTATCCGCAGGCTCGGAAACCTCCCGCCCTACCGGCCCGACGCGCGGATGGAAGACTGGCGGAAACGCGAATTCTGGCTGGGGCTCGTCGAGCATGGCAAGCAGCACGCCGAAATCCGCGACGAGGCATTCCGCCACTTCTCCAGGTTCGGCGGCTACCCTTACTGCCATGCGGGTCCGAAGAACGGTGTCGAATCTCTGCGCCAGCAGATCGTCCAGCAAGTCATCACCAAGACGATCGAGCACGATCCGGGTCACCGACCGCGGCAGCCGCAACTCGAACCCGCCTTCGTCCGGGACGTGTTTCGCATCTGCTGCCGCTACGCCGGTCAGGCCGTCATGCCCAAACGATTTGCCGTGGAAATCCAGGCAGTATCGGGGGCGCCGGTCGCCCACGCGAAGGTCACGGAAGCTCTGGAGTTCCTGTCCGATTCGCTCCTTCTGTACCGGATACCCTCCGTCGAAATGCTGGCGAGAAAGCAGGCCCGGCCGCCCAAGCTGTGCATCTGCGATCACTTTGTCCGGGACGGCGTATTGCAGGGGACGATTCCGCTCGATCCGGCGGAACCGGCCGGCTGTGACGAAGCGGTAGACACCCAGGCGGGCCACGTCATCGAGAGCGTCATCGGCTATTTCCTGCGCGGCATCCCGGGCGTCGAGTTGTCCTGGGTGCCGGAGCGGAAGGACCAGCGCGAAATCGACTTGCTCCTGACCATCGGCATCGGCCGAATCCCGGTCGAATTGAAGTACCGGAGCCGGCCGCCCGGGCCGACCGATGTCAAACCCATCGAGCAGTTCTGCACCAAGCCCGCCTTCTCGGGGGAATTCGGCCTCGTCATCACGCGGTCCGCCGCGGGGCCGATCGGTGAGCGGGCCATCGCGATTCCCGCGTCCACGTTTCTGCTTCTGCGTTAGGAAACGAGCGATCACCCCGACCCGCCCTCCTCCTGGGCGAAGGAGTGCTGCAGGAGTTCCGATTCCGCGTGCCCGTGCGAACTGAGATCATCAAGGTAGCGCTCCAGTTCCGCGCACAGCGCGTCGAACGCCGCAGCGTCGTTCGGCACGACGTGCTCCAGGCGCAGAATGATCCGTTCGAGGCGGGCGTGCAAGGTGTCGCGCGCCTCTTTCAGCGACCGCACTTCGCTGGCCAGGTGCGGCTTCGTCTCCAGGACGACGTTCATGTAACCGCCGTACTCCGAGAGAACACGGAGCCGCGTCAGGTGGCGTTCAAAAGACCGCGCCACGAACCGGAGGGTCGACAGTTTGCGGATATTCCCGCCGCCGCCGGTACGCCAGCCGAGGGCGGTGAGCAGGGCTCGTTCGATGTGCGCCACCAGAGCAAGCTCGACCTCGATCTGCTTGCCGATTTCATGGGGTTCCGTCAGATGACCTGCCATCGGTTCAGGCGTCATGAGCATCCGTCACTCTCAAGATCGGGTTTACGCAGGGACTCGGCCGCGGGCGCCGCCGTATCCTTCCCACACCGGCCCCCTTCCCGGATCATCCGTGGCACGGCCGCGTGTTCTTCACGATCGCCGTTCTCCGCATACATCAGGCCATCGCGCCGATCGCGCATTTGCTGCGACGGGCGCCGCGTCCGGCGACAAGTCCACAAACTATCAACATGGGCGTGTCCTTGCGTGACGCTCGTAAAGGCCAGATTGGAACGGGTTTATCGCAGCTCGCCTGCCTGTTTCCGGTCACTGCAAACAATGACGTCGCGCGCCATCGCTTCGAGTCCGATTCTCCTGCACACGCTGTTTTTCATTCGACGATCCCATCGTCTGCAACGTTGGGAATCAAATGCGCCCCGCAAGCCACAGGATGACCACAATCAACACCACCAGGCCAAGCCCTCCGCTGGGATAATAACCCCAGTCCCGGCTATGACCCCATCGGGGCAGCGCGCCGACCAGCATCAGAATCAGCAGTACCAGTACAATCGTCCCAATCATCTCGATCCTCCATTCGGAGCGGGCGGTCAGCAGACGACCGCCACGGCGACATTCGCCGCCATGTTCACTTCAACACCTTGAGCCATCGCTCGCGTTCACTGCACCTGAGGTCGGTCCATCAGGACCGTTGTTTCATCTCAATTCCCTCCGGAGAAACTCCATCTTCCGCTCCTGCGCCCCTGGGAGGTCCGCACAACGCACTGATTCACCATACCGGCGCATGTCCCATCTTATCGGGGCGACTCCCATGACCCAGCGCATCCTATATCACCGTGCGCGAATCAGCGCCGCCCGCGCTGACCCGCCTGCCGGCAAGCAGGAGCCCGCGGCTCGCTGCCGGCGCGTGATCGCGCACGGTGATAGAGACGAACCACTCTGAGCTTGTCGGCGCCGCCGGGCGATCCACGCGGAACGGCGTCCCGCGTGAATCGCGCGGCGCTCCCGGTCGTGCAGTCTTTGTTTGCGGAGCGTGTCTGCTGCCACGACTCGGCGGCCCCCACGAGTGCCCGAAGTACGAGTGCGAGTTCCGGAATGTCGACCGGCTTCTTCACGATCGTCATCGCTGCCCGCCCCACGGGCCTCGCTTCCGTGTCGTGGTCGAGGGCGCCGAAAGCTGCTGGAAGAGTGCTCTCAACGATATACGTCGTCCTTTCATCCCGCGCCGTGTTACCGCACGGCGCATCGCCCATGAACGCCCAAAAAAAGCCCCTGGGAGCCCGGCGCACTCTCCCCATTCCGGTACTCCCAGAGGCGTTGTTGGACTTCGTTGACGCCATCGAGTTCACTGCGATATCCCACAAACGCGCACCTCGCTCGGTCGACTCGTCAGCGATCCTTCTGGCCGACGGCGTTCCATGCGCCGGGCGGGATGCTGCTCTGGAGCAGGAAAACCTGTACGATCGTCCCGGTCGAAAAGACCGCCACCACGTTGCCCGTGGATGGATCGACCTCGGCGGCGGCCTCGCACACGTCGACGCCGGTGATGCGTCTGATCTCCGCCCGCATGGCGGCCGATGCACTGGCGAACAATTCGCGATGAAACTCCCGCACCTTGGCGGCGCCTTCCGCAGACCGGGAGAGGGTCTCCTCGGCGGCTGACAGCGCCCCGTGCAGCGTGACCACCAGCGTTTTGTCGGATTGCACGACGCTCACCGACCTGGGAACGAGCCCGGTTCTCTGGCGCTCGAAGACGCGGGCCGCCGCGGCAATCTGCTCGGCCATGGTCGCGTTGGGTATGTCCATTGCCGTCACCTCGTCTTGCCGCGACGACCGCGCTGCGCCGCGCCAAAGCAAAAAAAGCCGACGTGATGGAGCGCCCGCGGGCGCTCGATCACGTCGGCTTACTCGTCAGCGGGCCACCCGGCCGGGCCGGGCTGCCCTCTGGTCAGTCATCCGATTTCTTCAGTACGGCGTCCAAGGCGGCCCCGGCCGGGCCTCCCCAAACGTCGCCACTTTCAGCAGTATAGCGTGCGGATCTGTAAAGGCAAGGGGTCACTTTCGGACTTTCGTTCCCGCTCGGGCCGGGGTAGGATGATCGGCGGTCTCGGGAACCGGCGCCCGGCGCTCTTTCGGCCCGACGTGACGTTCGTTCACGCTCACCGAACGCCCCGAGAGCAACGCCAGACCACACATGAACACCCAGGGCGAAATCGAGGCCGCCATCTGTCAGGCGATGGGCCGCTTTGTGCAGGAGTGCATGGGCCGCGGTCCAAAGGACGTCCATGCTCACCTGATCGGCGACCTCCTCGTGGTCCGCATGCAGGGCACCCTGACCCCGGCCGAGCAACAACGCGTCGGCACGCTTCCCCATGAAAAAGGGCGCGACCTGCTCAAGCAGGTCCGCACCTTGTTGATGGAAGCGGCCCGGCCGACGCTGGAACCCATTGTGCAGGGAATCACCGGCGCCCAGATCCGAAGCCTGCACCACGACATCAGCACGATGACCGGCGAGGAAATCGTGGTCTTCACGCTCGATGCGGCGCCGGCGTTCCGCGAGAAGCGCCCGAGGTAGAGGCCCGGTCGAGGCCGGCGTGGGCGTCGGTCGGCGCCTTGCAGCGCCGGCCCGCGGACGTATCATCCCCAGCGAAGCGGGGGCGCTCCTACGCCGGAGCGCCGAACGTGCGGTAGCGATCCATTGGAGGCAACCGGCCGAGTCGGCCGGCGCTGAGGTAGCCTTTCGGCCGACTTCGTGGAGGATTACGGTGGAGTCTATTCTGGCCATTCTGATCGGCATCGTCCTGGCCTTTCTGGCGCTTTCCGCCTTCGCCACCGGCTGACCCGGGCGTTCAACCCGGTGCGGATTCGAGGCGACGGGCTTTCCGGGCGGATATGGCAAGCCGGCCTTTCCAGACAGGTTTGGCAAGCCGGCTTTTCCGGGCGGATTCGACAAGGACGGCACGTTCTTCGCAGCGGCGCCGGCCGCCGTGCGAAGAGTCAAGGAGCAAGCGATGAACGTCACGATCAAGTACTGCGTGCAGTGAAACTACCTTCCCAAAGCCGCCGGTCTGGCGGATGCGATTCGCAAGAGGTTCGGCGTGGAGTCCGCGCTGATCGAGGGAAGCGGCGGCGTGTTCGACGTACACGTCGACGGCGCCCAGGTCTGGAGCAAGCACGAGAAGGACCGGTTCCCGGAGCACCATGAAGTGCTCGAGGCCATAGGCAAGCTCAAGGGTCGGTGAGGGGCGCGGAGACGCCTCTGGCGACGAGGGGAATGAGGCAGTAGGGGAGTCGGGGAAGATCAACTCGCCTCGACGCTTCCCGCGAGCGCTCGCGCACGGCGAGCGCGGCCGTCACGGCGCTTCCGGCCCAAGCAGTTCGCGCAGACGCGCCAGCACGCGGGTCTTGGCGATGTAGACGGCGTTGCGCGACACGCCCAGCAGGCGGGCCACTTCGCGGGCGGGCATGTCCTTGCGGGCGTAGAGGTCGAAGGCCTGAAACGTGGCCGGGTCGAACTCGCGGCGGATCTCGTCGAGCGCTTCTTCCATTGCCGTCTTGCGCCACTCGATCTCGAACGCGGCCTCGAAGGCCTCGGCCGGCGACGGGTGCGGATCGGGAACGTCCTCGTGGAGCGGAAGGGGCGCCCGCGATGTCCAACGCTGAAGGCGAGTTGGTGCGGGCGAGGCGTTCTGCTTGCCCGTCACGGTGCTTCGCTGCCCGGCGGAAGCGTTCTGTTCCTGGTCCGGAGTGTTCCGCTCCCCGGCACGAACATCCGGCGTCAGGCCTGGAGCGCTCCGCCCGCGAACCATAGCGTCCCGCACCTTGTGGCCGATGATGCCCTTGAGGAAAGGCTTGTACCGCCCCTGCTGGCGGTCGTAGCGCCCCTCGCGCAGCGCACCCACGGCCGCCGCCATCACCTCCTGCACCACGTCCTCCACGTCCTCGTGCGAGAGTCCGCACGACGCCGCAATCGCCCGCACCATCGGCGTGTACCGCCGCACGAAGTCCCTGCACGCGGCCTCCCCGCCCGGTGTAGCCACGCGGCGAAGGAGGGTCGTGGAGGTGATGGTGTCTGAGCCGAGATGTTCGTCCGGGTCTTTCACGATCGTGCATTCTCGGGCAAGCCCGAACCTCGGTGGTTCCGCTCGGTCCTGCTGGATCACTACCTATCCTTCGGCCACCACTTCCCGGGATCTCGCGCCCATCGTAGGCTTACCCGAGGATGGCCGGAACACCAGGCGCGACTGCCAGCGTTTTTGCGGTCGGCACGCGTGTGCGGCCGCCGCCCTCGGCCGAGTCATTTTCCCGTCAGAATCACGAGCCGCGGCGCCGCGCTCAAGTTACCGAAGGCGGCCATCGAACCCTCGCGTGAATAGTACTCCACGAATCCCGGCTGACCCTCGTTCGTCTTGCGTACGATCCAACTATTCGTAGCGCCGGCCTGTACGTCGATCGTGACATCCCAGGACACGTCGCCGGTCAGGCCGTTGACGTGTACGACCGGAGGCGCCGTTGGCGGACCATAGATCCCTCCATCCCATTGCGACTGGCAGTCGGGCGCCTGGTTCGAAACATCAGCATCCTCTGCACAATTCCACGTGACGCCCGCCCCCTCGCCGCGCGTCGACTCCGGGTTCGGCACGCCCAGATTCTGGCCGTTGCCCTCGATAAACGGCACGAGGAGCGGATGCGCGTCGACCGTGCGATCGTTGTTGGCGCCCCAGTTGTCGTGGTTTTCCGCGATCGTCAGCGCCAGCGTGGCCTGCGCCACGTCCGACGGCTGGATCGAACTCAGATCGAACGCCATCAGGGCCCGGTTGTGTCCCGTCGAGCGGACCCAGAGCCGCGGGTTGGCGCCTTCATTGCGATTGGGGTGGCCACTGGCCAGGAACGCGTCGGCCACGGCCGTGAAGACGACGTACTCGCACTCGTCAGGGACGCCGTTCTCATTAACGTCCGGGCTGGTGCCATTCTGTATGTCCACTGAGTCGGGCACTTGGTTCTCATTGCAATCCGTGTCCATGCCGGGAAACTCGTACGCACCCATGTCCACGATCGGCGCGGCGCCGTTGCCGGTGTCAGGGGTCGCCGGGTCGTCGCGGAAGCGCGGCTCGCGGGCGATGTCGAAGGGAAGGGGTTCGCCGACGTTCAGGTCCCCGTCAAGGTCCGCACCGTCGGTGGGCACCAGGTCGTTGTCGGCGGCGTCGATGCACGGCGAGCCGGTGGTCAGCCGCAGATCGCCGTCGTCGTCGTCGTCGGTTCCGCGGATGCCGTCCAGGCCGGGCGTCGGCGCAGCAGCGAATAACGGGTCGCTGCTGATGTTCCCGTCGATCGGGCTCCCGAGGCCGGAGACGTCGCTGTAGCGGATCGTCGCCGAGCCTCCCGAAACGAAGTTCACCTGGGCGGACATCGTATCCTCGCCGGTGAGGTCCACGTTCTTCCATAGAGTGCAGTTGTGCAACTGCGCGTGACTGCTGTGCTGCACGTTGAGTCCCCCGCCGCCCAGCCCGGCGCCGGACGTGCCCGTCTCATTCCCCGTCACCGTGCAGTTGACGAGAACAGGATTGCTCTGGACGACGTTGTTCATGGCGCCGCCCTCGTATCCGGAGGCGTTGTTCGTGAGAACACAGTTGACGAAAGTCGGGTCGCTGGCATTCGTGTAAACGCCGCCACCCTCCTGGACGGCTTTGTTGCTGCGAATGGTGCAATTGACGAACAACGGTGTGCTGTCGACCTCGTTGGACACGCCCGCGCCGAAGTAGGCCGTGTTGTCCTCGAGCGTACAGCCGGCGATGATCGGTCCGCCATCGGATACGGCGGCGCCGCCGCCCTTGCCCGTGCCGACAACGGCATTTCCATGAAGCCGGCACGCTTCGATGCGGGGGCTTCCATTCCCGATGAACAGCCCGCCGCCCAGCGTCCACGCCCGGTTGTCTTCGATGACGCACCGGCGGATCAGGGCGCCGGACTGGCGCAGCGTTACGCCTCCGCCAACGTTGAGATCGCCCGGTGGCCCGTCGGCGTTGCCACCCCGGACGGTAAAGCCATCGAGCAGGGCCGACGCGCCGACTTGAACACCGGAAACGACATGATACGCATTATCGGTGTAGTTCACGAAGCCCGGCACATCGTCGCCGTTGAGATCTCCGCTGAGCACGGTTGGGTGCGCGTCGGGGTCTCGCTCGGCTTCACTCATCTCACCTCCGGCGAAACCACCCAGGACGGCCAGCCCGTCGGCCAGCGCGAACGTCGCCAGCCGGCTCCCCTGCATCGCACCCACGCCCTGGTCGGGGCGATAAACCCCCTCCGCCACCCAGATCCGCTCGACGCCGCCGTTGGTGTGTCCGGCTGCGTACAGCGCCGACTGCACCTGATCGATCGCCGTCGCCCAGGTGGCGCCGTTGCCGCCTGGTGCGGTGTCGATGTCGACGTGGAGGACCGGTGGGACCGGTTCGTCGTCGATCTCGCGGGCGACGACGAACGTGTCCGGTGCGGCCGCGCCGGAGAGGCGGATGGTCGCGGTTTCGCTGATGAAGTCGGCGTCGGCCGCGGCCGCGAGCGTGACGACCTGGTCCACAGCGTAATTCGTCGCGTCGAAAGAGAGCACTCCGCCCGACTGGACCGTGATGTCGGGGTCGCCGTCGGCTACGGTCGTCGTGACGTCGACCGGGCCGCCGGGATTCAGCGCCAGGCTCACGAGGACATCGTTGGTGCCGCCCTCGGGAACACTGACTGACGGGGCGCTGACGAGGATGCGCTGTACGGGTGCCTCGAACGCACCCATGTTGACATACGGGGCTGCCATCGGCGGATTGCCGCCGTCCGCGGCCACGGGATCGTCGCCGACGCGCGGCGCGTCGGTCAGGTCCAGCGGCAGGGGCTCTGCCAGGACCAGGTCGGCGTCGAGGTCATGGTCATCGGCCGGCAACGCGTCGTTGTCGCCGGAGTCGGCGGCGGGCGAACCTGCCTGAAGCCGCAGATCGCCGTAGTCGTCATCACCGGTCCCTGGGACATCGTCGGCGCCGATCGACGACGGCCGTGTGAACAACGGGTCCAGTGATATATTCCCGACGCCGGCCGCGCCGCCCTGGATGCAACTGTAACGCACCGTGTACGACCCGCCCGTCTGCTTGAGTTGCGTCTCGCTTGAGGACACGTACGCGCAGACCTGCCCAGGACTGAGACACTCCCTCACCTTGTTGCCCCAAATGACGCAATTGATCAGCGTCGGGTTGCTGCTGTGCTGCGAGTTCAATCCACCGCCGCCGGCGCCCGCCCCGCTCTGCCGGGCGTAATTGCCCACTACCGTGCAGTTGATGAGCGTGGGGAAGCTCTGGACGACGTTGTTGAACGCGCCGCCGTCGTAGTTCGCCCGGTTGCCGACGAAGATGCAGTTGACGACCTGCGGATCACTGCCATTGTTATAGATCGCGCCGCCTTCATCTGCGACGTTGCCGTGGAATGTGCAGTTGAGGAACACGCCGTCGCTCCGATAGTTGTTGACGGCGCCGCCGAAGCTGCCGGTGTTGCCGTCGAAACTGCATCGAACCACCACCGTGGGAGCGTCGCCGTTGAGCAGGGCGCCGCCGCTGTTGTCCGCGAAGGTCGAATCCACGATTACGTTGGCCGCTGAACTGTTTCGCAGCGCACCGCCGGCGTTACCGGTGAAACCGCAGGATTCGATGCGGGCCGCTCCCAGTGTGAGCAGCACCGGCCCACCGGCGTTCGAGCGAAACGTGCAGTCGCGCAGCGTCGGACTCGATGTACGCCCGTTGACCGCCGATGCGAGTGCGTGCGGTTCCGGACCGTTGGCATTCCCACCCTCAACCGTAATCCCGTCAAGCAGCGTCCCCGGCCCGACGCCGGTGACGGTGAAGACGTGATAACTGTTCTCGCCGTTGTTCGAAAACGCAGGTCCGTCATTGCCCTGCAGGTCACCGCTGACGATCGTCTCGAATGCACCGATGTCGCGGTCGTTCGGATCGCCGCCGCCGGCCAGTCCCCGATACCCGCCCAGCACGTGCAGGCCGTTGCGGACCGTCAGCGTCGCGAGCCGGTCGCCCGGGGTCACGTTGCCGGCCTCGTCCCGGTCCGCGCGGTGTAGCCCGCCCGCGATCCGGACTTCGTCAATCCCCGGATCGGATGCGGCGTCGAACATAGCATCCTGCAGATACCGATACGCCGTCGCCCAACTCAGCCCGTCGCCGCCGGGCAACGCGTCGTCGTCGACGTACCGCACGGATTGGGCCCTTACTACTGCCGCGGCCGAGAGGAAACACGTGAGAACCACGGTCGATGTACGAATTCGGGACATGTGTCACTCCAATGCCTGTGCGGATGCACATCAGGCATGCACGGCCGCGGACGCGCGGACCGCGGAAACTACAACACACAAACCCACCGCTCCAGTCGGCGGGAATGGGAACGGTAGGTCACTGCAACGCCACCAGCACAAGGATCAATCCCTTCTTGCCCTTCTCCAGCGGCCGCATGGCCTTGCCGAGCACGCAGCCCTGCGAACGAGCGAAGTCGGTGACTTTCATCGCGTGGCCAATGGTATTCGAGGTGGTCAGCCGGTCGCCCGACGTTTATCGGCCTGCACAACAGGTCCGGACGAACTGGGAGGTCCCCTCCACGGCGATATCCCGAACCACTTTTTCCGGCGATCCGAAGCGGGTATGATAGGGTGATGGCCATCAACGGCGAAATCGGCGTGGTCCTCGATAATGGCGTCCTGCGACCGGAGCGGCAGTTGCCGCTTCCCGAGCATACCCGGCTCGTCATCGCCATTCGGCGTATCGAGGTTACGGCCCAATCGGAAGCGTGGGCTCGTGCGGAGTTCCGGCGCTCGCGGGAGCAGGGCGGGATACGGCTGGAGGGATGGCGCCCGACGCGCGACGAAGTGCATGAACGCCGTTGACACGAACATCTTGGCGTACGCCCTCGACCGGTCGGAGCCATCGAAGGCGTCAGCCGCCCAGCGGCATGAACCACCGCCCCGAGGGATTTGAACACATGCAAACGGTCGACATTCATAATGCCAAAGTTGATCTCGCCGAACTTGTCGAGCAATTGCCATTGTACGGCGAGATCCTGATCACGGATGGCGACCGTCCGGTGGCGCGCCTCTCCGGCGTGGAGGAGCGCCCGTCACTGCGTGACCACAAGCCCACCTCGTTGGGCCCCCCGCTTCGCCGCGTGGTGCGCGACGACGACCTCCTGGACGAGATGCTGCGTTCATGATCGGGCTCGACACGTCGGTTCTGGTCCAGCTTGAAGTGTCCGATGTACCCGGACACGCAAAGGCCCGTGCATTGTTCCAACGCGAGGTTCTGGATGCGGGCGACACCGTGGCGCTCACGCCGCACGTCGTTTTGGAATTCCTGCACGTCGTCACCGACGGCAGGCGTTTCCCCCGCCCTCTGTCTATGGCGGACGCGATGGTCCGCGCACGTTTCTGGTTCCGCGCTCGCGAGGTCCGGGTCGTGACGCCGGGGGCAAGAAGCGATCGATCTCGTCCTCGAGTGGATGTCGAAATACGGACTGGGGCGCAAACGCATCATCGACACCCACCTCGCGGCGTCGCTGTACAGCGCCGGGGTCCGCCGGATCATGACCTCGAACGCCGGAGATTTTTCCACGTTCGGCGCGTTCGAGCTTCTCACGCCGTGAAAGACCGTTCCCGGCGCCGTACGCCACACACGCAACGTCTGCACCGCGGCGATCATGACCTCCTGGACCAAGTCGTCCGCAGCCCGGGGCAGGGAGGAGTCCGCCCTCGGGCCTGCGGCGCGCCTGCCTTCCCTTTCTTGGAGCACGGTCGATCACTGCAACGCCACCAGCACCAGGATCAGGCCCTTCTTGCCCTTTTCTATCGGCTGCATGGCCTTGCCCAGCACGCAGCCTTGCGAACGGGCGAAGTCGGTCACCTTCATCGCGTGACCCGGCGTATTCGAGGTGGTGAGCAGGTCGCCGACCTCGATCGGCTCTTCGGTCGCATCGACGTAGCAGTAGACGCGCCCGGTCAGCGCGACGGGCAAGTCATCGCCTTCAGAGTCCGACCCTCCCAACACCATACCGGCCTGCAGTCCACCAGCGCCGGAGACGATTCCCGCCACCTTGGTGTCATAGGCCCGCATGCTGACCGTCAAATGCCCTGCATTGGCCGCGTCGATGACCATGACCATGCCGGGCCGCACGACCGCGGGGTCGGAGTGGTCGAAATGCTCGGCGAGGTCGGCGCAGTTTCCCGGAGCTGAATGTATACCCTTGAATTCGTTCGCGCAGATGTTCCCAGTCGCACCGTTTAACACAATGGATGAACCGCCGCCGAATGGACCGAGTGTGATCCTTCCGCCCGCCCCAGGCACTCCTTGACCAGCAGCTAGAGAAACGGTTCCATTCAACGCGCTATTCAGCATCGAAATGTAAGGGCCGTTCTCCACAACATCAGCCAACATATCTATTCGAGCTGTTCCGTCCTTGGTAATGCGGAGGAACCCTCCATTCTGCTCCGGTTGATCGTTCCGAGCGCCCATGAGTTGAAGCGTGGGATTGCCGAATCCGTCGTGAAGCGTGATCATTCCTGAGTCTCTTTCGGCCCGTGCATCCAGAGAGATCGTCTCCCGATTTATCTGCCCATTGCCTAGGGATACTCGCGCACCGTCATCACCAACACCACCGAACATGTTTATTGTACCGGTCGAGGAGTTCTTTATGTTTATAAACGCGCCCCGATCGATAGAGAACGCGTCCAGAACGATGGAATCATTCAGGGTTGATGTGCCCAGGCGCATGAGGCCGGCGGCGTCGCCAAGGTGATTTCCATCGAGGACGATCGTCTCGTTGTTGTCCTTCGTCCCGTTCTTGAGGGTCAACCGCGCGCCGCCATTGTCATCGTCACCGGTGAAGAACCCCGTTTCCACGCCGCCCGGTTTGCAGACGGTTACCTTGGCGAAACGCCGCAGCGACCGGCACGTCGCCGCCTGCGAGCCGCCGCGGTCCGCGATGGGCGCCGCCGGGAGCACCGGGGTCGTAGTGACGGCAAACGCTACCCATGTCCAAACCCATCTCCATTGCCTGCGCATGATTCTGCCTCCTGAAAAGCGGTCTCGTCCGTCAGACCGAACGGCCCGACGTGGCACACAAACGCTCCAATTGCCCGGTCATTCGTTCTGAACCGTGTGGGCGCGGGAAATGCTCTCCGTAAACACCATCCCGCCATCGCCCGTGGCGAATATGGTCCACGCGCGTGAGACGGCTTCGGTCGCGAGCAAGGGGCCTGCGCTTTGGTTCGAGACCGTCCACGCCCGCGAGATCGCCTCCGTGAACTGGCTCGGCGCCGCCGCTCCGTTCAAAACCGTGAGCGAGCGCGATATCGCTTCCGTGAACGGCCCGGAAACGCTGGAGCGGTTCAGGATGCTCCAAGCCCGTGAAATACTCTCCGTGAACAGGCCCTGCGCCTCGGGCGGCGCCGTCCGGCCGTCACGGATCGAGAAAACTGTCCAACCAGTGAAGGCTTCTGCGACAGGAAGGGAGACGTAGGACGGCGCATCCGTCGAAGCGCCGGAATTGCCGCCCAGCGCCGCCGCGCATGTGAGCACTATCAAAGCATATATTCTCATAGTATCGCTCCTGCGACCTTTCACGGACCGCGCTCGCGACGAGGTTGTGCGCCGGCACGGGGCTTATCCGTGGCGACTGGAACTCACCGTCGTCGCGGCGCGGTCCGCACGGGTTTATGGTTCCGGGTTGACCCAGTTGGCCATGAGTTGAATCTCGAACCGGCCTGTAGGAAGCGGGTCGATCAACCTTTCGGCTGTGAGCTTGCCTCTGCCGGCATCCTCCAGGGGCGTGGATTCGAGTTCCCTACGCTCGCCCAGGGCTTCGATGACGTAGACCTTGACGGTGATCTTCTGTGGGGGTGGTGGCAGTGGGATGTTCGTCGCCTCGATGTAGAGGGTAGCCGCTTCGGCGCTGATTTCCAGGTCGGTGGTGGTAATGCCCGCGTCGGGATCGGCGGGCAACTTCTTCTTGCCGAGCTTGACGGCTTTGAGCGTCGGAGCACCCGCAGGTGGAAAGACCGGCCCGGGCGAGAATTCGATAGTATACGGCGGATCGCTGGGTTGCGTTAGTCGAATGACCGGGGCTTCTACGCGGATACGCCCCTTACCTCCGTCTGTGAGGTAACCGTTTCCGCCGGATGCCGAGAGGCGTCCTGCTCCACTCACCTCATTTGCCAGCAGGCGGATACCACCTCCGCTGCCTCCCCCGCCGCCAAGCCGACTTACGCTCCCGGCGTCGCCCCCGTCAGCAAATACGCCTTCATTGAACACGTTAAGCGAGATCTTTGTGGACGACGCAATTAGAATGGCTCCGCCTCCCGTCCCACCCCCCGTATAACCACTGGGGCTTTGATCTCCGCCTCCACCAGATCCACCGATAAGCGGAACAATGGCGACATTCCCGTAGACTTCGCCTGCGTTCGGTCCTTGGCCCCCAGTCCCATAGCTCCCACCGCTATCAAAGCTGGAGGCGCCTCCCGGACCCAGTCCCGGAAACCCGTTCTGTTGGCCTGGACCGCCGAGTCCGCCTTCAAAGCCTCCAGGACCTGGCAACCGGTAGTTCGGCAGGTTGTTGGCGTGTCCAGGTTGCCCAGCCACAGAAACCGCACCATCGATAATAACGTCGCCCTGGGCGAGCCACACGACGGGCGGGTTCTTGGGGTGGTTCTTGAAGGTGACGATCACACCCGGCCGTATGGTGATGGTCTTGTACTTGAACACGGCTGCCCATCTTAGCGGATCGTAGATTCCTTGCCCTTCGTTTTCCGGCGGAATGGGTGTGTCCCAAGCGCCTGTCAGTGCCCGATCCAGTTCGATGATCGTATTCTCAGTGATATCGAGATCGCCATCCGATCCGTCCGATCCACTCTCAAACTGCGCCCACGCCGGCAAGGCCATCAGACCGACGACCGCGCCCACCATCCATCGCTTTCTCACGGCAACATCCTCCTTTTCACGACTGCTCAAGCACCGCATGGCACCGCAGAGGTGGGGAGGCACGCCCTCCCCCCGGCCTTCGGCGTACGGGGTCCCTCTCTCCCGATACCTATTCCCGGTTCGCGGAAACATCTTTCACGGAATTCCGAGATTTCTCGTTTTGAGGGAAAACCGCTCCCTGACGGTCGCGGCTCGGAAGGAAGCACTCCCTCACGCTTGACCTCGCTTCGCTCGGTCAAGGGCAGGCGGTGGTGGCTCGGAGTCTCGCCACGGAGTGGCGAGCTACCCGGCGAGCTACCCCTCATGGCTCGGATTGGGGGCGGATGTCGGCGGCCGGCGGCCAGAGTGGTTGCCAGAGGGCGTCGATGGGGGGGATGGGCAGGGCGGGGTCGAAGCTGGAGGTGGGGCGAACGCCGCCTTCGATGGGGCGAAGGTGCGAATCGAGGATGAGGATCAGCCGTTGGGCCAGCACCAGTTCCAGCTTGTCCTGGCCGTCGTAGGTCATGTGGATGCCGTCGCCGTGGAAGGTGTACTCGCCGCCGGTGGGTGCCGTCGCGAGGGATCGCAGGCGGCCGTAGGCGCGCAGACTGCCAAAGCCTCCGGGCGAGAACGCCCCGGCCGATTCCGGCGAAGGCACCCCGGCGGCCTGCGGCGAAGGCGGTTCGGCGGCTTGCGGCGAAGGCGGTTCGGCGGGTTCGGACGAGCGGATCCCGGCACTTTCGGGCAAGAGCGCCCCGGCGTTGCAGCGGCCGGTCAGGAACCACTCCCCGACGGTCGCGGCTCGGATTGGTGCGGCTCGGTTTGGCATAGCTCGGTTCGGCATAGCTCGGTTCGGCGTAGCTCGGTTTGGCGTAGCTGGGCTCGTCGTGGCTCGGCTCGGCGTGCCGCCGGGGCCGACGTTGAGGATCATCACGGCCGGGGAGAGAAGTTCCTGGCCGCGTTCGTCTTCCGGGTGGTTCATCAGGCCTACGCAGATCAACTCGCGGGCGCCGTCGCCGTCCAGATCGGTGATCGCATAGACGTCCATGTAGCCGTAGTGCCAGTAATCGCCCAGGATGCGTCCATCCTGGCCGACGACCGCGATGCGCGTGCAAGCGCCCGGGAATTTGGCGCTGACGACCAACTCCTGCCCGAGTCGGTTGTCGAGGTCCGCAACCTGATTGACGCGGACGCCGCAGGATTCCGGCGCCGTCCGGGTCTTCCAGGGGGGGGTCGCGTACAGACGCACCGGCTCGTCCCAAAGCGAAACCAGCCGCAGACGCCCCAGATAGCCGGCGTAGGCGAACAGCTTTCCGGCGTCGCGGCTTGCACGGGGGAAGGACTCGTCCACCGCGACGACCAGTTCCGCACGCCCGTCACCATCGACGTCGGCCAACACGGGTCTTCCCAGCGTGGCATCGAAACTCCCACAAACCCACGACCGCCCCCAGTCGCCCGTCACCCGAACCGACCGCTCCCCGGCGACGAGTTCGGCGCTTCGAAGGTGAACGCGATGCGTCGCCCCCCAGGTGAGCGCAAGGAGCGACAGCGCACCGGCCGCGACCCACCGCCAGCGCGTCGGACGCAAACTCCGTCGGCGGCCGCCGTGGTCGAGCGCCCGCAGGAAGTCCGCGGCCGACTGGAACCGCGCCCTGCGGTCCCAGGCCGCCCCCTGGGTCGCGACGCGATTGGCCACCCTGAAGGCGCGGCGTCGGCCGCGGGGCATGGGGTCGAAGCGCGGCAGTTCGGGGAACCTGGTACGCGGATAGCCGGTGATCATCTCGTAGAGCATGATGCCGACGGCGTAGAGGTCGGCGCGTTGATCGACGGCTCCTTCCGGCGGCATGTAGCCGGGCGTGCCGACCTGGGTGAGGGTGTGGTCGAGGTTGGCGACCAGACCCACGTCCGCCAGGCGGACCTGGCCGTCCACCATCAGCACGTTGTCGGGTTTGACGTCGCGGTGGGTCAGGCCGTGAGCGTGCAGCGTCGCCAGACCTTCGAGCACCTGGCGCGTGATGTCCAGCGCCTTCGCCGGGTCGAGCGGGGCCTGCGTTCGGATCAACTCTTTCAGCGTCAGGGGGCGGTAGGCTTTCGCCCGCAGGGTTGCGCCGCAGTGGGGATCGCTGTGAGTCGTCGACGCGTCGGCGGCCTCCGGCGGCGGCGGAATCGTACCTGACGCCGGGTTCAGGTCAGCGTGCGTCATCGGTAGCGGCGTGCCTGCAGGAACATCCGCGCGGGCTGAAGCCCGCGGCTCGCTGGCGGCGCCGGATTGTACACGGTCCTCGCCGGCGGCGCCGGCCGGCGCACGGTCATCGCCGGCCGGCGCGAGGTCATCACCGGCCCGCGCGGGGTCATCACCGTCCTGCGCACGCTCGACGCCCGGCGGCGCCGGATCCGCGAGCTGCATGACGTAGTAGAAGAAGCCGTCGCTCTCGCCGACGTGGAAGATCTGGAGCAGGTGCGGCTGCCGCTCGGCGACGCGCTGGTACTCGCGCAGCCCGTCGAGTTCGCGGCTTCCCGCAGCGGCGGCGCCGGTGGCGCCATCGGCGACGGCGATCTCTCCTTTCGGCAACAGCTTGACCGCGCGCTGCAGCCCCGAGAGCGTCTCCTCTGCCAGCCAGACGGTGCCGCTGGCGCCGGAACCGATCACGTGCAGCAATCGGTATCCGCTGATGGCAGGGAGATGTTCGAGCACGGGTGGTCTGGCATCGGCGCTTTGGCCCATGGACGAAACCTGCCTGTCGGACGGTGCCAGCGTAGGTCCAAGCCATTCTCAGCATCCGGGGGGCCGGTTCAAGGAGTGGCCGGGGCGGGGCGCCCGCGGGAATCCGCCGGACTCGGGGCCTTTGTCCGCCCGGGAGGATCAGTGGAGCATCCTCCGTTCGCCCTCCTCGTCGTTGCCGTCCAGTCGCCCGGCTCTCCGCCGATCTCGCCCCCGCCGGATTTCGGTTCGGCGGGGGCGGCAGGGCGGATCCGCATCCCCGATCCTATCGCTCACGACTTCGGCATACGGCACCAGTGTACCGGGCACGACACCCCTGCCCTCGCCGCGATCATCGAGGCGAGCGCCTCAATGCTCCGGGCGCAGAATCGCGCGGCGACTGCGGAACAGCAGGCCGGTAACGCCGATTCCCAGCAAACACCCGAGCAGCACATTCATAACCGTGAACGTGACCAAAACTACCTGCTCGCCGGGGACGCGCGGGTAGGTCTCTCTTGCGAGCAACACCGCCAGCATGCTGGCTCCAAATGCCGCAAGCACACGCATCTGCAGTGCCGCTGCCCGCGACAACGAACGCGTAGCCTCCGTGCGCAAGAACTGCTCCAGGCATCGCAGGAAAACCACACCCGGACCTGTGACCCACAGGGCGGTGATGATGGCTTTCATCACAACGCCGGCATAGTGGGCCGCTACCGTTGCGAGACTGACCAGCATGATCGTGCGGCCCACGGCCCGTATCGCCGTGCGCGGTTGAGACAGCCAGGTTGCGAAGCGAAAGGCAGCCTGGGGGAGCGTGAGAACGATCAGGCCGAAGCACGCCAGCAGCGAGCCACCGAACGCCCCAACCATCATGGCATCAAACACCGTCGCTATGCCGCCGGTCAGCTCGCCCGCTGAACGAGATCGGCCGATCGCCAGCCCGGCGGTGGCGAGCATCACGGTGAGCGCTCCGGCGACCAACCAACCCAACTGCCGGCCAATGCGCTGACGGCGCGCGATGCGGTCCGCGCCCCCGGAGTCCGCCAGGACTACCTCCGCCAGCAGCGCGATCGCCGTTGCGGCCGGTGCAGCCTGCCGTCGAATGGTCTTGCGAAGCACGTACCATTCATCATCCTGGCGAGCTGAGATCGGCTTGTGGGCCAGCAGGCTCCGAATGTCTCGACTCAAGTCCAGGACCGTTTCATAACGGTTCTCCCGATCTTTCTGCAGACACTTGAGGACGATCTCTTCCAGGTCGCGGTCGAATCCCGGGACAACCGAACTGGGGCAAACGGGCTCGGCCGTGAGAATGTTGTCGATGACACTGTGCAGCGATCCGTCGACCGCGTAGGGAAACCGCAGTGTGAGTGCTTGGTAAAGCACCACGCCCAGCGAGTAAATGTCGGTACGAATGTCGACGTCAGCCGGATCCCCTCCGACCTGTTCCGGGCTTGCCCAGGGCAAAGACCCGAGGAACTGTCCCGTTACGGTGACGCCCAAGCTCGTGTCGCCATCGCCGCCGATCGCCTTGGCCAGACCGAAGTCCAGCACCCTCGGCACCGGGAGCCCGACCCTATCGCGACCGTCAGCGGAGCGCGCCGGCAACTGAATCAGAATATTAGCGGGCTTCAGATCGCGGTGGATGATCCCGCGCCGGTGCGCGTAGTGAACCGCCTCGCAGATCTGCAAAAAAACTGACAGGACGGCGTCCGTCGTAGCCCGCGTTGTCGTAATGTGATCCAGCAGGGTCTTTCCGCGCAGGAATTCCATAATCAGGTAAGGATGGCCTGTTTGGGTCGTCCCGGATTCAAGAATCGGAACGATGTTGGGGTGCTTGAGCTGCGCAACGAGTTCGATTTCGCGCTCGAACCGCCGGCGGGCCGAGGGCGAGGCATGTGGACCCTCCAGCAGCACCTTGATCGCGACGCTGCGCTTCGTCGGCTCATGGACGGCCTGATAGACGCTGCCCTGCCCGCCGCGGCCGAGTTCCTTGACGATCGTATACTCGGGAAAGCCACCGCCCGGCAATGGACTCGTCGGCCGGGGCGTCACGGGGAGCGTGACGGTGGCGGCCCCACCCCCGGCGACTGCGATGCGATGCACGCGACGGGCCAACTCGGCTGCTCGCCGAAGCGCTGCGACCTGATCCTGACAGCCCGCGCAGCCTGGCATGTGGGCAGCCAAGGATTCCCTGGCGTCGTCGGGCAGCGCATCCGTCGCGTACCGCTCCAGATCTTCAAGGGTAGGGCAAGGCATTCGGCTCTGCCGTGAAAGACCGCCGTCCAGCCGAACTACGTCGTCACGCGGCCGACAACGCCGTTACGCGCCGGACAGCGGCGTCACCGGTCGGGAAGCAGATCTTCATAGTCCTTCATCAACTCTTCCAGCCTCTTGAGCACGCGGTGCTTGGCCACGTAGACGGCGTTGCGCGTCATCTTCAGCTCAGCGGCGGCTTCGTCAGGCGTGCGGCCCTGGCGGACGACCATCTCGAACGCGCGATAGGTCGACTCGGACACCTCGGACCGCGCCTGCCGAAGACACGTCTCGATGAGCGACTTCTCCCATTCCTCGTCCCAGGTGGCCTGCGCCTCGCGCTCATCCGGGACGCCGCCCCAGAATGAAGATTTCTCGCCACGCGGGTCCTTGCGGCCTGCTTCGATGGCCCGCTTGCGCCGCGCGTTGGCGATCTGGCGGTAGGCGATCCCGAACAACCAATGGCTCAGCCGGCCCTTCTGGCGGTCATACTGGTCCCGGCGAAACGCGTCTATGAACGCCAGCAGGATCTCCTGCACGACGTCGTCCACCTCGCCGTCTGGAACACCGACCTTGCGGGCGAACGCGATCAGCGGACGCCGAAACCGCCGGGAAAACGTCTCCCAGACCGACCGGTCGTCGAAATCGTGCAGCCGTTCCAGGATGGTCGAGGTGGTGACCCAGTCCATCGGTTCGCTCCGTGGGAACTCCGCTGATTCTACTGACCTGCGCGGGTTTCTCCACTCTATGGCAAGAGCGACCTGCGAAGATCCTCGGCACCGTCCACGTCCGTTCCGTCCAGATAGTCCCGAATCTCGCGTCGCATCTCCTCGCCGCCGTCGAACGCCAGCGCGTCTGCGATGAGCTTGCGGGCGTCGTCAAGCCGGCCGGCGCCGGCCAGGGCGAGCGTCATGCGGGCGGCATAGCGGCGGATGTCCTCGCGCATGGTGGTAAGCAGCATCTGACGTGCCGAATCGCTGCGGATGCGGGGGTCCGCCTCCGTGCGGTGGAAGTCCTCGATCTTGCGGGACAGTCCGGCGGCCGGATCGGCCATCCTGACGACGTCGGCGTAGCGGCGGGCCGCCAGCAGCGCGTCGACAAGATCAGCGAAGAGCATGACTTTGGCCGCCGAGTTGTCCGGCAGCTTGTCGAACGTCGCCAGCGTGCGGTCGGTCTGCTGCAGCGCGCGGTGGATGGCGCTGTAGTCGAGCACAGCGGCGAAATCCGCCCGGCCGGCGAGAATGTCCCCCTCCAGCGCGTCGCGCCGTCGCGATATCTCAGCGAGCGCCGGCCCGTATTCGCGGCCCAGCGCGGCGATGGCGTCGAGCAGTACGCCGCGGCGCAGGCTCATGAACGCCGGGTCTCGCGTCGCGCCGGCGTCGAAGCACCAGAGGAACTCCGCCAGGGCATCGCCGTGCCTGCCCTTCGCCGCCAGCACCTGCCCCAGCCGCAACCGTGCCATGGCGTCCGTTCCGCCGCCGGCGGCCACCGCCTCGCGAGCACGGGTCTCGGCGTCTTTGCCGCTGATGGCGGCGTCGAGCGCATCCAGGAAGTCGTCGGCAGGTTGAAAGCCGGCGATGCGGCCGGCCTCCGTGCCGTCAGGCCGGACCAGCAGCATCATCGGATAGCCGTCCACGTTGAACCGCCGCGCCAGCGCCGCGTCCGCCTCGGCATCGACTTTGATCGGAATCGTCCGTGCCCTCAGCGCCGCCACCACGCGCTCGTCGACGAACGTCGTCTTATCCATCACTTTGCAGGGGCCGCACCAGTCGGTGTAGAAGTCGATAAAGACGAGCTTCTTCGCGGCGGCCGCCCGGCGGCAGGCTTCGTCGAACTTGACGTCCTCGAAGACGCCGTCGGCGCGGGCGCTGGCGGCGATGAAAGCGGGTATTGCGAGGGCGAGCGCCCGAATGAATTGCATGAGATTTGTGCTCAGTTGGCCTCCCCGATCACCAGGTAGGCAATCGTCGCGGTACGACCCATCGCGCCATGGTGCAGGTTTAACTTGAACACAGCACCGCTGGTAGTGATCTTGTGAACGGCGACATGGGGCCACGCACCCGTCACCGAGTTGTCCGTAACAATGACTAGCGGTGGCGTGACGTATCGATGACCGAACGTCACCTCGTGGTCGTAGAACCACTTTGGGCCGCCTCCTTCCCCGCCTGCCGTCTTAGGTTGTTGCTCCGTGAAGGTGATCTCGAACCTTCCGCACTCGACGCGTGTTTCTTCCGGGAGGCCGAACGGTAGATGGCGCCGCGCTCGGTCTTCCAGAACGGAAAGTCGCGAGAGCATGTGTTCAACGGCCCCGTCAAGTGAATGCCGCAATTCCTTCAACTCCTCGCCTTCGAGACGGACGATCTGCGGTGGCGGGTTGTTGATCCTCTCGCGAATCAGCTCGATCCCCTGGTAGCCAAGGAACCCTACGACTGCGGCTACGATCAATGTCCTAACGACATCTGCGATGTGCGAGGCTGGTGTCATAGCTCATCTTCCTCTCGATGCGCTGCGGCCCGATCCGAGGTCGCGTCGGAAACGGGGAGGCGAGCGGGATCCCTCCGGCGATGCGGGTTCGGATAGATCACGTGCGGGTGGTCCCACGTTGGACGTACATCACACTGCCGGAGCCTTCGGTCCGCGGGCAACACTTGGCCGAGAGGATACTATCAAACTCACCAGACCGTTGTCAATGGCACGAGGCGCCGGCGTCACGCACTGTCGTCTGTCGGGCGGTGATCGAAGTCGGTTGACCGCTGGCACGGTCGGCTGTTACGCTCGATCCCGCGCTCGGCTCGGCCGCGACTGGCAAGGAGATTGCCACTATGGCCGCGTGGCCAAGCATCCGATTTCGGAGGCCCGTGTGTCCGCTCATTCTCGACTCGTCGGCAGTGAACCCGCCCGCAGCGCCTCGCGCTTCAACCGCGCCGAGGTCGTCGACGAGAACTTCGTGCGGTTTGTCACCGAGTGGGCGGCCCGCGAGGACGGCGCCGAGACATCCGGGCCGACGGACGATCCGGTGGAGGCCGGCGGGCGGGTGACGCGGCGGGACCTGGTCGAGCTGTTCGAGTCGCAGATGGTCTGCCGCCATCAGGACATCGAAGCGCGGCGGATGCGGGCCCGCGACGAGGGGTTCTACACCATCGGCAGCGCCGGGCACGAGGGCAACGCCCTGCTGGGGCGGCTGACGCGGCACACCGATCCGGCGTTTATCCACTACCGCAGCGGGGCGTTCATGGCCGAGCGGGCGCGCCTGGCGGGCGTGGCGGACTTGACCACCGACGTGATGCACAGCTTCGCGGCCAGCTCGCTCGACCCGATCGCGGGCGGGCGGCACAAGGTGTGGGGAAGCGTGGCCATGAACGTGCCGCCGCAGACCAGCACCATCGCCAGCCACCTGCCCAGGGCGGTGGGGGCGGCTCTGTCCATCCCACGAGCGAAACGTATGGGAGCAGCGCTGCCGGTGCCGCCGGACGCCATTGTGGTGTGCAGCTTTGGAGACGCCTCCGTCAACCACGCGGTCGCCCAGACGGCGTTCAACGCGGCCGCGTGGAGCGCTCACCAGAAGTTCCCCGTCCCGATCCTGTTCGTGTGCGAAGACAACGGAATCGGCATCAGCGTCCACACGCCGCCGGGCTGGATCGAAGCGACGATGTCGCACCGGCCGGGCATCACCTACGTGCAGGCCGACGGCCTGGATCTGCTGGCTGGATACGATGCGGTGGCCGACGCGGTGAAGCTGTGCCGCACGCGGCGCTGCCCGGTGTTCCTGCACCTGAAGGTCGTGCGGCTGCTGGGTCACGCCGGCAGCGACGTGGAGACGGAATATCACTCGTGGGAGGACATCGAGGCGGCCGAGCGGCTCGATCCGCTGCTGAAGACGGCGGAACTGGCGCTCGAACACCGCGTGCTCAGCGCGGGCGAGGTGCTCGCACGCTACGAGGCCATCCGCACGCGGGTGCAGGAAGCGGCGCGGGTTGCGGCCGCGGCGCCGAAGCTGACCTCGGCAGAGCAGATCGTCGCCCCGCTGGCGCCCTGCACGCCGGACGCCGTCCTGACGGAGGCGTGTCGGCCGGCCGATCGACAGGCTCGCGCCCGGGCGTTCGGCGGAGCGGACCACCTGCCGGAGAACGCCCCCCCCCGGCACATGGCGGTGCTGATCAACCAGGGGCTGCACGATATTCTGGCGAAATATCCCAACGCGATTCTGTTCGGCGAGGACGTGGCGAAAAAAGGCGGCGTGTATCACGTCACCACGGGGCTGCACCAGCGCTTCGGGGCCGGGCGGGTGTTCAACACGCTCCTCGATGAGACGATGATCCTGGGGCTGGCGCTGGGGGCCGCCCACGTGGGTCTGCTGCCCATCCCGGAACTCCAGTACCTCGCCTACTACCACAACGCCGAGGACCAGGTGCGCGGCGAAGCGTGCTCGCTCCAGTTCTTCTCGAACGGTCAGTATCGCAACCCGATGGTCATCCGCATCGCGGGGTGGGGCTATCAGAAAGGCTTCGGCGGACATTTTCATAATGACAACAGCATCGCCGCCCTGCGCGATGTGCCCGGCCTGCTGGTGGCGACGCCCTCGCGCGGGGACGACGCCGTGAAAATGATGCGCACCTGCGTGGCGATGGGGGCGGTGGATGGGCGGGTGTGTGCGTTCATAGAACCGATTGCGCTATATATGCAGCGCGACCTGTATGAACCGAAGGACGGCGCCTGGCAATTCGCGTATCCGCCCCCGGACGAGTGCGTCCCCTTCGGGGAGGGCCGCGTCTACCATGAAAACGCGACGGACCTGACGATTCTCACGTTCGCCAACGGCCTGTGGCTGTCGTTGCGGGCGGCGCGGACGCTTCTGGAAGAACACGGCATCGCGGCCCGGGTGGTCGATCTGCGCTGGCTGAGCCCGCTCAACGAGGCGTTTGTTCTCGCCCAGGCGCGGGCGACGGCCCGGGTGCTGGTGGTGGATGAAGGGAGGCGCAGCAGCGGCGTGGCCGAGGCCATTCTGGCGCTCATTCACGAATCGTGCAACGGCAACGTGATCGCAAGACGTCACAACGCGCTCGATACATATGTCCCGCTGGGCCCGGCCGCCAACCTGGTGATGCCGACGGAGGCGTCCATCGTCGAAGCGGCCCGCGACGTGTGTGCCCACGCGGAGGCCGCGTCGCGCTGTGGTTGAAGGTTGAAGGTCGAAGGTCGAAGGTTGGAAGGTTGAAGGTTGAATGGCAGTCGAACGGGGAATACCAATCCGAACCGCGCCCGTAAGGAAGCGGCTTCTGGACGGCGCTGCGGCGTTCGCACGTGCTAGGGGAATCTGCGGCGGGCCAAGCGCAGAAATAGCTGCGCCCAGGCAGGGCCGCTCCCTTACGGTCGCGGTTCGGATTGGCCGTGTCGCAGTTGTAGGACATGGACTGTAGATACGCATAGAAAGTACGAATAGCATGAACGAACCGCTCATCGAGTGCGTACCCAACGTCTCCGAAGGCCGCGATCCGGCCGTGATCAAGCAGATCACCGACGCAATAGAGTCGGTCGAGGGCGTAACTCTGCTTGACGTCGATCCCGGCAAGGCCACCCACCGGACCGTCGTGACCTTCGTGGGCGCGCCGGAGCCGGTCATCGAAGCGGCCGTGCGGGCGGGGCGGAAGGCGGCCGAGGTGATCGACATGAGCCGCCACCACGGCGAGCACCCGCGCTTCGGCGCCATGGACGTGTGCCCGCTGGTGCCGGTGGCGAACGTCACCATGGAGAAAACGGCTGAGTATGCCCGCACGCTGGCCAGGCGGCTGGGCGAAGAGGTGGGTCTGACCATCTATTGCTATGAGAACGCGGCGTTCCACGAGAAACGGCGGAACCTGGCGACCGTCCGGGCCGGCGAGTATGAGGGACTGGCGGACAAGCTCCGGCGCGACGAGTGGAAACCGGACTTCGGGCCGGCGGCGTTCAATCCGCGCAGCGGCGCCACCGCCGTGGGGGCGCGCGACTTCCTGGTCGCCTACAACGTCAACCTCAACACTACGTCCACCCGCCGGGCCAACGCCATCGCTTTCGACATCCGCGAGAAAGGACGCGTGCAGACCAGCGACGGCACGCCCACCGGCACGCCGCTGCTGGACGAAAAAGGGGAGAAACTGTGGCAACCGGGATCGCTCAAGTGCGTCAAGGCGATCGGCTGGTTCATAGAAGAGTACGGCATCGCCCAGATCTCGATCAACCTGACCAACATCTCGGTGACGCCGGTCCACGTCGCGTTCGATGAGTGCTGCAATAGGGCGCAGGAGCGCGGCGTAAGGGTGACCGGCAGCGAACTGGTGGGGCTGATCCCATTGCGGGCCATGCTGGACGCCGGGCGGTATTTCCTGACGAAACAGCAGCGCAGCCTGGGCGTCAGCGACCGGGAACTCATCAAGATCGCCGTCAAGTCGCTGGGGCTGGATGAACTCTACCCGTTCAAGCCCGAGGAGAAGATCATAGAATACGCCATCGCCGCCCGGCGGAAGGGCGCGCACAAGCGTCTGGTCGACAGGACGTTGGAGGCGTTCGTGCACGAGACCGCCAGCGAGTCGCCCGCGCCGGGCGGCGGCTCGATCGCGGCCGCGATGGGCGCATTCGGCGCGGCCTTGGCCACCATGGTGGCGAACCTTTCCTCACACAAACGCGGCTGGGACGACCGCTGGCAGGAATTCTCAGACTGGGCGGTGAAAGGCAAGGGCTGTCACGATGCGCTGCTGCGGCTGATCGACGAAGACACTGACGCGTTCAACCGGCTCATGGACGCCTTCGGCCTGCCGAAAGGCAGCGACGCCGAGAAGGCCGCCCGGTCGCAGGCGATTCAGAGTGCGACCCGCGGCGCGATCGAGGTCCCGCTCAAGGTGATGGAGACGGCGCTGGCCAGCTTCGAGGTGATCGAGGCCATGGCGGAGACCGGGTTGGAGGCCAGCATCTCGGACGCCGGCGTGGCGGCGCTGGCCGCCCGCGCGGCCGTGATGGGTGCACACCTCAACGTCCGGATCAACGCAGGCAGCGTGAAGGACAAGACGTGGATCGACGGCGTGCTGAAAAAGGCGGCGGACCTGGAACGGCAGGCGATCGAGCGCGAGCGCGCCGTGCTCGAGCGCGTGAACGGGAAGATGAAGGCCTGAAACAGCGTGCGTCAGGGTGTGCCGACAGCGAGCCGCGGGCTTCAGCCCGCGCGGACGTCACGGCTCAGAGCCGGCTACGGATCGCGCATGCTGGCATAGTTGGAGTAGCGACGTGAGGGGGCTCGGGAGGACGCCGTGGACCTTGCCCGCCCCTGGCACGGCCGGGACCATCCTACTTCGCTCCTTCCGCCAGTTTCATAAACTCCGTCTGATCCATCGTCCGCACGCCGAGTTCTTTCGCTTTGGCCAGCTTGGAGCCGGCGGATTCGCCGAAGATGACCAGGTCGGTCTTGCTGCTGACGCTGCCGGCCGGCTTGCCGCCGAGCCGTTTGATCAGGTCCTGGGCCTCCTTGCGCGAGAGCGACTCAAGGGTGCCAGTCAGGACGACCGTCATGCCCGCCAGCGGCTGATGATCCGCCAGCGCCCGTTTCGGCTGGGTCATGTTGACGCCGGCGCGCTTGAGGTGGTCGATCACCTTACGGCCGCGCGGCGACGTCATGAAGTGCCGCAGACTTCGCGCCACCTCAGGTCCGACGCCTTCCACCTCGCACAGCGTGTCCTCATCCGCCTCGCGGATCGCCTCCATGGAGCCGAAGTGCTCCGCGATCACCTCCGCGGTGGAAGCGCCCACGTGACGGACGTTCAGCGCCGCCAGCACCCGTGAGAGCGGCAGAGACTTGCTCGCCTCCACACCGGCCAGGAAGCGGTCGGTGTTCTTTTCGCCGAACGTATTGGGGAACTTCAGTGTGACCAGCTCGCTGCGCCGCCGGTGCAGGTCGAACAGGTCGGCCGGCCGCCGCACCAGGCCGGCCTCGATCAGTTTCTCCACCAAGACAGGACCGGCTCCGCCCACGTTTGCGGCCTTCAGGAACCGCTGCAACTGATCGCCCAGGCGCTTGGCGGCGGCGGCATCCAGGGCATCGCCGGGGAACAGGTCCGTCGCGTCCGAAGCGGCGCCCGCCAGGAAGCCCGTCAGCGAAGCGCGCGCCTCGGCGGACAGGTCCAGCTTACACAGTCCGGCCGCGTCCGTGCGGAGCAACGCCTCCACGTTGTCGAACGCACCTGCAAGCGTCTTGAGTGCCGACGGCGTCAGCCCCGCCAATTTCACCTTCCGCAGCACTTCGGCCACGTCCGCCGCGCGAGCGGCTTCGATGCCGGCCAGCAGTTGGTCCGCCTTTTTCTCGCCCAGGTCCTTGTCCGGCAGTTCGAGCCGGGCCAGTTCGTCGCGGCGCCGGTGGAGCGCGTACAAATCCGCGAACTCCGACAGGTATCCCTTCTCGACCAGCGTCTCGATCAGCACGTGGCCTGCGCCTTCGATGTCCATCTGGTTGCGCCCGCAATAGAACTTGAGACGCTCCTTGAGCTGCGCCGGGCAGGAGGGATTGATGCACCGGATGTAGACGCCTCCTTCGTCCTGCTCGACTTCGCCGTTGCAGACCGGGCAGGCCGTCGGACGCGCGACGCGCTCGGCCCCCTTGGGGCGTTTCTCCGCGACGACGGCGACCACCTGCGGGATGATCTCACCGGCCTTCTCGACCAGCACGGTGTCACCGATGCGCACGTCGAGCCGGTCGACCTGGTCGAAGTTGTGCAGCGACGCGTGGCGCACCGTGGTGCCGGAAAGTTGCACCGGCTCCATCACCGCCCGCGGCGTGATCGTGCCCAGCTTGCCCACCTGATAGTCCACCCGCAGCAGCACGCTTTCCGCCCGCTCGGCCTCGAACTTGAACGCGATGCACCAGCGCGGGTATTTGCTGGTGGCGCCGAGTTCCTCACGCTGGTGCAGCGAATCGACCTTGATCACCAGACCGTCGGTGATGTAGGGCAGTTCGTGCCGCCTGTGGTCCCAGCGGCGGATGGCGGCGAGCACCGCGTCGATATCGGCGGCATTCTCCGCGTCGGGGCTGACCGGGATGCCCCATCGGTCGAACGCCGCGAATAGATCGGTGTGCGTTTCGTATGGATGAGCCGACAGTTCACCGTAGCCGTGGGCGAGGAAGCGCAGGCCGCGGCCGGCGACGTTGCGCGGGTCGAGCTGCTTGAGCGTGCCGGCGGTGGCGTTGCGCGGGTTGGCAAAGGTGGGCAGCCCCTTTGCTTCGCGCTCTTCGTTGAACGCCTCGAACGCCCGCAAAGGCCAGAAGACCTCGCCGCGCACCTCGACCACGTCGGGAACGTCGTCGCCGCGCAACCGCAGCGGCACGGAGCGGATCGTGCGCACGTTGTGGGTCACGTCGTCGCCGGTGACGCCGTCTCCGCGCGACGCCGCCAGCACCAGGCTTCCCGATTCGTATCGCAGCGATACCGCCACGCCGTCGATCTTGGGGTCGATCACGTACGAGTAAGCGTCGCCGCCCAGCCCCTTGGCGACGCGCTCGTCGAACTCGCGCAACTGCGTCTCGTCGTAGGTGTTGTCGATCGACCGCATCGGCACGGCGTGGGTGACGTGAGCAAACCCTTCGATCGGCTCGCCCGCGACGCGCTGGGTGGGCGAGTCCGGCGTCACGAACTCCGGGTGTTCGCTTTCCAGCCGCCGGAGTTCCTCCAGCAGCGCGTCGTATTCTCGATCGCTGACTTTCGGCGCGGCGGCGACGTAGTAGAGGTAGTCATGACGGCGGATCTGGTCGCGCAGCTCGGCGATGCGTTTCTCGGCGGACCTGGCCATGCCGGCATTATGCCGCGGCGGCCCGCAGGCGGCGAGCGGCGCTATTCCTTGCACACCTCGCGCGTAACGCTGGTGGCATACACGCCGGGGGGCAGCGTGAATCTCAACTCGACGAAGTCACCCCGCTCGTCCCGGCCCGGCTCGACCGAAGGATCGGCGAGCGGGACGCGCAGCGGTCGACGCTCGCCGTGCAGGGTCATGCCGTCCGGGGCATGGAAGGAGCCGCCTGACATTCCGGATGCCTCGATGGCGGATTGCTCGATCCTGCCCGGCTCGCCCTGTGCGGGGGTCAGACGCCGTCCGGGCAGCGGGCCGGTCGGCGAGATCTCGAACGCATCGCAGCGCGGCTGCTCCAGGCCGGCGTCTTCGACCACGAAGCACGCGCCGTTGTTGTGCTTGTACGCCACGTCGCCGGTCAGGAGCCGATCAAGCCCGCTGACGCGGGCGGCCAGGACGCGGTTGAAGACCTCGCTCTGGCAGGCGCTGAGGTAGAACTTCCGCGCCGGAAGATCGAGTTTCAGCCACGCGGCCCGGAAGTCGCCGCCGGTGCGGGCCAGGGCCCGGCACACCCTGGACATGCCGGTGAAGCCCGCCGGCCACAGCGCCGCCGCTTTCTCGTATTGACCGGCGTCGAACAGCCGGCGGGCGTCGCTGATCGGCGGGCGGTCAAACGGACCGGGCCGGCCCAGCACGTTGCGGATGGCCTCTTCGTAGTCGCCGCGGAGCGCGGCCGCCCCGATGACCCCGTTGTCGCCGCGGACGCCGAAACGCTGCGGACCGAAATAGTTCGGCACGCCCCGGACGGCCAGCACGGCCAGCACGGCCCGCGCCCGGTCGGCGGCGCCCGCCGCCACGTCCCGTACGCGGATGGCGAAGCGGTTCCCCGAAAGATGTCCGAGCTTCAGCTTGTTGGTGTGACGGCTGACGCTCAGTACGCGGATGCGGGCGAACTGAAGCCTCTCGATGCGGGCGGGATCGACGTGCTCCAGGCTCAGTGCCTGTCGCGTGATCGCGTGGGCGTCCTTCTGGCCGGCGAAGCCGATGTCGCGAGCCGGGCGGCCCAGCGCCTTGGCGATCATTGCGACCGCCGCCATGGTGGTCAGCCCGCGCTTCTCGATGGTGAAGTAGACGTGCGTGCCCTGCCCGCACGGCTGATAGCGGGGCAACTCCTCGACCAGGAAATCCTCGTCGAATGCCTTGATCCGCCCACCGATACCGGGCAGATCCGGCGTCAGAAAGGGCAACCGGATGGCTTGGACTCCGTCGGCCATGCAGGCGGAGTGTATCCGCGACCGGCGCCGGAATCCCAGGCCGTGCGAGCCGAGTCAGCAGGCGCGATCATGCGCCGCCAGCGAGCCGCGGGCCTGAAGCCCGCGCGGGTTCTGCGGCGCAGATCCGGTCGCCGACAGCGCTAACCCTCAAACGGGTTCGGGTCGAGCTGGTCGAGTTTCTGCTCGACCTTGGCCATGTCGTCCGCCCCCGCCAGCGGCTCTTTCTGAGTGTCGATGACGGGCCAGAGCGGGGCGTACCTGGCGTTGATCTCGACGAAGTTGGACCACTTCTCGGGCAGCTCCTCCTCGGGGAAGATCGCCTCCGTAGGGCACTCCGGCGGGCACAGGCCGCAGTCGATGCAGACCTCCGGGTCGATCACGAGGAAGTTGACGCCCTCGTGAAAGCAATCGACCGGGCAGACGGCGACGCAGTCGGTGTACTTACACTTAATGCACGGTTCGGCGACGATATGGGCCATAGCGGAGTGCTCCTGAATCAACCGGGCAGTCGACGCCTTCCAGATTCACCCGCCCGTCCGCGGTTGTCAATACACTGGCAGCGCAAAAACCCGCCCGGCCGCGCTCCACGCCGCCTGCCCTCCGCCGGCGTGCGGGATGGTCGCTGGACGCCGATCGGCGCGGTATCGTAGAGGCTGCCGGGCGGCCGTTCGGTCGGTTGGCAGAGCGGGCGCCCGGAGCGTTTCGGAGCGACTTCGATGAAGTACTGGGTCATTCTGCTGTTGCTGGTCGGCGTGCTGGTCGTGGTTTACCTGAACAGCGGTTCGGACAGCGGGCAGTCTGGTGCGGACAGCCGGCGAGGAGGCGATAACAAGGTGCGTCTCGAGGAGCGGCACGGCTTCACCGGCGAGACGGTCGATCCGTAACGCGCCGGTCCGGCGCGGGCCTGGAAAAGCGGTGCTGGCGTGGCCGGAAGCACGCGCGCGCCCCGATGACGCCCACGGTCCATCCAAGGCCGGGAGTGGAGCGGGGCGGGCGTCTGACCCGGCTCACGGGCAATAGCGGACGGCGGCGCTCGTTGTGGCGGTAGGGTCGGCGGAGGAAGCCGCCTGCCCAGGCGCCATAGGGAGAGAGTGCGCCCCAGGGTCCACTAACCCGAGGCGTGATCCGCGTGAAACGCGGAGGGCGGCGGCCGCCCCGCCTTATCGTCTCCGGCGCGGTTTCCGATAGGTCTTTTGCATCGCGCGCCGGCGGCGCCGAAGCCCGAAAGGTCATTATGAGCAGGACACCGCAATCGTCCCGCGTCTATACCGGACGCTGCCGTACCGTGGCGGCGGGGATTCTCTGCGTGGCCGTGCTCACCTTCATTCGGGCGGGCGGGCGGCTGCCGCAACTGGCGGCCGGCCAGACCCAGCCGGCGGCCGTGGAGGAAGGGGCGATGGTCGCGGCGATGAAGGGTAAAAACCTCATCATCGTCACGATGGACACCACGCGGGCGGACCTGATCTCGGGCATCGGCGACGAGCGGGCCGACGGGCTAACCCCCAATCTGGAGAAGCTGGCCAGCGAAGGCGCCCGTTTCCTGCGCGCCTACAGCCAGACCAACGTCACCAACCCCAGCCACACGTCGATCTTCACCGGGCTTTACGCCATCGACGCCAAGGTGATGAACAACCAGACCTCGCTACCGAAGCACAACCCGGGCGTGGACACGCTGCCAGCCGCGTTCCAGCGGGCGGGCTATCGCAGCGTCGGGTTCCCGGCGATCCGGCACGTCTCCGACGCGACGTTGGCCCTGCCCGGCTTCGACGAGCCGAACGAAATGATCGGTGAGCCGGTGGCGGGCGAGATGGTGGACAAGGCCCTGAAGTGGCTGGACCAGCCGTCGGACAAGCCCTTCTTCATGTGGCTGCACGTCTTCGACCCCCACATGGAGTACGACCCGCCGGAGGAGTACGCCAGGAAGTTCTACCAGGGCGACCCGTACGCGGGCGAGGCGCCGCCGTTCCACGAGAACGAGTTCTTCCGCCGCGCGCCGCAGGTGGTGCTCAAACAATTCAGCGAGGTTCGCGACCCGGCCTACCCGCCCGCGATGTACAAAGGGGAACTCAACTACACGGACCACGAGCTGGGCCGTTTTATCCAGGGGATGAAAGACCGCGGTCTGTACGACACGACCGGCATCGTCGTGGTGGCGGACCACGGAGAGTGCCTGGGCGATCACAACGTCTATTTCGACCACATGGGGCTGTACGAGCCGTCGGTCCACGTGCCGCTCATCATCCGCATGCCCGGCATGCCCACGGGGCTGCGGATCGAGGACCGCGTGTGCCAGATCGACCTGGTTCCGACGATGTGCCACCTCTTCGGCGTGCAGGTGCGGCAGCCCGAGGGGCTTCCCATGCACGGCCTGAACCTGACCGAGGTACTGATGGGCCGCCCCAGCCCCGCGCTCAGCCGGCGCACCACGCTGATCCACGAAGACGCCCACAACCGCGAGATCATGGTGCGGCGCGGGCCGTGGAAGCTGATCGCCCAGGTCGGAAAGCCGAAGTACCCGACCGACGAGATCAAGTTGTTCAATCTGGACAGCGACCCGCAGGAATTGACCAACGTCGCGGACAAACACGCGGACGTGGTGGCGCAGCTCAGGCCGCTGGTGCAGCGCTGGATCGACCAGGGCAAGTGGGAACTCAAGAACCCGGAGCGGGCCATCGACGAGATGACGCCGGAGCAACGCGCGGAGCACGACCGGCTCAAAGGGCTTGGCTACATCGACGACGACGACCAGCCCGGGCCCTCCGAGGCCAGCATCACGGGGCTGAGTCTGGCCGAGTTCTTCTCGGCCGCCAATGAGCCGGAGGTGGGCCTCTCCGCGGATCAGCGCCGGCTGCTGTCCGGGATCTTCAATGACGCCCGCGCCCGGTTCCGCGAAATCGACAGGATCGACGACGAAGCGGAGCGGAACCAGGCGCGGCGTGACACGCGCCAGCGCGTCGTCGAGCGCGTCCGCAACGCCCTGGACGAGCCACAGCGCGTCGCCCTCGACAAGGTCGTGGAGCGGAAGGTCGCCCAGAAGCAGAGCAAGAACGACGAGGACGGCGAGTAGCCCTACAGGACCTTGCCGTACACGACCTTGTCATCACCGGGGGCGTAGAAATCGCAGAGCGTCGCTTCCACGCGATAGCCGCACCGTTCGTAGAAGGCGCGCGTGGGGGCGTATTGCGCCCGGCCGGAGGTGTCGATGAACACCCGTGCGCCCCCGGCGGCGCGGATGCGCTCCTCCGCCTCCTCCATCAGCCGCCGCCCGATGCCGCAGCCCTGGCAATCCGGCTGCACCGCGATCCAGTAGATGTCGTAGCTGGCCACCGTGCAGGGGATCGGCCCGATGGCCGTGTACCCCACCACCCGCCCGGCGTCATCCTCGGCCACCGTGAACCAGTAGCCGCTCAGCTCGCCGCGGGAGAGGAAGTCGTGGACCAGTTCCAGCGCGACCTCGACCTCGTGCGGGGCGAACATCCCGGTGGCGGTCAGCAGGGCTTCGAGGGCGTGTACGTCGGTGGCCCGCAGCAGCCGACGCAGGTAAACGTCCGACGGCGGCGCCACCGGGATTTTGGAAAGATTCGTGCTCATCCGGCTTCAACGCTCCCTTTGGGGGCCGTGCGTCCCTGCCCCGAAGTCCTGTTCCGAGTCCGCTTTCCGCCGTCGCGGAGGTCATCCGCGGCCGCCAGCCCCACGAAGAACTGACGGGCGTTCACGCCCAGCGTGCGGGTCCGGTAGCCGCCTTCCTGTACCACCAATGTCGGCAGGCGAAGCCCGCCGATCAACCGCCCGTTCCGCTCCAGGTCCGAGGCGGAGAGCGACCACGAGCCGGTCGGGTCGCCGCGGGCCGTGTCCAGACCCAACGCCACGATCAGAAAACGAGGAGCGAAGCGCTGGATGCGCCGCAGCGCCTGCGCCAGGGTGCGGCGATACCGCTCGCCGTCCACGCGCTCCGGCAGAGGATAGTTGGCGTTGTACCCTTCTCCCTGGCCGAGGCCCCGATCGTCCTGAAAGCCGCTGAAGTAGGGGTAGGCGAAGCGGGGATGGCCGTGGATGGAGACGGTCAGCACGTCGTCGCGCTCGTAGAAGATCTCTTCCTGTCCGTTGCCGTGATGGTAATCGACGTCCAGGATCGCCACCCGGCCGTGCGGGCTGAAGAACTGGGCCGCGATCGCCACGTTGCAGAAGTAACAGAACCCGCCGAACGAGCGCCGCTCGGCGTGGTGCCCCGGCGGGCGGACGAGGGCGTAGGCGAGCCGATCGCCGCGCAGGATCTCCTCGGCCGCGGTCAGCACGCAGTCCACCGCCCGCTTGGCGGCAGGATACGCGTTGCGGTTCAGCGGCGTGAACGTGTCGATGCAGTAGTAGCCGGCACGGATGGCGAGTTCCTTCGGGGGCCGCGCCTGGTTGCGGATCGGAAAGACGTAAGGGTAGACCGACTTGCCGGCGGGGACGGTCTGGCAGGTCCGTTTCAGGTATTCCACGAATCCGCGCTCGTGGACTTCGAGGACGTGGCGGTCCGGGAAGCTGCGCGGCGGAACGGGCCGAAACAGACCGGTCTTTTCAATCTCCTTGAGGATCACCCGCACGCGGGCGGGCGCTTCCACGTATCCGCGCTCCCTGACGTGGTGAATGTCGTGCTTGTCGTTGACGACCAGGGCGATGCGCGGCCGGGGGGGCGCGGGGGCGCGGGCGTCCGCCTTTCTGCCGCGGGCTTCCAGCCTGCCCTCCGCCGTGGTAGCGCCTGTTTCCGGAGGGGTCTGTACAGCATCGTCGCCGCTCGCGGCCACCGCGTTGGGTTTCACGTACCGGAACGGGCGGAGGCGAACGGGGTCATCCCTGAACGACGCGACGACGGCGTCGACGTATTCAGGTGAGCACACGTCGCCGTATTTGCGTTCGAGCACGGCGCGCACGACCTCGCGCACCTGCTGCCGCCGCAGCGGCTTGCCCCGCTCCTGATCGTCGAACATCAGGAACGGCAGTTCGCGCTGGCCGGGCCAGACCGGTCTGCGATAGTCGTTGTTGTCCAGCGGCCGGGCGCCGAAACGCTCATAGAAGCGCAGCCGGGCGATGTTCTGCTTGAGCACGGCCTTGTCGTCCACGTCGTCGTCGGGGGCGCATTCGAAGAAAAGGCCGATCGCCCCGCTGCGGACAACCTCCTCGCACACCTGGGCATAGAGCGCTCCGCCGACGCCGCCCCCCGTCCCCTGGGTGCCGGCGGCGATGAAGTCGAGATACCAGAACTTGAGCTGCGGTTCGTGGAACGCCAGGGCGAAGCCGCGCACGGTCCCCTGGGCGTCGTCGGCGACGTAGAGCACGGCGCGGAAGCGGTGCTTGAACGGGTTGCGGAGCATTTCCGGCAGGGCGGCGATCTGGGCTTCGGTGGCGCCGGGGAACTGCTGCCGCAGGATCTGCTGGATCTGAGCGATCTGTCGCTCGTCGATGGGGATCAAATCGTCGTAGATGCGGCGGATGCGGAACATGGAGATTAACGAATGGCCGGCGGTGAATAACGAATGAGGAACGCGCGGCCGTGCTTCGGCGGATTCCTACGAGCCGACGGCGTCACGGAGCAGGCGTTCGACCACGTGCTCGATCGTCAGGCCGGCGCGGGCAGCGGCCGCCATGAAGCCGGCTTCCGGCGACAGGCACGGATTGGCGTTGACCTCCAGGATCCACGGCTGATTCCGCTCGTCCACGCGGAAGTCCACGCGGACGTGGCCGCGCAGATCGAACAGACGCCAGCAGTGGACCGCCAGCGCTCGAAGCGTCTCGACCAGCCCGCGGTCGGCCTCGTCGACGTCGAACCGGCGCGGCGTGGCGTGATACTCGAACGCCCGGTCGTCCCACTTGGCGGCGTATCCGACGATATGCGGTTTTTCCGGCGGGTAGTCAACGAAGTCGATTTCGGCCGGCGGCAGCACCTGCGGACCGCGGGGGCCGCACAGCAGCGACAGATTGAACTCACGGCCGTCGATGTACGCCTCGGCGAACAACTCGTCCCCGAAGCGCCGCGCCGGTTCGCCGCGCTGCTCCTGCTGGTAACGTCGCGTTCGTTCACCGCGCTGCGTTGGCTCGCCGCGCTGTGTTGCCTCGCCGGGCTGTGTTGCCTCGCCGCGCTGCTCCTGCTGGTAACGTCGCGTTCGCTCGCGGAGGACGGCAGCCAGTTCGGCTTCATCCCGCACCGCGATGATTGAATCATCGTCGATCCCGACGGAGGCATCCTCCCAGGTCGGCTTGAGGATCACGGTGGCTGGAAAGCGGATCGCCCAATTCGGTGCAGTAACGCTCCCCGCCTCGTTCGGGTTCTGCAGGTCCATCCCGTCCATCTCGTCCATCCTGTCCATTCTGTCCATCCCGTCCATCGCTCCGTCGCCCTGCAGCGTCCGCGCCGGACTCGCCGCGCCGCACGAAACGCGTGCCTGTGTGCGATGCTCCGCGCGGGCTGAAGCCCGCGGCTCAGAGGAGAACCCCCGCGGTTCGCCGCAGCCCTCGCGCAGGTCGCGGGGCGCATACCACGGCGGCGTGGGCAACCCGCCGCGGACCAACTGCTCCTTGGTCTGCGTCTTGCCGGTGGTCAGAAACAGCGCATGGCCGTCGGAGCCGGTGTAGGGGACGCCCAGCGCATCGAGCAGCGCGGGCACGACGTGACAGAGGCGCCCGCGGCCCGCGAGCGTCTCCACCAGGTTGAAGACTACGTCCGGCCGCTCGGCATCGAGCGCACGGGACAGGCGCTCCAGGTTCAGCGAGACCGGCAGCGTGATGGACTTGTGCCCCAGGGCGTCGAGCGCTCCGGTCACGTACCGGGCCTGCACCAGCGCATCCGTCTCGTCCGGACGGCTTTCGTCGGTCAGTGCGTCGTGCAGGATCGCGACCTTCATGACCCGCTCTGTGCGGCGACGGCCGGACGGTCCGCCGGTCTGATCGGACCGTCGCCCGCGCTGAGGCGCCCGCAAGGCGCTGATCCGACCGCGTGTACCTTTGATGGCGTGGTTTCCCGGCTGAGCGCGGACGTCGTCCGCCGCGCCGAGGCCGGCCTCCGGCCGTTCATCGCGTCCACCCGCCGCCGGGCGGACGACACGATCCGGTCGATCAGGTCCACGTACGCCATGCCGACGTGGCCACAGAGGATCGGCAGATCGGAATGCTCCGGGTGCAGCCCGGGCAGCGGATTGATCTCCATGACGTACACTTCGCCCGCCTCGTCCGCCCGCAGGTCCACGCGGCCGCCGTCGCGACAGTGGAGCGCCCGCCAGGCACTGAGCGCCAGCGTCTCGCAGCGCAGCGACCACGGCCGCGGCGCGATCGAATAGCGGCACAGCTCCTCGCACTGCTCCTTGTTGACGTAAGTGTAGGAGTGCGGCTCCGCGCCTCCGATCAGCTCGACTTCCAACGTGCCGATGGCGACGGCCTCCGCGCCCGTGCCGGTGATCCCGACGGTGAACTCCCGGCCCGCCAGGAAGGGCTCTACCAGCGCCGGCTGGTCGAACTGCCGGTGGATGCGGGCGCAGGCCGCTTCCAGCTCGCCGCGGCTGGTCACCTTCGACGCCCCGTCGATGCCCTTGGCCGTGCCTTCCGCGACGGGCTTGACGAAGAGCGGCCAGGGCAGCGAGAGCGTATCGAGGTCTGCCGGCGTCGCCACCTCGTGAAAGGGCGTGGTCGCCACGCCGCAGTCGCGCAACACCCGCTTGGCCATCCCCTTGTGCAGCGTCAGGGCGGAGGTCAGCACGTCGGAGAAGGTGTAGGGGACGTCGTAGACGTCCAGAATGGCCGGCACCTGCGATTCGCGGCCGTAGCCGCGCAGCCCCTCGGCGATGTTGAACACCAGGTCCCACCGATCCCCGGCGGCGACGCGCTCGATCAGCCGCGGCGCACGCCCGATCCGATCGGTCTCGTGGCCCAGCGCCCGCAGCGCCTCCGCCAGCCGGTCGATAGTGTCGGCGCGGTCGAACTCCGCAGTCTCCTCCTCGCCGTAGCCGGCCGCCAGGTAGTCGTCACGCAGATCGTAGGTAAGGCCGATGTTCATCGCTTCGTTTTCCCGTGCGCAGTTCCGCATAGAGCATCTGGTGCCAGCGGTCCGCGTCCGCCCGACGCACGTCGAGCACGTTGAGGATGTTGTCGCCCGGCGGGACCACCTCCCGCGGGCACTCGTCTGAAACGCCGTTGACGCCGTGCTCGGTGTACGTATACGGATAGAGCCGGCAGACCAGCGGCCGCACGTGCATCGGCAGCGAGCAGCCGGTGGCGGTCAAGAACGTGCAATCGCCGTCCTGTCGGCGATTCAGCGTCGGGCGGCTTCCGTCCGCGTGAAATCCCCACGCCCGCCAGTTCGGATCGCCGCCCGGGTCGGCGTAGGCCGGGTCCTCCGGCACGCGGTCGGACCAGAAATCCGTGCGGCCGGTGTACTCGGCGATGCGCTCGCGATCGCCGGCGCTGACCAGGACCTCACAGCGCTGGCAGCACGTCCGCGTGATCCGGGCGCACTTCGTGCAGCCCCAGACGTGATCGATCAATGGAAGCGTAACATGCGACATGGTTCTGGCCTGAAGATGAGCGTGTTCATCCGAACCGCACCCGTCAGGAAGCGGCCAATCCGAACCGCGCCCGTCAGGAAGCGGCTCTTGCAACGCTAAGCGGTCCACCTGCGCGCACACGCTTCACCCGGCCGGCCGGTCGCTTACGCTCGCGGTTCGGATTGCGCACGCCCTGTGGCGCGGCCGGTCGCTTCCGCTCGCGGTTCGGATTGCGCACGCCCTGTGGCACAGCCGGTCGCTTACGCTCGCGCTTCGGATTGGGCACGCCCTGCGGCGCAGCCGGTCGCTTACGCTCGCCGTTCGGCTAGGGCGACTCGTCTTCATTCGTTATTCGCTATTCGTTATTCGCCATTCTATTCCGGGTCGTAATAGCGATAGGTCTTGCCCTCGTAGTTGCGGAACAGCACGTGGTCCCCGTCACGGCCGATGAGCGTATCGGGGAACACCGGGATCTTGCCGCCGCCGCCCGGGGCGTCCACGACGAACGTCGGCACGGCGTAACCCGTCGTGAAGCCGCGCAGGCCGGCGACGATCTCGAGGCCCTTCTCGATCGGCGTCCGCAGATGGGCCGAGCCGGAGATGGGGTCGCACTGGTAGATGTAGTACGGCCGCACCCGGTTCTTCAGCAGCCCGTGGACGAGCTTCTTCATCGTCTCGACGCTGTCGTTGACCCCGCGCATCAGGACGATCTGCGCGCCCAGCGGGATGCCGGCGTCGGCCAGCCGTCCGCACGCCCGTGCCACCTCCGGCGTCAGCTCGTTGGGGTGCATGAAGTGGATGCTGAGCCAGAAGGGGTGATACTTCCGCAGCATCCGACACAGCTCCGGCGTGATGCGCTGCGGCAGCACAACCGGGATCTTCGACCCCAGGCGCAGGAACTCCACGTGCGGAATCGCCCGCAGACGTGACAGGATCCACTCCAGCCGGTCGTCCTGCATGGTCAGCGGGTCGCCGCCGGAGAGCAGCACGTCCCGGATCTCCGCGTGTTCGCGCAGATAGTCCAGCGCCCGCTCGTACTGCTGCGTGTTGAAGTGGTACTCGCCGGTCTTGCCCACCAGCCGCGCGCGGGTGCAGTAGCGGCAATAGGTGGCGCAGAAGCTGGTCACCAGGAACAGCACCCGGTCCGGATAGCGGTGTACCAGCCCGGGGACCGGCATGTGCGAGTCCTCCGCCAGCGGATCGTCCGCCTCGCCCGGACCCTGCACCAGTTCCCCCGTTTGCGGGACCATGGTGCGCCGGATGGGGTCGTCGGGGTCGTCCGCCCGGATCAGCCGGGCATAGTAAGGCGTGATGCCCACCGGAAGGTGCCCACCGATGCGCTCGACGGCCAGACGCTCGTCGTCGGTCAGGCGGAACGCCTCCTCCAGGCCCTCCAAGTCCCGGATGCGATGGCGAAGCTGCCAGCGCCAGTCGTTCCATTCCCGGACCGACGGACCTTCGGCCCGCGGCGGCCTCGCGGACGCGCCGGTGGGCCGATGGTTGCGGCCCGGGCTGCGCGGCCGCGCACGGGACAGGCCCTGTTTTCGCGACACGCCGTTCGGCCGCGTCGCATACAGGTCAACACGCTCGATTACGTTCAGGCTGATGGTGTTGCGGCTCAGGCCGCCAGGCTCCAGATCGGAGCCTGAGGATTGCTCGTCCATGACTCAGATGGACCTCTTGAGGAGTCTGGCGGGTCTGCCAGTCCGATTGACACACGGACGAGACTCGTGACCAGCCGCGCCGACTCCTCAGACTGCGCGGGATTCATAACTTCGATCGGAAAGATGTCAAGGGAATATCCGTGATTTTCCAAAATAAAATTGAGGTGAGTTTTTCTTAATGCCCGGACGATTCTGTGATTTGTCCGGGTCGGCGGTCTTCGCCCCGGCCGCCGCGGCCGGAGGCAGGTCAGGGTCGAGCCGGTCGGACGCGCGCCGCCGGTGCCGTCACGGCGCAGCCTGGCGCGATGAGGGCCGCTCTTTTGCCGACGGGCCATCGTCGCCATCCGAGCTTTCCTCCGCCTCGATCCCGACGCTCCCGCGGAAATTTCACAGGATTCGCAGCGCGCCCTTCCGCCGGGCCGCGGCGCGCGGCGGGTGCAATGCCGCCGGGCCGGAGCGCGGGAAAAAAACGACCCCCGTCTGTCAGCAGACCGCCGGTCGATGCTCTAATACGTCGGTGACGACAGACGCATCACCCGCCATCCGGGCGACGGCTGCGGGTCACGGCGATCCGCCCGTGCAGGCGGCCGGCGAAGATCGAAGGCTCGCCGCCGACCTGGCGGCCGGTGACCGAGCCGCGCTCGTCGAACTGATCGGTCGGCATCGCGACGGCGTGGCCCGGCTCGCGGCGCGGATGCTGCACGATCGGGATCGCGTCGACGACGTGGTGCAGAGCGTATTCGTCGCCGCCCTGTCCGGCGCCGGGCGGTTCCGCGGCGAGGCCTCCGTGCAGACCTGGTTGACGCGGATCGCCATCCATGCCTGCCGGCGGGCGAACCGCACCGCCGTCGTGCAGCGGGGCTGGACGCGCCTGATCAGCCGCGGACCCGCTGCGCTGCGCGGCAGCGAGCCAGACGACGCCGCCGATCCTGCGGAGCGTTTCGACGAAACCCGTCGCGCCGCAGCGGTCCGTCGCGCCGTGGACCGCCTGCCACGCAGGTATCGAGAGGTCATCGTCCTGCGTTACCTGGAAGAGTGGCCGGTCGATCGGATCGCAGAAGTGTTGGGAGTGAAACGCAACACGGTCGAGCAACGGCTCAGCCGCGCCCGGCGGGCACTGGAACCGCCATTGCGCGAGCTGGGGGCGAAACCATGACACGCCGCCATCGACAACACGAAACCCGCGACGGCAGCGGCCAAGGCGTGCCCCGTCGTGCCGCTGCGGATGCAGACGAGCTGTTCACATCCGCGCTGCGGGCGGCCTATCCCTGGGACGGAGGCGCGGCCACCGACGTCGAACCGCTCGCCCGCCGGGTCGCAAAGCTCCACCGACGGCGGCGAGTGGTGCGGCGGACCATCGGCTGCGTGGCGTGCCCGCTGGCGGCAGCGATCGCGCTGGCGATCATCCTGCCCCGCGTATCGCCGCCCGGGCAGCCCCCTCGAAGCGAGCGGGACGACTCGGCGTGGATGGCCGACCGGCGGATGGACGCGCGTTCAGAACGGACGTCCTCAGCGACCGGTTCGATCGAGGCGCAGGCGAGGCCGGACTCGGACTCTGCCGAGGCGGCGCGGGCACAGATCGCCCGCCTGCGGGCCGAGGCGGACGCCCACGCCCGGATCGCCGGCCTGATCGCGGCGGCCATGCGCCGGATGGACGCCGACGCCGCGGACGTCCGAACCACCGAGGATCCGCTGGCGTCCGTGGAGCGTGAACTCAACACGGCCGGGCTGACGCTGGTGCGACAGGCGGACGAAATGGCCCGCAACGACGCGCTCATCGCGGTGGCGGAGACGTGGTATCGGCGGACCATCGACCGGTTTCCCGGCACGTTCGCAGCCGATCTGGCGCGCCGGCGGCTGGGGCAGCTCGCGCCGGACGCCTGACGGGCGCCGACGGGGGATCGTGCGTCCGCTCGGCGGACGCGGAGCGCCCGCGCGCACCGCCCGCCCGAGGAGGGCGACGATGGGCGCGCGAAGGCATGGTTTCTTCGCCTGGATTACGTGAGTTGTTTGTTAAGGAGAGATCCACCATGAGAGCAACACTGAGCGCAGCGCTGGTCATTCTCTGTGCGTGCCGGCTCGGCAGTGCGGCGTCGCATGCGCAGGCGTCCGCACCGATGGGCGGCCGGTTCGACGGCGTCCAGGAGGACGTGCGGGAAGGCCCGCTCAACGCCGACTGCGTTTTCCGCCTGTCCATCAACGGCAAGAGCAGGCTGATCAATACCGACCTGATCAACGAGTTACTGCAGAGTTCGACGATCGCCGGCGCGGCCGCCGTCGAAGTGCTGCACGCCTCACCGGACATCGCGCGCGATGCCGCCCAGGTGGCATTGATGGAGATCAGCGGGGAGGAGGAGATGTTCGGCGGCCGCGTCACGATCATCGGCCGGCTGGTGGTCGAGCTGAGTGCAAACCTGGCCGAGGAAGGACGGATCCGCCCCGCGGCCGGCGAGTATCTGGCGGCCGTCGCCGAGCGCCTGCAGCGGGCGTTGACCCGGACCTATGAAGAGTCCACCCGCCCGGTGCAGGAGCGCCTGGCGGCAGTCCGCGCCCGGGCGGAGGCACTGGCGCGCGAAGCGCAGGCGATCCGCGCCCAGGTCGAACAGCTCCGCAAGGCCGCTGGATACCGCGAATTGTTCCGCGATCAACTGATGCAGCAGCTTGCCGACCTGGAGACGGAGTCCGAACAGGCCGAGCTTGAACTCTTCGTGCAGCGGGCCCGTCGCGAGGCGGTGGAGCAGCAGATCGCCCAGATCAGCAAGGACGTCCAGGGCCACGTGGGCGGCGACGAGATTGCCCGCGAGCTGGCCCGAGTGGTGGAACTGCGGGAGGCTGAAGTCGCGCGCCTGATGAAGCTGAAGGAGATGTCGCTCGCCGCGGGTGAAATCGGCGAGGCGGAGGAGCGCCTGGCCATGGCCCGCGTCGAACTGCTGCGGCACCGTCAGGAGCTGGCCCGCGCCTCCGGCGGCCAGATGCTGCCCGAGTTCAACCACGACCTGCGCCGGCTGGCGATCGCCGAGGCGGAGCTGGAAGCGCGAAGGCAGATGCTCCACGTTCGCCGGGACAAGATCACGTCGCTGCTCGATATGTGCGAAGAATACGAGCGCAAGTCCGAGGCGCTGAGCCGCCTCGACGACCGCCTCGATCGCACCCGCGACGTGGAAGACGAGCTGGCGGACGCCATCGAGCTGGCCGCGCCGCCGTCGCTGGTTCTCATCCACGGAGAAAAAGCGGAATAGCAGGAAGAAAACCACAGATGGCGCAGATTCTCACAGATAAGAGAAAAGAAAAGAAAACGAGCGATACGGCGCGTGAGTCGGTTGCCGGAGGGCTGCAGCTATGAGATGAATTCCAACGTAGAGAGCGGCTTCCTGGATTCGTAAGATCAGCACCGGCTGCCCGCAGCCGCTCGTATCAACCTCTTGAACCACGGCGCCATCGTGACACAATCGACATGCGCCCCTTCGGCGCAGGAGTGTGGTGGGGGTTCCCATCGCCTGCCGTTCTCTTTTCTCTTAATCTGCGAGAATCTGCGCAATCTGCGGATCCCGCTGACGGGAAGGTAGAGTTACGGAACTCGCAGGTTGCCCAGGCTCTGCGGATCGTAGGCGTTGCGGCGGGCGCCGGACCAGTTCGAGAAACGCTGCTCCGCCGCATCCCAGCGGAGCACGTTGAACCCCCACACCGTCTGCATCGACGGATCGGAGGGGAAGGCCGTGAGCGGGATGCGGACCTCTGCGATCCAGCCGTCGGGCGTCTCGCGCGTCGCGGCCGCCAGGTCGGCGTTCCACGGGCGGCGCCGGCCCACCTGCGGATCGAGTTGAAGTCCCTGCTGCGACCGGGCTGCGCCGTGCCGGAAGACGGCGGCGTGATACAGGTCGCCGGGCGAGCGCGTGCCGGCGTTGAGCGGGTCGAAGAGCAGCTCGATGCGGTCGTCGCCGACGGGGATCAGGTCATCCAGGGCCAGATCACTTCGCCGCCCGGCGGGGTTCGGCGCCTCGAATCGCGTCGAGACCCGCGACTGCGGCCCGGCGGCGTCTCGACACATCACCGCGACGTACAGCGCGTCACGATCTCGCCCGACGAACGCCAGCGTGGCCGCCTCTGCCGGCGTGCGGCCGTCGTGGATCTGGATGAAGCCGCCGGCCACGTTGCCGATGCCGTCCGGCCAGTCGGAAAGATCGGCGTCCACCATCGGCGGCTGGTCCAGCCACTGGGTGGTGGCGTAGGCGATCCGGGCGTCGCTGCGGATGGTCGGTCCGGAGTCGATCTGGAACGTGACCGGCAGGGTCAACGACCCGTCGCCAGTGGCGGACATGACGGACGCGTCGAGGACCAGCGTGACCCGCCGCCGCGCCGCCGGCTGGACCCCTTCGACGCGGACCGCCGCCGCGCGGGCGGTCCACCCCAGCGGCAGGTTGTCGATGGACACCGTTCCGCTGACGGCGGTGCGCTGCAGGTTCTCGAGGGTCATCCGCAGTTCGATCGTCATTCTGCCGGTGTGGGCGGCGCCCGCCGGGCGCACCCTGGCCCCGTCGCAGGTCAGCTCGACCCGGCGGGTAGCCTCCATGAACCGCCGCCACTGGACGTCACGGTCGGTGATATCGGGCCATGTCCGGCGCTCCCCTGCGCGGCAGAGTTCATCGATCATGATCTGGCGGGCCGCCCGCCAAGGCTGCGGCTCGACGGGCCATCCGATCGCGCGGCCGTCGCCCAGATGCGCGTCGCACGCGCTGATCCCAGCGCAAGGGACCAGCGACGCCGCCAGCGCGTCGGCCACGTGACCCAGCCCGCGCTGGTCGAGCAGGTCCATGAGCGCCGCGTCCTGAAGGCTCCGCCGCAGCCCCTTCAGCCGCGCCGAAGGCACGGGAGCGTTCAGCCCGAAGGCGACGCCCGGGTAGCACAGCGCGGCGCCGTCGTGGTCCACGCAGGCTTGCGGCCGTGCGTCCGCGCCGGGGGGGGGCCAGGGGTCGGCCGCGCCCGCCAGCACCACCTCCGCCCCCAGCCGCCGCGCCGTCCAGGCGATCGCCCGCACGTCCGCGGGCCGGGCGGCGATCGACAGCGTGCCGGAAAACGGCGGCCGGTCGAGCCGCACCCACGTGCGCCGGCCGTCCAGGCGCTCCAGCCGCATGGCCCCCGCGTCGTAGAACTGGGCGCGCGGCGCCCACACGTCCACCCATTCGCCCATCGCGGTGGAGCCGAAGTCCTCCCATCCGTACGGCGCCATGTCCTGGGGAAAGAGCGGACACAGGACGGCGGCCGCCTCCCCCCCCCGGGCCATCAGCCGCCCGAACCAGGTCGCCATCCGCGCGGGTGCCTCCGGCGCGTCGCCGTCGCCGACCGGCAGGTGGACGAACGCCCGGCTCAACCACCCCCGCTCGCGAAAGTGGTCCGCGCACGCTCGGATGTAGGACGCCGCACTGGTAGCGTACTGGCTCGATTGCAGCGAAGCCGCCAGCGGAAAGCGGAGGTCGAACGGGATCCGGCACAGCGGCAGCGGCTGGCGCGACGCGAAGAGGGACCCGTCCATCATCGGCGCCATGACGGCGTCGTACTGCTGCCAGTCGAGGTCGAATCCGCCGGCGGCGTTGACGGCCGCCACCGGGGTCAGGTCCATCGGCAGCGGAACGACCCGATGCCGCTGCAGCATCTTCAGCGTCGCCCACAGGACCGCGTCAAGCTCCCCCCGGGCCGGATCGTCGAGCCACGTCGGACCCGGCACGTGCGGGCGGCCGTCCAGCCGAACGTGGTGTCCGAAGAGTGCCGCCAGGTCCACGTCCAGGGCCACCTCCACCGATCCACGATCGGGCAGCTCGAACGGCCAGACCGTCAGGCTGACGGTGGTTTGCGAGATCGTCTCGCCTGCACGGAGCAACTGGATCGCGCCGGTGTACAGGCCCGGCTCCGTGCCCTTCGGCACCGCCAGGTCGACCCACACGCGAATGGGATGCCTGGCGCTCAGTCGGGCCGGGAATCCCCCGGTCGGCGCGTGAAGCGGCACCAGCACGTCATCCGGGTTGTCGATCCGATCTTCCGGATCGACGCAGCGAACGTGCCAGCCGGGCCAAGACGGTACGCTGACGGCGTGCATCCGATAGAGCGTCACGGCTTCGGCCGGGATGATCGTCTGTGTCCCGCGCAGCGGCGTGGGGCGCAGGCTGACGGCGTCCACGTCGCTGCCGGCCGCGATTTCCACGCGGAAAGTCACCACTTCGTTGGTGGCGGCGGTCAGCTCGACACGTGTCCCAGGCGCGATCAGGCTCGCTGGGGTGGTCTCATGGTCTTCTCGCGCCGGCGTGTCTTCGGCAGGGTAGATCGACCATGACACGGTAACCCGCGGGCGCGTGCAGCCTGCGCCCGAGGCCAGGATCCACGCCGACAGCGCGGCCGTTATCGCGGCGGCCACACGGCTGTCTTGGGAGCACGGCGGACTGGGTTCTCCGCCCGGCCGGTGAGTCATGTTCGTCAGGTCGTCAGCGTCCGTCGTCCGGCGGGTCCGGCGCAGCGCCGTCGCCGGACGCATTGTCTGGCGGGACGTTGCCGCCTTCCGCCGGCTCAGGCGCAGGTTGGGGTGCGGCGCCGGCCTTGTCTTCGGGAGTGTCAGGTTGTGGTCGGGGCGTACCCGGGTCCGCCTCGTCATCCGGCATCGGACCTTGAGGCTCGGGCGGCGGAGGCGCGAAGGTCACGGTGCGGAACGTCTGGTCGAGGAGGTTCAGCCGGTTCAGGGCCAGGCTCTGAATGGGCCAACCGGTCAATCGCGGGTCGTCGCGCACGGCCGCCAGCAGCGTGCGGGCCGTTTCCTTCTGTGACGGGTCGCCGCCGAGGGCGAAGCGGTTCTCGGCCACCGTCGCCAGGCCGCAGCGGGCCACGCCGACCGCCAGCGGGTTGTTCGGGTAGCGCTTCAGCAGCCGCTCGAACGCTTCCGCGGCCTCGTCGTTGAATCGGGCCTTGTCGGCTGCGTCGTCGCTGGAGAGCACCAGGCGCAGCGCCGTTTCGCCCCACTGGGACAGGGCCGACGTGGCCAGGGTCACGTCGCCGGCCTCGTCGGCGATTTCGCGCAATTGCGGCAGCGTCTCCTCCACGGATTCGACCGCATCCAGACGCGAGAGCGCGACCCAGCCGTCGGCCGTGCCCTGCGTGCGGCTCTGCAGCGTGAACCAGATCAGCGCGAAGATGATCACCGCCGCTCCCGAGAACAGGAGCACGCGCGCCCCGTTTTCCTGCAAGTAGGTTATCGATTCCTGGAGAAAATGGGCAAGGTCGTTTTCCCGCAGTTCCTGTCGTCGATGAGCTTTCATGGGGGTGTCTTTCGCGCGGTGGGGGTGTCCGGCGCCTCTCTCGGTGTGATTCGAACGTCGATCATCGTCGGACCGCCGCGTCCTCGGGCCGCGTCCGACACCGTGACCAGGCAGACTTCCGCATCTTTCTCGAAGCGCAGCGTGTAGCGTCCATCCAGGGCGGCGCTGTCCACCAGCCGCCAGCGGGCCAGCGGCATCTCGCGTTCGAAGAACGCGCGGACCGCCTGCTTGTCGGCCGGACCGAAATAGCGGTGTCGCACGTACACGCGCCGGCGTCCGCTGCGAAAATCCTCGCTGCCTTCCTCGAAGAAGCGGAACGCCGAAGGCACCGGCACGTCCGCCTCGCGCGGCGCGGTGGCCGCCGGCA